>NZ_JANHDH010000003.1:0-300000 GCF_026616195.1 Haloarchaeobius amylolyticus
CCCGGGAGGCGCTGGAGTCCCGTGGGGTCGTCGACGTCCGTGAGATGCTCACCAGCAAACGCAACCTCTTCATCGAGGCCGTCGCCACGGATACACAGGACCTCACGGACATCAGCAATCAACTGTCTGGACTCGGGTTCGATATCGAATCCTCCGAGATCATCACCAACCACCACACTCGCCCCTGGGCACATTTCGAGTTTGGCAACGACGTCGGCGAGTGAGAAGGGGCACTCCAGAGACCGACTGAGTTGCGAAAATCGCAGTTCCGGACCAGAATAATTCGGTAATAGCAGGTGATTGGTTGCGGTTTGCACAAGCCCTTTTGCTGTGGGACACATCAACACACACAGTGACTTCCGGGATGTCTTCGAACACGAAGCAGGACGGAACCCTGACCGACGCCCAGCGGGAACTCCTCAGGAGTGCGGTCAGCGAGGGGTACTTCAAAGTGCCACGTGAGGTATCGCTGGTCGAACTAGCAGAGCTCAACGATATCTCGGATAGAGAGCTGTCCCAGGAACTCAGACGCGGGCTGGACGTGGTCGTCCGGGACGCTACCCTCGAGGACTGAACCAGGCATCCCGAAATCGACGTTCTCACACTCTCTGACGGTCGGTCGCTTCTTCGACGCAGAGTCGAACCAATCATACCCCGGTTGCCGACTGCCTCCTCTTCTCGGTCGCCGACTGCATCCTCTGTCTCTCGGATACCGCTTCTGACAGGGCCGGTCCGGCCCTCGGGAGTGAGGCTACGGACCGACACCGCTTCGCCTGTCACTCCGTCTCGGCCGAGACGGGGTCGTCCTCGCTCGCTGCAGGAATCGACACCGCCTCGGGTCGGTCACCGGCAGCCTCGGCAGGTGGTCTCGCGGCCTCCTTCCCACCGGAGAGCGCTCGCAGGGAGACGACCAGCCCCGCACCCGCGAGGACCAGGCCGCCCGCGAGTCCGAACGCGAACAGGTAGCCGACGGTCGCCGCCCAGCCGCCGAGGACGCCACCGACGCCGCCCGCGACGGCGCCGAGGGCGGTGTGGACGCCCAGCACCTCGCCCCTGACCGCGGGGGGTGCGAGCCGGGTCACGATGGCCGTCCCGACGACCGCGATGAACGCCCAGGTCGCGCCGATGGCGGCGAGGCCGACGCCGGCCACCCCCAGGCCGAGCGTCAGCGTCCCGATGCCCGTGACGAGGGCGACGGTCGGGAAGAGGACGCCCCGGGCCGCGAGTGCGCCGGACTGGAGGAGTCGGATGTCGAGTTTCCCCGCGAACGAACCGGCGCGCTCGTAGAGGACGGCCGAGCCGAGGCTGGAGGCGAGGTAGAGCGCGAACACCTGCCCCGAGTCGAACCGCAACTCGGTGAAGAACAGCGGGAGTGGCGCCCAGAACGCCGCCGAGCCGGTGAAGAAGAGCACGGCTGCCAGGAGGTACGTCGCCAGCGCCGGGTTCACCCGGCCGCGGAGCCGCCGCGGGTGGAACGCCTGCGTCGACCAGTAGAGGCGGTTCGGGGAGAACGCGAAGGTCGCACCCTTGACGCCGCGGCGCGAACTCGACAGCAGGCGCGCGACCTTCCGGACCTTCCGGTCGCTCGTGACGTGGTCCGCCGGGGCAGGGTTCGGCAGCGACCGGGCGGCCCCGAGGACGCTCAGGGCTGCACAGGCCGAGAGGAGCCAGAACAGGACGCGGGTGACCGCCTCGGCGCCCACGAGCTGTGTCGCGACCAGCGGCCAGACCGTCCCGAGGACGAGTCCGCCGGCCCAGCCGTACCCCTGGTACTTGTTCAACTGGCCGATGCGCTGGCTCCAGGCGGACTCCGGGGCGTCGTCGACCACGAGCATCGTCATCACTGGCGCGATGGACGCGACGAACAGCCAGAGCGCCGCGTTGGCGACGATGACGAGCGTGATGCTGGTGACCAGTGGAATCACGGCCAGAGCCACCGCGACGATGCCGAGCGTCGCCAGCACCAGTGGGCGCCGGTGGCCGACCCGGTTCGCGAGCTTCCCGAACAGGATGGCACCCGGGGCCCCGATGACGGCCGCGGTCGCCGCCAGGATACCGAGCTGGACCGGCGACGCGCCGAGCTGGACGATGTAGAGCGGGACGAGCAGCGAGGCGCCGCCGAAGGCGACCGACCCGAGCGCCCACGAGTAGAGCCAGCGGTCTGTCATTGCCGTGACCATCTAGCATCGGCCAGAAAATCGTGCTGGTACAGGCAGGTGTGCCCTCGTGCTCGGCCTCCGTGGGCTCTGAGTGGGGGTTCGGAGCGGGGCGCCTCGAATGCGCCTACGCGTTCGGGCCCTCCGAGGAGAGGTACGCCGTCAGGTCGGTCGTCGTGACGACGCCGATGACCTCGGACTCGTCATCGACAACCGGCAGGTGGTGGAAGCCGTGTTCGAGCATCACGTCGGCCGCGGTCTGGATGGACTCGTTGACCGTGGTCGTGATGACGTCGGTGCTCATCGCGCTGCCGACGGTGGCCGTCGGTTCCGAGTCACCGCGGGCGACGACGTGGACGAAGTCGGTCGCGGTGAGGATTCCCTCGAGACGGCCGTCGTCGTCGACGACGATGACGGACCCGATGCCGTTGTCGAGCATCAGGTTGCCTGCCTCCTCGATGGAGGCCGAGGCGTCGATGGTGTGTACCGGAGAGGACATCAGACTGCCGACAAAAACGTCACTCATGGGAGATGTGTTGTGCCGGGCGGCTGAAAAGGGTTGTCGTACCGACGGCCGCGACGAGACGATGCGACCCGGCCGGGGCGGCCCTGGTGACCGCCGCGGCGAGGCCGGGACCGCCGGACGAGTCCACGTCGACTCGCCAGTCACGCGCTGGCTTCAGGCCAGCGGGAAGACCGTCGAGATGGCGAGCGTGGTGACCAGCCCGGTCACCGAGATGACCGTCGTGAGGACGGTCCAGGTCTTCAGCGTCTCGACCTGCGTGAGCCCGCCGATCTCCTTGACGAGCCAGAAGCCGCTGTCGTTGTACCACGAGCAGATGTTCCCACCGGCACCGATGGCCATCACGAGGAAGGCCGGATGGACGGCGAGTTGTGACACCTGCGGGGCCATGATGCCCGCGGTGGTGAGCATCGCCGCGGTCGCAGAGCCCTGCGCGATGCGGACGATGGCGGCGATGAGCCACGCGCTGACGATGAGGGGGATGCCGACGCCGGAGAGCGCGCCGGTGATGTAGTCACCGACGCCGGAGGCGGCGAGCAGGGCCCCGAAGGCACCGCCGGCCGCGGTGATGGCCGCGATGTTGCCGCCGCTCTTCAGGGCCTCGGTGAGTTCGTCGCCCCAGGCGCTCCGGGAGAGGTCGCTGTACCGGTAGAACACCCAGGCGGCGGCCAGTGCCGCGATGGTCAACGCGACGTTCTTGTCCCCGAGGAAGGCCGCGTAGGGGCGGAGCGTCTCGAGGGCGGGGTAGGCCTCGTCGAACGCCTTGATGGCCGTGAGGGCACCGATGAGGCCGACCGCGACGAGGATGGGCGAGAGCGAGGCGACCATCCCCGGCAGTTCGCTGGTGTCGCGCTCGGCCAGTTCGTGCAGCTCGTCGGTCGAGGTCGCCATCGCGTCCCGGAGCGGGATGTCGAGCCGGCGGTTGATCCACCGACCGTAGCCGATGCCACCGACGAGGGCGGCCGGGAGCGCCACGGTGACGCCTATCAGCATCGTCATGCCGAGGTTGACGCCGATCTCGTCCGCGACCGCGAGGGGGCCGGGCGTCGGCGGGACGAACACGTGGGCCGTCGCCGCGCCGGCCCCGACGACCACGATGAACAGGGTGTAGTCACGTCCCACGCGGGCCCGCATCGACCGGGCGAGGGGCGCCAGCAGGTAGAACACGCTGTCGAAGAACACCGGAATCGCGAGGATGCTGCTGCTCCCCCAGAGCGCGTAGTCGGCGTTCTCGCGCCCGAGGAGTGACTGGAAGCCGCGGACGATGCGCTGGGCCGCGCCGCTCTCGAGCATCGACTTCCCGATGACGGCCGCCATCAGGATTGGTATCCCGATGCCGGCCATGCCGTTCCCGAACGCCGTCGCGACCGCGTCGGCCGCCTTCGTCGGTGTGAACTCGGGGACGAAGACGACGTTGATGACGCCGACGAAGAACGCGGCGATGATGAGCCCCACGAACGCGGGGAGGTCCCACCGGACGAGCAACAGGATGACCGCGAGCAACGCGAGCACGAACGTCAACAGCGGACTGTGTGCGAATTCGATTGCCATGTGTCGTGATGCTGGGAAATCGGTGCTCACGACCGCTCAAAAGGCTGTCGCTCTCGGTTGATAAATTCATGATATCGCCGCGAAAATTGGACGAATGTCACGAACGTTCCCGGTTGACACACCCAGATGACCGTTACCGCCCCCGGCCAGTCACTCCTCGGTGGTCTCTGTGTCCTCGTCCTCGTCGTCGCTCTCGTCCTCCTCCTCCTCCAGCAGGCCGTACTCGTGCGCTTCCTCGCGCCAGAACTCCTCGTACCCCTCCTCGTCGGGGTCGCGATGGACGGTCGTCTGGCCCTGGTGGACCTGGTCGAGCTTGAGGTGGACCTCCTGGAGCAGGCGCTCCGCCACGTCCGAGGTCAGGACACCGTTCAGCTCGGCGCTCTTGATGGCGCTCTGTTCCTGCTTCAGCAGTCGGCGCTCGCTCCCGAGGAGTTCGCGGTCGCGTATCTCGGGGTGGTCGTCGAGCAGGCGAGCGATGGCCCGGTTGAGGTCGGCCTTCTCGGACTCGTACTCCGCGGTGAAGCGGTCGTACACCGCCTCGGGTATCTCGTTCTTCGCCTCCAGTTCGTCCGCGGCGTCGAGGGCCTCGTCCACGGCCCGCGCCCGACCGATGAGCAACTGGTAGAGGCGCTCCTCCTCGGTCGTCGTGATGATGCCGAGCCGGCGGATGAGCGGCGCCATCGTCAGACCCTGGACGACCAGGCTGAACGCGGCGATACCGAAGACGAGCACGCGGAGCTGCTCGGTCGTGATGCTCCCGTACTGCGTCAGTGGGCTGGCCTCGCCCGACGGGATACCGAGGACCAGCGCGATGGGGATGGAGGCGTGCAGGCCGCCCCAGACGAGGACGTGCTGGTAGGACAGCGAGAGGCGCTGGCGGGGCTGCAGTTTGTTCACGACGTTCGTGAGCACGTAGACCGGGATGGCGCGCCCAACGAGTGCGAGCCCGATGGCGATGCCGAGCGGGGCGATGTTCTCGACGAGTGCACTCACCGGCGTCCGCGCGCCGATGAGGACGAAGATGAACGTGTTGACGATGAAGGCGAACGTCTCCCAGGTGTTGAAGATGGAGAGCTTGGTCTGGGGGCTCATCGCCTCCTCGGCGCCGCGGTTCCCGATGAACAGCCCGGCGACGACCGTCGCGATGACCCCGGAGAACTGGATGCCGATCCACTGGGGGACGTAGTGCTCGGCGAGGATGAACGCGCCGTAGGCGAGGATGAGCGTCAGGACGATCTCGGTCATGTGTTCGTCGAGGTCGCGCATCACGCTGTAGACGACGAAGGCCGCGGCGAACCCGACGAGTGCCCCGCCGAGTCCGGAGAACACCACGTCGATGACGACCCTCGCGAGGCTGTCGAGCGTCAGCAGGTCCTCGACGGTCGCGCCCTCGGCGACGAGGTCGTAGAGCGTGACGAAGATGACGACGGCGACCCCGTCGTTGAGCAGGCTCTCGCCCTCGACCAGCACGGCGAGCCGTTCCGGCGCGCCGATCTCCTCGAACAGCGCGAGCACGGAGACGGGGTCGGTCGGAAGCACGATGGTCGCGAACAGGAGTGCGACCAGCAGTGGCATCCCGAGCACCCGGGTCGCAGCGGCCCCGACCAGCAGGATTGACGACACCAGCCCGACGACGGCGAGCGTGATGATGACCGGGAAGTTCTCGCGGAACGCCTCCAGGTCGGTCGTGGCCGCCCCCTCGAACAACAGGGGTGGCAACAGCACGAGCAGGATGATGTCGTGCGAGAGCGGGATGGTCCCGAGCGCCTGCGACGCGCCGCCATCACCCGTCAGGGAGACGCCGATGGAGACGGCGAACCCGGCGAACAGCAGGGCGATGGTGTACGGGAACCGTCCGACCTTCGCGACGAAGATGCCGACCCCACCGGCGATGATGAACACCGCGAGCAGGTCGATGAGGCCGGCAGTGATGCCTCCACCGCCGGCTGTCATGCCAGCCCTCCGCAGGCTGGTGGTTGACTCGCCCCGGTGCAGTGGCAGATAGAAGTCATGTCGGTACCGCGTAGAATCGTCCCACAGGTAAGCGTTCGGACTGTGTGGGTTCTGTGGTGTTCGCACCTGCTGGGCTGGGTCCCCCAGGGCAGCAGGCTCTCGTCTCCCCGACAAGGCTGAGACGATGACAATCAGTTATCGATATTATCCGCGTACTACTCGGTGATATACCGGAATCCGACGGATTCATGGGTCTCTTCCATCGACCGCTGGACATGAACGAGCGGAGCAGTGGCCGACCGTCTTCGACGCCCCAGTGCCGGGCGACAGGCACGCGGTGAACAGATGGCCTCCGTGGCACTCGTGCTCGCCATCGCCCTCCTGGCGGCCCTGTTCATGTCGTTCACCGTCGGCGCGAACAGCAACTCGGCACCCGTGGCCCCCGCGGTCGGCGCGAACTCACTGTCGGTCCTCCGGGCGGCCTTCCTCGTCGGCATCGTGGCCGGACTCGGCGCGGTCCTGCAGGGTGGGAGCATCTCCGAGACCATCGGCAGGGACCTCGTCGCCGGCGTCACCATCACACCGCTGGCGGCGGCGGCCGCGTTGCTGACCGCGGCGACGCTCATCACCATCGGGAACTCGAGAGGCTATCCCATCCCCTCGGCGTTCACCGTCACCGGGGCGATGGTCGGCGCCGGCATCGCCCTCGGCGGAGGATTCGCCGTCCACGAGTACGTCGTCATCCTCGGGTTCTGGTTCACCATCCCGGTCGTCGAGGGCGTCCTCGCGTACGGCCTCGCCCGGGGCCTCCGGAGCGACTCCGTCCCCGAGACCCTCGGAATTCCACTCCTCGGCGGCGCGGTCGGGTACGCCCTGGCCAACATCCAGCTCACGGTCATTCCGACCGCGAGTGGGGGCCAGGGGTCGGTCGCCCGGTACCTCGCCACCGCGTCCCACCTGTTCCCGACGACCGTCGGCGGCTCGTACACGCTCGGGATGGTCGCGGTGAGCGTGACCTGTGGCCTCGTCGCACTGGCCGGCACGCGGCTGATACTGCTGCGGAACGAGAGCGCGGGAATCGACCAGTTCCTCGTCGTGCTTGGGCTCGTCGTCGTGTTCACGAGCGGTGGCTCGCAGGTCGGGCTCGCGACCGGGCCACTCGAGGCCATCTTCGAGACGGACCTCCAGCTCCCCTCGATCTACCTGCTCGCGCTCGGTGGCGGCGGGATACTCCTCGGCGCGTGGATTCGCGGCCCGCGACTCGTCCAGGCGGTCTCGAACGAATACGCCTCGCTGGGGCCACGTCGGTCGATCGCGGCCCTGGTGCCCGCGTTCCTCATCGCACAACTCGCTATCGTGCTGGGCATCCCGATCTCGTTCAACAAGGTGATGATCGCGAGCATCGTCGGGAGCGGCCTCGCGACGGACTCCTCCGGCGGGAGTGGCGTCTCACCCCGGAAGGTCGGTATCACGCTGGGGTCCTGGGTGGGGTCGATGCTCGGTGCTGGCATCGTCAGCTACGGGCTGTACCACCTCCTGCACGTGCTGTCCGCCGGCGGGTAGTCAGGAGACGACCTGGTCGATGATCTCCTCCTCTGCGGCCTGGGTCTTCATGCCCTCCCACGACTCGAAGTCGGTCGTGGCGGCGATGTACTCGTCGAGCTCCTCGCGCGAGACGTCCTGTACGTCGCTGGCGTCCTCGACCGGCCACGGGCACCGGTCGCAGAAGGCGGCGAAGGAGTCGAACTCGGTGTGGTCGCGCATGAAGGGGTCCGAGAAGAAGGCGTCGGACTCGATGCGCGTCCCTGCCTGCAGTTCGCCGATACGTTCGAGCGCGCTCCCGACTCGTTCTTCGAGGTCTTCCAGTCCGCTGACCCGAAGGTCCATAGTACAGATGGTCTCTCGACGCTGGTAAAAGTCACGAACACTGTACCGAACCCGATTGGAGCCGCGGTAGAGCCCGGTAGCCTCCAGAGCACGACCGAATACTGGTCAGCAGGCGTGACCGTCTCAAGGCGTACCCCGCGACTCTATATCGTGAAATCCGATTTATGCTGTCTCGCCCCGTTACCTGGGGCCGCAAAGCGCGACCTCCGGAATCGGCCGTTCTGTGCGCTGGCGACGGGGTTCCGGCCCGGAATTTATACCCGACGCTCGTGATGAAGCGACCGTGACCGAGCACACGCCCGTAACCGGCGACACCGACGTCTCGTGGACCAGCCTCGACCTCGACGGGCTCGTCGAGGCGTACTGGACGGTGGTCGCACCCGCCATGGAGGCCGACGGGCTCGACCCCGAGACGGAGAAACCGACCCACGACTGGCTCCGAGAACACGGCTTCGATACGCTCCTCTACACGCTCAGGACCTACCACGACCGGACCTTCGGCGACTTCTGGAGCGACGACCTCGACTGCGAGCAGGCGGATGCCGGGTACGACTGGTCGACCGACGACGACCGGACCCTCGCCGCCCTGACCGACTTTCTGGACTCGCGCCGGACGCGCAAGGGTCTCGCCGAGTCCTCCCTCGACACCCTCAGATACCGCCTCGACCGCTACGTCCGGGCCTACCGCGACGCGAACGGGCACGCAGCCCTCCTCTCCCCGGTCGCGACTGAGGGCGATACCCCGGCACACGAGGCTGTCGACGAGTGCTGGGCCGCCTTCGACCGCCTGCACGCCGAGCTGGACTCCGGCCGGACGAAGCGGCGCATCCACTCGGTCGTGGAGAACTGGTACGCCCACCTCGTGCGCCGGAAACTGGCCCGGACGAACCCCGCTTCGGGCCTCGACGAGGAGTACGACTGGCGCGAGGAGGACACGGACCCGCCGTATCTCGACGCCGGGCAGGTCCGGCGCCTCTACGAGACCGCAGGAAGCGAGCGCGAGGAACTGCTCGTGCTCGCGCTCTGTGCCTGGGGGCTTCGCTCGGGCGAGGTCGCCCGGTTGCACCGGTCCCAGTTCGTGCTGGACCCGGCCGACGGCGTGCCCCACATCCGGTTCGAGGAGCGGAAGAACGGTCCCGGGCAGGTATCGCTGTTGTACGGCGTGGACCCGGTGAAACGCCGGTTCGCGGGGTTCGCCGACGAGACGGACTGGCAGGGATACCTCTTCCCGTCGCCGACGGCTGGCCGGGGCCACGTCGGTCGCTGGACCGTCTGGAACTGGTTCACCGACCTCGCGGAATCGGCCGGTATCGAGTCCGTCGACGGCCAGAACCCGGTTCCACAGATGGGGCGGCGGTTCTGGTACGACGCCTACTCGTCGTCGCACCGGGTCGTCGTCGAGGGACTGTCCGAGGTGGCGGCCGAGCAGGGGAGCGAGAGCCCCGAGGTCGTCCTCCAGAGCTATCTGTCCGAAGACCGCGCCCGGTCGCTCCGGCGAGAACACATGCGAGAACGGCTCTCCGACGCGTTCGAGGGTGTCGTCTGACCTGCGAAGCGATTGCTCGGTCGGTGGAACCAGCCGGGAGGTAAACCACATGTCGCTATACCGAACACGGCTGCCACAGCGTTCGTTCTCGGGCTGGGGCCAGCTCCTGTCCGGCGTGCCGTGTGACACCGTCTCAGTGCACCACCAGACTTATTCTGGCTGCTCCTGAAACTTCGCCAGAACCGTCCTATGACTCACCGGCAGTCGTGTCGTCCGGTGTTCGACCCACTCTCGCCGCCGGCCGCCTGAGCGGCCCGGATAGCTGCAGCACTCGCATTCGCTTCGGTTCGCTACGCCCCGTAGTGCGGTCTTTCGCTACGCGTCGTAGCCGCAGTCTATCCGTCGAACACACGAGATGCCGACAACCGCTGGGTCTCCGGTACTCCGCCGGGGCTCGTCCGACCACGTATCGCGCACCGACCGACAGTCGCATCGCTCGCGGTCGCCACGACCGCCCGAACCGAACACGTCACCCGGGCGTCCGGGCCCGAACCGAGGTGGTCCGCGGTGACGGACCCGGGGGCCACCAGTGGGTCGTCGCTGTGGCGCAACCGCGACTTCCGGCGGTTCTTCGCCGGGCAGTTCGTCACGAACGCCGGGGACAGCCTCTACACCGTCGCGGTCCTGTGGCTGGTCTTCGAGTTGAGCCAGTCGACCGTGCTCACGGGTCTCGCGAACTCGATACTGCTGCTCCCGTGGCTCCTGCAGATTCTGGCGGGCCCAATCGTCGACCGGTTGCCGGTGAAGCCGGTCCTCGTGGGGTCGCAGGTGTTGCAGGGCGTGGTGGTGCTCGCGCTCCCGCTGGCCGCCGCGATGGGGCACCTGACCGTCGGTGTCCTGCTCGCTGTCGTGCCGATCCTGACGCTCGCGACGCTGCTGATGTCGCCGATGCAGACCACGATCCTCCCACGGATCGTCGAGGAGGGTCAGCTCTCGCGGGCGAACTCCGCCCTCGCGACCGTGACGCTCGGGCTGGACATGGTGTTCGACGCGCTGGGCGGGGCGTTCATCGCCGTCTTCGGCGTGACGACGCTGTTCCTGTTCGACTCGGTCACGTTCGCCGTGGCGAGCCTGCTGTTCGCGGGTATCGCCATCCCGGCGGCCGAGTACGATAGCTCGGCCGACGAGGTCGGGACCGTTGGTTGCACCGAAGAGCCTGCGGAGGGCCGGGCCGAAGCAACCGACGGGGGGTCCGAGCTTCCGGACGACGACGAGGAGTCGCTCCGGGCCGTGTTCGACTCCTACGTCGACGACCTCCGGGAGGGTATCGAGGTGCTCCGGGGGACCGTCTTCGTCGAACTGGTGCTGACGACGGCGGTCGCCAACTTCGCCGTCGGCGTGACGCTCGCCATCCTCCCGGCCTTCGGCGGGTCGCTGGGCGGCCCAGCGCTCTACGGCCTGCTGCTCGGCGCGCTGGGCATCGGCCGGCTCGTCGGCTCGCTCGTCGCGCCCTACGTCGAATCCGTCCCCTACGGCTACCTGCTGCTCGTCGGACACGGGTTCGGCGCGTGTAGCTGGCTCGCCGCGGTGTACGCGCCGTCGCCGGCACTCACCGTCCTGCTGTTCGGCCTGGCGTGGGTGCCCGCCGGGATGAGCGGTGTGCTCACCGCGACGCTGAACCAGACCGTCTTCCCCGCCGATATGCTCGCCCGCGTGTCCTCCACCAAGGGGACCGCGTCGGGTGCGACGCTGCCGCTGGGGTCGCTCCTCGGCGGGGTCGTCGGCGAGGTCCTGGGTACGACGACGACAATGGGCCTGACCGCCTTCGGGTTCGGCTTCACGGCCCTCTACGTTCTCGTGCGTCCCAGATTACGCGGCCTGCCCTCGGTCGCCGAGGCCGAGCCCGAGGACTTCGCTGTGACCGTGGATTCGAGCCAGACCGGCGACTGAGCCGGTTCAGCAGGACCCTCTTCCCTGCCTTCGAGATGCTCCCGGGCAGAACCAGTTTACGTGATGCTCACGTGAGTTCGGACCATGGGGGGCGATGCGAACGACGCGGCCGATGCCCAGGACACCGTCACGCCCGACGAGGCGTTCGCGATGATCGGCCACGAGACCCGCGTACAGATCCTCGAGGTACTCGCGACGACCCACCGGGCCGACCGGCCGGTCCAGTTCTCGGAGATCCGCCGACAGCTCGGCGACATCGACTCGGCGCACTTCAACTACCACCTCGACAAACTGGTCGGCCACTTCCTCGAACAGACCGAGGCTGGCTACGACTTCCGGCGCCCGGGCCGACGCGTCGCCCAGGCCATCCTCTCCGGGTCGGTCCTCGGGAACCCCATCTCCGAGCTGACGCCGGTGGACCAGGAGTGCCACCACTGCGGGGGCCAACTCGAGGTGATGTACCATCGCGGGCGGATCGCTGTCTACTGTACCGAGTGCCCCGGCATCTACGAGCGTAGCAACTACCAGGCCGAGCACGACGACGTGCCCGACGAGTACGGCTTCCTCGGCCTGCACGACCTGCCGCCGGCCGGGATGGGCGACCGGACGCCGACCGAGGCGCTCGAGGCCGCCCACCGGTTCACCCTCGCCGATACCCTCTCCGTGGCGAGCGACTGCTGTCCGCGCTGTGGCGGGACGTTCGACGACCGGGTCGACGTCTGCGAGGACCACGACGCCGCCGACGGCTGCTGCGACAGCTGCGGCTACCGCCATCAGGTCGTCTACACCGCACACTGCCGGAACTGTACCTTCGACACGCGCCGGCCCTTCGGGACGATGCTGGTCGGGGCGACGCCCCTCCAGTCCTTCGTGACGGACCACGGCGTCAACCTCTCCGGGGCCGACTACGAGACCTCCTCTGGCGTGTTCATGACCTTCGACGAGGCGGTTGAGGAGACCGACCCGTTCGAGGCGGTGTTCACCTTCGCCATCGACGGGGACGAGATCGACCTGACCGTCGGCGAGGACCTGACGGTCACGTCGGTCTCGCGGTGAGTTATCAGGCGGGGGGTCGCGACGCGGTATCAGTCGCCTGCTGAAAGGACGCCGGCGCGGTCGCTCCTGGGCTCTGGCGCCGTCCGGACCGGCGACGTGAAGACCCACACTACTCCACCGAGCAGCGACAGGACGACCCCGGCCACCGGCAGGAAGCCGACCGGGCCGAGCAGTTCCGTCCCGACACCGGCGACCAGCCGCGCCGCGCTCCCGACCAGTGCGAAGAACATCGACGCGCCGGAGAGCACGGTCGCCCGCCCCACGTCCTCCAGTCGTTCGTTCAGGTACTGGTTCGTGACCGGCCGGGTCATCGTCCGGAGGCCGCGGTTCAGGAACAGCACCGGAACCACGAGGACCGGCGCGATGGCGATGCTCGCGTAGGCGACGGCGTATATCGGTATCATCGCGCCCAGCACGCCCCGGGTCCCGATAGCGTCGTGGACCCGCCCGACCGACGATGCGACGCCTGCCGAGACGAGCTTGAAGGCGGCGTAGAGCACGCCGAACCCTGCCACGGGAACCCCGACCGCGTCGAGTGCCGGCTGCTCGTAGATGCGGGTGACCACGAACAGCGAGGAGAACGTCGCGCCGTACACCATGAACCACCGGACGGCCGGGCTGGCGAGCTGGAGGCGGAGCAGCCGCAGCGCGAGGGACATCGTCAGGGGGCCTCTGTCCTCGTTATCTCCGGCAACCTCGCCAGCCCTGTCGTCGTCCGGGTCCACGGAGAGCTTCGCGATGCTCGGGAACGAGAACAGGACGGGGATGCCCACCAGCGCGATGGCCGCCGTCGCGACGAACGGGATGGCCATCTCCATGCTGTAGAGGACGCCGCCGGCGACAGCCGTCACGGCGTCGGTCACGAGCTTCAGGGTGTTCCCCCGGCTCTCGATGCGGGCGAAGTCCGACTCGTCGAACCGGGCCTGCAGTATCTCGTACAGCCAGGCGTCCTGGGTCCCGGACCGGAACGACCGCCCGACTGCCCAGAGCACGTGCAGCCCGAGGTAGAGCGCCTCGCTCCCGAGGAACGGGTACACCCCGATGACGACCGCCCGGACCGCGCTCCCGATGGCGAGGCTCCCCCGCCGCCCGAGCCAGTCGCCGACGTAGCCGGTCGGCACCTCGAGCAGGAGCTTCGCCACGGCGTAGACCGCGTACGCGACGCCGACGAACCCCATCCCGAACTCCTTGTCCTGCAGGATGATGATGGCGACGGGGAGGAAGAACCCGGACGTGTTCGTCACCCGGAAGAGGTAGTAGCGGTGGATGAGGCTCCGGTCCTGTCCAGTCCCACCGTCGTCCGACATGTTCCAGTCGTGCGGCGGGACGGTATTGACCTTTCCCGAAAGGGGATTTGTGTAAGAAATCCTATGTTGGTTCCGACCGACGGACACCCGTGTCAGAAGTGGAGGTTGGCAGGTCGGACGACGCACCGTCTTCCCCCCGGAGTCGGTGCGCCGACCGTCGACGCCAGTCGAGAACGCCCCCGGGACGATGCCTTTCCAATGCGCTCGTCCGCGGGCACGCTCGGAGAACAGAGGCCGACGTCGGTGGCCAGACGAGCTCGCCTGGCAGCGTGACCGGTGGTACTGCCGTGCACGACCTGACCTGCCCCCATTCCCCCCGGAAGGGCAGTCCACCGCCGGCCTCTACGAAGAGTAACGATACCTCGACAGTTCAACTCACCGAGTGACACGCGGTGTCACCCCGTGACACCGCCGGTGCTCGCCACCCGGATGCGTTCGTCTCACTGGCAAAGTTCGACCAGCCTGTTCGTGTTCCCCGTCGTGTCCGGCAACTCTGTACATCCGTGTGCCCTATCGGGACCGGTTGTCTCTTGGTATACATATTTCACCGAGCAGGTTCATGGGAGAGACATGGATGGGGACGACGTCTCGGATGCGCTGGAACTCCTGGACCGTCGCTACCGGTTCCTGGAGTGCATCGAGTCGGGGCCAGCGCACGTCCGGGACCTCACGGCGGCACTCGGCGTCTCCCGGTCGACGGTGAACCGGGGGGTCCGTGAACTCACGGAGGCGGGCTGGATCGCGCGGACGGACGAGGGATACGTGCTCACGACGGCGGGGTCGCTGGTCCTCGACCACCACCGGGACCACCTCGCCGGCCTGCGGGCGGTGCAGTCGAACCACGACCTCTTCGACCCGATTCCACCTGCGACACCGCTCGAACCGGCGGTCCTCGCCGGGGCGGACATCACCCTCTCGTCCTCGAATCGCCAGTACGAACTCCTCGAACAGATTCACGCGATGCTCGACCGGGCGACCTCGCTCCGTGCGCTCTGGCCGGTCGCGGCCGACGACCGGTCGCTGTCCGAGGTCGTCGGTATCGCTGCCCGCGGTGGTTCGGTCACCGTCGCGGCCGACCCCGACATCGCCGAACGCTTGCAGGCGGAGGCCGAGACGAACGGGGGCGTCGCGCAGGGGAGCTGGCACGTCGAGTCCTGCGACGTGCTCCCGCGGCGACTCGGCGTGGTCGACCTCGTGACGGACGACGAGCGGTGCGTCCTGCTCGTCGTGTACTCCCCGACCGGGGGCATCCACGCGGTGGTCGAGAACGGGTCAGTGGGCGCGCGCCGGTGGGCAGACGACCTCTTCAGGCAGTACCTCGGCGCGTCGCAGGACCACCGTCTCGTCGACGGCCCGGTCGGCGAGACCGGGCAGCAGCCGGTCGACGAGCTGCCCGAGTCGGCGGCAGCTCCCGATGTCGTCACCGAGAGCGGCTTCCGACCGCTGTCGAGCGAGTACTTCGAGGGAACCGAGGTGCTCGCACCCGCGACGATGCTCCGGGCCGGCCCGCGCCTCGCCGAGGTACGGGCCGACATGACGCTCGCCCGCGAACACGTCGTCGACGGCGACCGACGCGACTTCGTCGCCGACGTGCTGGCCGACGTCGCCGACGGCCACGACTCGGTCATCATCGGCCTCCCGGGCAGTGGCAAGAGCACGTGCCTGAAACAGGCCGCCTACCGGTGGTGGCACGACGGGACCGGGCCCGTGGTCTACCGCGAGGCCGGCCGCGACGCCCCCATCGAGGACCCGACCGACCTCGCGTCGGCCCTGCGGGCGATGGACGGGCACGTCCTCGTGGCCGTCGAGGACGCGACCCGCGGCGACGTCTCGAGGCTCTTCACGCTGATACAGGAACTATCCGGGGACGCCGACGTCTCGTTCCTGCTCGATTCGCGTCGCTCCGAGTGGGCCGACCCCGACGAGTTGCTCGACGCGCGCCTCGAGACGTTCAGACAGGACGAGATACGCCCCGTCTCGGTCCCGGCGCTGGACGACACCGAACGCGACCGGTTCCACGCCCACGTCGACCGACTGCTCCCGGGGTCGTTGCCACCCCGCGAGGAGTTCACCATGCCGACGTGGGACGATAGCGACGCCGAGGCCGGCGAACTGCTCATCCTCTCACACCGGTACGGCCTGTTCGCGGACCCGCAGGACGACCGCGACGCAGTCACCTCCCTCTCGCAGGACGTCCGGAGCGCCTACGCGGCGGTCGCGGACGACCCGGACGCGCTCGTGGTCGCGACGCTCGTCAACGCCTGCAACGCGGCCGGGCTACCCGTCACGCCCGACCTGGTGTACGCACTCGCGGTGGACCCGGACGGCCCCGACCTGGACGCGGTCGATGCGGCCCTCGACGACCTCGACGGCCACGTCCTGTTCGGCCGCGTGAACGGTGCCTACCGGACGGTCCACGACGCCTGGTCGACCGCGTTCCTCGACGAGGTCGTCTCGACGCTGGACCACGCGGTGGCCCACCGGCGGTTCGCCGGGGCGGTCAACGCGCTGCTGGCGCTCGGAGGGGACCCGGACCGACGCGACCGCATCCGGTCCCTGCGGCAGGGTGACGCCCCGGTCCTCGAGCAGGTCGAGGCCGACCCGGTGGCGTGGCTGACCGCGACCGCCGAACGGCTCTTCTCGCTCGGTCGGGAGACGCCGGGACTGGCTCCCCTCTACGGCCACGGCCCCCACGCGAACCTGTCGTTCCCGGACGCCTGCCCGACCAGCACGGTCCATTCCTGTCTGGTCGCCAGGGCGCGGATGTACAGCGACGCCGGCGACTACGAGGTGGCCCTGGCCGAGTGCGACTACCTCGAGGAGGTGGCCGACGCCACGGCGGACGAGAACGCGAAAGCGCTCCTGCGGGCACGCGCCGACAAGATACGGAGTTACGTCTGGGACCGGCGCGGCGAGTTCGACGACGCCTGGGAGTACGGCCTCTCGAGCCTGGAGGGCTTCCGGGCCGCCGGCGACCGGCAGGGCGAGGCCCGGGCGCTCAACGGGGTCGGCGTCGTCGCCTGGCTCCGTGGCGACGTGGACGAGGCGAAGGCTCGCTTCGAGGCCGCACTCGACATCTACGACGAGATCACCGACCTCCGCGGCGAGGCGGACGTGCTGAACAACCTCGGCATGATACAGCGCGAACGCGGCGACCTCGACGGGGCGGTCGAACGCTTCGAGCAGAGCCACGAGATCCGCCACACCATCGGCGCCCGCGTCCAGGCGCTGGACAGTCTCATCAACCTGGGGGTCACCGCCCGCGACGTGGGCGACCTCGATGCGGCCATCGCCCGCTTCCGGCAGGCGGTCCAGGAGAGCAAGACCGTCGGCGCCCGCGAGGTCGAAGCCCACGCCCGGCGGGCGCTCGGCAACACCTACCGGCGGGCCGGCGACCTCGGCCGGAGCCGCGAGTCCCTCGAACGCGCCCTCGAGATGACCAGTGCCCAGGAGAACCGACACTCCCAGATGCTCTGTCTCCGCGGCCTGGCCGCGACCGCGTGCGACGACGGGCGGCTCGACGAGGCGGCCGACCACGTCGAGGCCTGTCTGGCACTGGTCGAGGAACTCGGCGACGAGCGCGACGAGGCCCTCGCGCTGGCCATCAGGGGACGCATCGCCCAGCAGCGCGGCGACCTCGACGTTGCCTGCGAGCACCTCTCGAGCGCCATCGAGATGCTCGAATCCCTCGACCGCTCGCCCGGCCTCGCGGAGACGTACCGCGACTACGCGTCGGTCTGCTCGGCCAACGGCGTGTACGAGAAGGCGTTCGATGCACTCGACGCCGCCATCGAGCGCTACGAGTCGGTCGGCGCGACCCCGTACCTGCGGGAGACGCTGACCGAGGCCGCCGAGATCGCCGAGGCCGCCGGTGACGAGGAACGGGTCACGGCCTCGCGAGAACGCCTGGAAGGCATGGCCGAGGCGGAGTGACCCGGGCACTGTTACTATCTCGCACCCCTCTCAGGCCGTCAGAATACGAATCCTTATTATTTCTACCGCCGTCGGTTAATACATGACAGTCGTCAGTGTCTCGATGCCGGAGGAACTCCTCGAACGGATCGACGAGTTCGCAGAGACCCACGGGTACACCGGCCGGAGCGAGGTCATCCGGGAGGCCTCCCGGAACCTCCTCGGCGAGTTCGAGGACAAGAAGCTCGAGGACCGCAACCTCATGGGCGTGGTCACCGTGCTGTTCGACTACGAGTCCACGAACGTCGAACACCGGATGATGAGCCTCCGCCATGAACACGAGGACCTCGTCGCCTCGAACGTCCACAACCACGTCGGCGACCACTACTGCATGGAGCTGTTCATCGTCGAGGGCTCGCTGGCGGACATCTCGACGTTCGTCGGGAAGATCCGCGCCACGAAGAACACCCTCTCGGTGGACTACTCGGTCATGCCCATCGACGAGGTCGGGAGCGTCCCCTGATTCCGGCCGCCAACCCGCTCAGGGATTCCGCGTCTTCTCTTTGACCGCCGCCATGCGCTCGCGCTCGCGGTGGTCCGCGACCAGTCGTTCCATCGACCCCCGGTCGAGTTCGTAGCGCCCTTTCTCGTCGCGGCGCACCACGTCGCGCTTTCGGAGTTCCGTGAGCGCACTCTGGATGCGCTGGCCGTCCGTGTCGACGAGCGGTTCGACCTGGGCCACCGTCATCGGGGCCTTCTCGCCGAGGACCGCGATGGTGTCCCAGGTGTACGTCTCGTTGCACTCGGCCTCGTGGATGGCGTCCTCGACGCGCCCCTCCACGGGGTCGGCGTGGACCAGCTCGACGACGTCATCGAACTCGTCGCTCCCGGCCGTCGAATCGCTGGAACTCGACGGCTCCGAGAACCGCCGCTGGAGCTGTTCGAGCGCCATCTCCAGGAACGCGATGCGGTCGCGCTGGTCCTGGACGATGTCGGCCTCCTCGCCGTCCTCGTGGAGTTCGGCGTTCTCCTCGCGGAGCGTCTCGTTGCGCGATTCGAGGCGTTCGAGTTCGCCCTCGAGTTCGCGCACCCGCTTGCGAAGCTCGTTGCGTTCGGCCTCGATCTCGGCGTTCGTCTTCTCCTCGTCCGGTTTGTCGTCGTCCACCGCGGCCGCATCGTCGAGCGTCGTCTGCTCGCCCGGCGTCTCGATACCGGTGTTGCCCGCGATGGCGTCGGCCATCTGCTCCGCGGCCGAGGAGATGTCTCGCGCGCGTTCGAGTTCGTCCTCCAGCGTCGATATCTTCTGTTCTTTCTTCTCGAGTTCGTTCTCGAGTTCGATGATGCGGTTCTCGCGCTCGGCCTTCTCCTCGGTGATGTCCGAGAGGTCCTCGACCAGCGCGTCGCTGACCGACTTGAGTTCGGGACGCTCGAAGTCGTCGAGCCCCGGCGTCGCACCCGCGTCGAAGGTGCGCTTGCGGCGGAACTGGATGGTCCGGATGTCGGCCTCGGCCCAGTCCGACATCATGAACGCCTGCCCGGCGTCGAGGTCGGTGATGCGGTTCTCGTACTCGCTCCCGAGGATGCGCCCGACGACCTTGGTGTCGTTCTCCCAGGTGAGGCGGTGCCAGACCAGCCAGTTCGCCTGCGTGATGAAGTCCTTCTTGACGTCGGCCGGGCGCTGGCTGATGCCCATGATGCCGAGGCCGTGCTTGCGCCCGCGCTTGCCGACCTTGATGAGCATCTTGCCCGTCTCGTCCATCCCGCCGCCCTCGGGGATGTACTCGTGGACCTCCTCGACGACTAGGAGGAAGGGCTTCTTGAGCTTCTTCTCCTTCGCGAAGAGGTGTTTAGTGGTCTCGAGGATGAGTTCGTTCGCGACGTCCTCGTCGAGGTAGCCCGACACGTCGAGGATGATGGGGACGTTCTCCTCCAGCGCGAGGTGGGCCATGCGCTCGGCGTGCTCGGGGGCGATCTGGATGTCGCACTCCTCGTCGGCGCCGGCGTGCAGCAGTTCGTACTCCTCCTTCAGCCCGTAGTACTCCCCGTCGGTGTCGACGACGAGCAGGGGGTAGCCCGCCTCCAGCAGCTCCTCGGCGACGACGCTCGCGGTGTTCGACTTCCCGGAGCCCGACTTCCCAGTCACGAAGCCCCGGCCCGTCAGCAGTTCTACGACCGGTACCGTCACGGTCGACCCGTCCACCGTCTCGCCGATTGTAATCTGTCTCGTCTCGCTCATACCCGTCCCGTTACCGGCTACTCATCCCCGGCCCACCTGTATCTTTCGTGCGAGCAACCATTCTGACGGAAGAACACACCGTTTGAACGGTCTACACATTGTACACCGTGTGAGATGTGTCGTCGGCGTTCCGTGTATCCGCTATGCGTGAGAGGATGGACTCACACCAGCCCCAGATTCTCGAATAAATACTTACTCGGTTTCAGGTACTCTCAGGTTCTGTGGGAAAAGTCTCCATTTTAGTAGGATATACCGGTTCCATCTTGTTAATAGAATACATAAAACAGTACTCTTGTTCTCGACTACCCCGAAACATTCGACCGCGAACCAGCACCTGCTTGGCTACCCCTAGCGCGTCAGGGGACTCACCGACCGACCGTGTGGATGGCCGCGCCCTGGGCGCTCGCGGCCGCCTCCATCACCGCCTCGGTCAGGGTCGGGTGGGTGTGAACCGTTGTCGCGACCTCCGCGAGCGTGGCGCCGGTCTCGACCGCGAGTGCGAACTCGGCGACCAGTTCGGACGCCTCGGGACAGACCAGTTGTGCACCGACGATGGTACCCGTGGTCCCGTTCGCGACGACCCGGACGAAGCCGTCGGTCTCGTCGAGGGTGAGCGCCCGGCCGGAGGCGCGCATGGGCATCCGACCGACGACCGGCTCCAGTCCCGCGTCCGCGGCCTCGGCCTCGGTCAGTCCGACCGTCGCGACCTCCGGGTCGGTGAAGACGGCGGCCGGGATGGCGCGGGTCGACATCGTCTCGTCCTCCCCGGCGATAGCGGCGGCGGCGACCTCACCCTCCTTGCTGGCTCGATGGGCCAGCATGGGCTCGCCGGCGACGTCACCGACGGCGAATATCGAGTCCGTGCTCGTTCTGGCCTGTTCGTCGGTCACGACGAACCCGCGCTCGTCGGTCTCGACGCCTGCGGCCGACAGGTCGAGTGTGCCCGTGACCGGCACGCGGCCGACGGCGACGACCACGCGGTCCGCCTCGTACTGGGCCTGGCCGTCGTCGTCGGACTGAGTCCTCACGCGCACTCCCCCGGTGGTCGGCGTCCACCCATCGGCTCGTTCGCCGAACCGGAACGTGACCCCGAGCGATTCGGCTCGCCGCCTGACGACGCGGGCGACGTCGCGTTCGTACCCCGGGAGCACCCCGTCGAGCGCCTCGACGACCGTGACGTCGACGCCGAGCTTGGCGAACACCGTCGAGAGCTCCATCCCGATGTAGCCCGCGCCGATGACGACCAGCCGGTCGGGGAGCGAGTCGAGTGCGAGCGCGTGGGTCGACGAGAGCACCTCCTCGCCGTCGAACGCGAACCCCGGTAGCTCGACCGGGCGCGACCCCGTGGCGACGATGGCGTGCTCGAAGTCGGTCGTCCCGACCGTCGTTCCCTGTCGGGTGACCCTGACCTGCTGTGTGTCGGTGAACGCGGCGGTCCCGTCGACGAGGGTCACGCCGTTCGCCCGGCAGAGCTTCTCGACACCGCCTGTGAGACGGCTCACGACGCCCTCTTTCCAGTCGGTCATCGCCGCGAAGTCCACGTCGACCTCCGCGGTGATGCCCATCTCCTCGGCGGTGGTTGCCTCGTGGGCCACGTCGGTCGCCGTGATGAGCGCCTTCGAGGGGATGCACCCGACGTTGAGACAGGTGCCGCCGTAGGCGTCCTTCTCCACGAGCGTCACGTCGAACCCGGCCTGCGCCGCCCGGATCGCCGCGACGTATCCACCGGGGCCTGCACCGATAACCAGTACCTCCGTCTCTCTCGGCAGTGAGTGGTCAGCCATCGTCTGTCGTACCTGCTGGCGTGTGCTACAGCGTCTCCCCGCTTATACTCTTCTGCTATCGGGGGGTACAGTTATACCGCTCTATCCGAATAGTGTAATCGACGCGATGTCATCGACACTTCACCCCCAGGTACAGGAGTACCTCCACGGACTGACGGACGAGGGCCTGCCACCACTGTATCGCCTCTCGCTCGAGGACGCTCGCCAGACGTACCGCGACCTCAGCGTGCCGGACGAACCACCGGACGAGGTCGCGTCGGTTCGGGACCGTACGGTCCCGGGCCCCGACGGGGACATACCGGTCCGACTCTACCGGCCGGTCGGGGACGACCCTATCGCGCCACTCGTGTTCTGCCACGGCGGCGGCTGGATGCTGGGCGGCCTCGAGACCCACGACGCCCTCTGCCGGGCGCTCGCGAACGCCACGAACTGTCTGGTCGTCGCCGTCGACTACCGC
The DNA here is from genome assembly GCF_026616195.1 of Haloarchaeobius amylolyticus. Classification (NCBI taxonomy): domain Archaea; kingdom Methanobacteriati; phylum Methanobacteriota; class Halobacteria; order Halobacteriales; family Halorubellaceae; genus Haloarchaeobius; species Haloarchaeobius amylolyticus. The sequence continues at coordinate 22,259 of NZ_JANHDH010000003.1, forward strand.
CTCGCGCCCGAGCACCGGTTCCCCGCCGGTCTCGAGGACTGCTACGCCGCGACGTGCTGGGTCGCGAACGACGAGGAGACGCTCGACGTCGACGCCGACTCGCTGGTCGTCGCGGGCGACAGTGCCGGGGCGACGCTCGCGATGGGGGTCGCGATGCTGGCGCGCGACCGTGACGGCCCGGCCATCGACTACCAGGTCCTCGCCTACCCGGCGACCAACTACGCGTTCGACACGGCGTCGTACGAGGAGAACGCACAGGGGTACTTCCTCACCCGGAAGGACATGGAGCGGTTCTGGGACGGGTACCTCCGGAGCGACCTGGACGCCACGCACGCCTACGCCTCGCCACACCGGGCGGAGAGCATGGCGGACCTCCCGCCGTCGCTGGTGGTGACCTGTGGGTTCGACCCGCTCCGCGACGACGGGCGCGCGCTCGCCGACCGGCTGTCGGACGCCGGTGTCCCGACGAAGCACGTCGAGTACGAGGACATGATCCACGGCTTCCTGACGATGCTCTCGGACCCGGACCTGGACCGCGCCCGCGAGGCAATCGAGGAGATCGGTGAGACGGTCCAGCACGAGGTGCGACAGGCGGCGCAGGTACCGCAATGAGGGTCCGCACGACTCCACGAGTCCGACTCGGCAGTGGTCTCGGGGGAGGCAGCCACTGATCACCGACCGACGGTCCGCCTCGAATCGGGGGGCATGGCACTGATGTCGTCGTCCCCGCCTGTGAGTGAAGGGTTGCCACGGTAAACACGCTTTTGTATGATGAAGTAGTTGTGTGGTTTATAATGGCAATTATTGTCAAGATGCCAAAACTGGGGCTCGAGATGGAGCAGGGGACCGTGCTCGAGTGGTTCGTCGACCCCGGCCAACCGGTGTCGGAAGGCGACGTGATAGCCGAGGTCGAATCCGAGAAGAGCATCGGCGAGGTCGAAGCCCGCGAGGACGGCGAACTCCGCCGCATCTACCTCGAGGAGGGCGAGTCCATCCCACCGGGGAAACCCATCGGCATCCTCGCGAACGGGGACGCCGACATCGCCGACCTCGAGGCCGAGGTCGAATCGGAACTCGGCGGCGCGGCCGACACCGGCCAGGAGAGCTCCAGCGACGAGGCAGCGACCGGTGAGACCGGGACGGCAAGCGGCGATTCCGGTACAGCACAGACCGCGACTGCTGGGGCCGCACCCGACGGGGCGTCGGCAGCGGTGAAGGCCTCGCCCCGGGCCAAGAAGCGAGCCGAGGAGCTATCGGTCGACCTCTCGACGGTCGAGGGGACCGGCCCGATGGATTCGGTGACGGAGGCTGACGTCGAGGCCGCCGCAGAGAGCGGTACCACGGCCGAGAGCGACTCCGCCGCCGAGGAGGTCAAGGCATCCCCCCGTGCGAAGAAACGCGCCGAGGAACTCGGTGTCGACCTCACGACGGTCGAGGGGACCGGCCCGATGGATTCGGTGACCGAGGACGACGTCGAGGCCGCCGCGGAGGCTGGGTCGGGCGCCGAACCGGTGGCGGCCCAGCGGGTCGACACCGGCGGAGTTGCGACGTCCCGGTTCCAGCAGGTCACCGAGGTGGCAGCCCCCGACGCCGGTGAGGCACTGCTGGAGACGACCGAGGCGGTCCGTGCAGCCTTCGAGGACCGGGTGACGACCACCGACCTGTTGCTCGTCGTCGCCTCGGCGGCGCTTGCCGACACGCCGGTCGTGAACGGGACCTACGGCGAGTCCACCCACCAGGTCGTCGCCGACCACGACATCGCGCTCGTGACCGAGGCCGACGGGGAACTCACCACGGGCGTGATTCCGGCGGTCGACGAGAAGTCGCTCACCCAGCTCGTCGAGGCGCGCGAGGGCCTCGTGGGCGACGAGGACGAACGGCCGTCGTTCACGCTGGCCGAGCCGGCAGGCGACGACGCCGAGGGACTGCTCGTCAACCGGCCCGCCGTCGCCGCGCTGGAGGTCGACCTCTCCGGACAGCGGGCCGTGCCCGGTGACGACGGCGTCGACCTCCGGCCACTCGTCACCGCGACCCTGACCTACGACACGCGTGCCATCGGCCGGTCCGAGGCGACCGCGTTCCTGGACAGTTTCTTCGAGCGAGCAGCCGAGTCGTCGACGCTGGTGCTGGATTCGTACCGCGGCACGGAGTAACCGCCGGCCGGTCGCCGGGGCTCGTCCCGGGTACTCGGCACGTCTCGCCTGTTCTGCACCTTCTCCGTCTTCTCTGGTTCCGGTCTGGACCCTGCGCCCACGTCCGGAGAGCCGCGGAGCTATCACTGAGCAACAGAATCCGTCCCACAGGAAGGGTGGGCGCTGGGGAAGGGTGGATGGACAGCGACTACTCGGTGGCAGCCGCCCCGTGCCGGAGCATCATCCCGTCGTCCGGCGCGGCGCGAAGCGTCGCGTCCACGTCGACGAGCCGGGGCCCGTCGGCGCTGAGCGTCATCGAGACGGTCGCGTCGGTGAGTTCGAGTTCGCGCTCGCCGTCGGCGCCGACGACGCCGTCGGTCACCTGGAACGTCGCCGTCTCGCCCCAGTCGAGCGTGTCGTACTCGGCGATGCCGACGGTATCGGTCATCCCCGGGGCGAGGATCGCCCGCACCGACCGCGGGGTCTCCTCGGGGGCACCGAGTGTCAGTGCGATGCCGCCGGGGGCGTCCGGCGCCAGCGGCTCGATACAGCCCGCGGCGCTGGTGAGGCCGATCTCGGCCGGGTGGGCCCGCGAGACGACGCCGCCGAGCAGCTCCGACGGGTCGATGACCGCCCGGGTCCCGACGAACGGCCTGTCGGTGATACCGATGGCTGCCAGCCCCGTCAGGGACTTCTCGCCGGAGACGTCGTCGGCGTGGACGTCGATACGACCGTGTCTGTAGGTCGCGGTGTCGGCGTCGACCATGCCGTCCGCGATGACGGCGGCCGCCGCGCCCGCGACGGTCCCGTCCACCGGTGTCGGCACGACGTTGTTCGTCCCCGTCGAGACCGACAACAGGGGGACGTCACCGACTTCGAGCGCGGCGTCGCGGGTGGTACCGTCGCCGCCCAGCACGACGACCGCGTCCGCCGTCTCGCGGAAGCGTTCGGCCGCTCTGCGCGTGTCCGCAGCCGTCTCGTGGATGGGCATCTCCACCAGCTCGACGTCCATCTCCGGCGGTGCCGCCTCGACGGCGTGGGTGGCGATGTCCACCCGGTCTGGCATGACCGCCACGCTGGGTGTCTCGTCGACCAGGGTCAGGCCGTGCAGGACGCACTCGGCGACGCGGCGTTTCGCGTAGTTGTCCACGATGCTCGCGCCGCCCGTGAGCCGACGGATGTCACGGCCTGCCGACGGGTTGACGATGAGTCCAACGTGGGCCATCGCTTCACGTGATCCGCCGGATGGCAGCCTCGACCTCGTCGCCGTCCGGGAGCACCTCCTGCTCCAGTGGCGGGCTGAACGGGATGTGGGTGTCCGGCGTGCCGACGCGCTGGATGGGCGCGTCGAGGCTGAAGAACGCCTCCTCCTGGGCACGTGCGATGACCTCGGCGTGGACGCCGTACGAGAGCGGGCTCTCGTCCGCGACCACCATCCGGCCGGTCTTCCGGAGACTCTCGACGATGGTCTCGGTGTCCAGCGGATAGAGCGAGCGTGGGTCGATGACCTCGACGCTCACGTCACCGGCCAGGTTCTCCGCGACGTCGAGCGACTCGCCGACCATGCGCTGGGTCGCGACCACGGTGACGTCGGCGCCCTCGCGCTCGACGGCCGCCTCGCCGATGGGGATGGTGAAGTCCGGGTCGGTCGGCACCTCGCCCTTCTGCTCGTATATCATCTTGTTCTCGAAGACGAACACGGGGTCGTCCGACCGGATGGCCGCCTTGGTCAGGCCCTTCGCGGCCGCGGCGGTGCCCGGCGCGACCGCCTTCAGGCCGGGGAACTGCGCGATCCAGGCGTGGACCGTCCCGGAGTGCTGGCTGGCGGCGCCCATGCCACCGCCCTCGGTGGTGCGGACGGTGACGGGCATCTCCGTCTTGCCGCCGAACATGTAGCGCATCTTCGCCATCTGGTTCATGATCTGCTCCATCGAGACGCCCATGAAGTCAGAGAACATGATCTCGACGACGGGGCGCGTCCCGGTCGCGGCCGCGCCGGTCGCGGCGCCCGTGAACCCGGCCTCGGCGATGGGCGTGTCGCGGATGCGTTCCTCGCCGAACTCCTCGATGAGGTCACCGGTGACCTCGAGGACGCCGCCGAAGTCGCCGACGTCCTCGCCCATCACGAACACGTCCTCGTCGCGGCGCAGTTCCTCACGGAGTGCGAGTCGGATAGATTCGCGAACCGTCAACCGCTCGGTCTCCATGCCGTCGAGTTCGGCCGCGGCGGTCTGGGCGCTCATCGCGCATCACCTCCGCGCTCGCCACCGTCGGTGCGGAGGCGCTCTGCGAACTGCTCGATCTCTGGAACTGGCTCGGCGAACATGTCGTCGTAGGCGTCCTCCTGCGCGGGCAGGTCGGAGTCCATCGCGAACTCGATGGCGTCGGCGATGGTCTCCTGGACCTCTGCCTCCAGCTCCTCGAACTCCTCCTCGGTGAGTTCGCCGCGGTCGATGAGGCGCTGGCTGAACGAGTCTATCGGGTCTCGGTCCTTCCACTGCTGGAGTTCCTCGTCGGTCCGGTAGTTCTGTTCGTCACCCTCGTAGTGTCCGTGGTAGCGGTAGGTGTTCGCCTCGATGAGCGTGGGACCGTCGCCAGCTCGGGCTCGCTTTCGTGCCTCGGTGACGGCCTCGTTGACGGCCGTCACGTCCATCCCGTCGACGGTCACGCCGGGGATGTCGTAGGCGCCCGCGGTGTCGCTGAGGTTGGCGACGTTGTGCTGCTTTTCGACCGGCGTCGCCTCGCCGTACTGGTTGTTCTCGATGAGGAAGATGGCGGGAAGGTCCCAGGTCGCGGCCATGTTGATGGACTCGTGGACCTGCCCCTGGGCGGTCGCGCCGTCGCCGAAGAAGGCCAGTGCCACCTGGTCGCGGTCCTGGTAGTCGATGGTGAGTGCGGCACCTGTCGCGAGTGGTGGCCCCGCCCCGACGATGCCGTTGGCACCGAGCATCCCCGAATCGACGTCCGCGATGTGCATCGACCCGCCCTTGCCCTTGCAGTAGCCGGTCTCCCGGCCGAACAGTTCGGCCATCATCAGGTTCGGGTCCAGCCCCTTCGCGATACAGTGGCCGTGCCCGCGGTGTGTGCTGCTGATGTAGTCGTCCGGTTCGAGTGCGGCGCAGGTCCCGGTCGCGACCGCCTCCTCCCCGATGTAGAGGTGCACGAACCCGGGAATCTCGCCGTCGGCGAAGTACTGTCCCGCGCGGGTGTCGAACTCGCGGATCGTCAACATCCGGCGCAGGGCCTCGATTCTCCCCTCTGCTGTGTCCAGGCTATAATCTGCCATGCTACGTTAACAGTTCACATGGAATGATGTATTAAGAATATCGATTACTGCAACATATTACTCGGTTGTGATACATGGTCACTCGTTGCGGTACGTTCCTGCCCGCCCCATCGACGCAGGCGAGGCAGTGCCGGGGGTCACGAGTACTCGTGGTTCCCCCGGATGATGTCCGCGTACTCCTGGACGACGGCGGGGTACTCCTCGAAGAACACCTCGTCCTCGAGTCGGTTCGGCGGCCCGTACAGTGCGATGCCGGCGAGGACGTCGTCGGACCGGCTCGTGATCGGCACGCCGATGCCCCGCATCCCGTCGAAGCACTCCTCGTCGTCGAACGCGTACCCGCGCTGTCGGACCTGGTCGATGTCGTCGAGGAGTGCCTCGACGTCGGTCAGCGTGTTCTGTGTCTTCGGGTGGAGGCCGTACTGCTCGACGATGTCCCGGATCTTCGCGTCGGGGAGCTGGGACAGTATCGCCTTCCCGTAGGCCGTCGTGTGGAGCCGGGACTTGACGCCCGGGTAGGTCCGGCTGACCTGCAGTCGCTTCACCTTCTCGCCCTTCTTCATCGAGAGCAACACACCGAGGTCGTTCTCCTCGATCATCAGCCCCGCGAACTCGCCGGTCTCCTCGGCCAGCCGTCGGAGTTCGGGTTCCGCCGTCGAGTAGATGTCGTGGTTCCGCCGGACGCGGTTGCCGACCTCGAGGAACGACGAACTCACGCGGTAGCGGCCGTCCGGCTGCTTCGTGATGTAGTTGATCGTCTCGAGGGTGTTGACGTACTCGTACATCGTGCTCAGGGGCATATCGAACTCAGCCGCGAGTTCGCTGACCGTGGCCGCCTGCATCTCGACGAGTCTCTCGATGACCCGGTTCGCGCGAACGAGCGACTTGAGCGGCTTCGAAGGCATATCATGACACACCAGCGCAACCATCATAATTGTTCTGGATATATCGGAACGAGCGTCGGAGAGGCCCGATTTCGGTCGGTTCGTGCCTACCGGGGACCGGTGGTCCGGGCTCGCCATCGCCACCGTTTCGAAATACTCGGAGCGAATGTGCCATGTGGGCACATCTCGTTGTCTTCCGGGGGTCGGCGGATCGACCGTTCCGAATATCTCGGAACAGGGGGCGAGGTAGGTTACACCCGTACTACTGTAACAGCTCGTGAACCATGGTGTTACGAGTATATGCGTGTAACATGAGTCTGGGGCATACCGATACGCCTCCTCAGCTCGGTCGAGGGACCGAGCCACTGGTGAAGTCACCGACCGATAACCGAGCGGAAAATTCAGTAGCATCGATATGATTCGATGGATTCGATGGACGAAGACGGGCTCGGAGGGCGGATTTTTTCTATTTCGCTTCATACAGGATATCCCTCTGTCACGCCCTCGACGGGCAGGACTGGGCTGGACCCATGCGGGAACCAGTCCAGATGGTTCAACAACAGTTATGTAGTATGTTCCGCAACTATCGTGGTATGCCTGCTAACAGTTCTCGTGGTCTCTCCAGGCGCTCGCTCGTCCGGGCCGCGCTCGCCATCGGGGGGTCGAGCGCGCTTGCGGCCTGCCAGGCGGCCGAGCGCGGACCCGACGAGGAGCCGAGTGACTCGCCCGCGTATCCACGCGGGGTCGACGACCCGGCCGAACTACCCGACCGCCAGCACGCCTGGGACGACTACCTCGTGAACAGCGTCCACGGAACGACGACCCAGAGCCAGCACCAGTTGCTCCTCGGGCTCAGCTACGAGGGGTCGATTCCGCCGACGACAGCCGAGCGCGACCAGGTGGAGAACGCGCTTCGTGGGCTCGAACGAGCATTCCAGTGGGGGAGCGGCCTCGACACCAGCGGGAGCGTCAACAACGGCTTGCTGTTCATGCTCGGCTACGCGCCCCGGTACCTCGACCGGGTCGACATCGCGGTCGACGGGTTGCAGCCGCCGGAGACGCTGCTCGAGGAACTCGACGAGGACCCGGCGATGGCCGCGGACTTCGACGCGTTGTTGTTGCTCGACAGCGACTACGCCTCGGTCCTGCTGGCGGCCGAGGAGGCCCTGTTCGGGGAGAAAGAGACCCTGAACGGTGTCCCGGTCGAGGACCGGCTGACGGGAGTCTTCGACGTGACGACCAGGCGGACTGGCGTCATCGGCAAGGGTCGGCCCGCACAGGAGCTCGACAATGACGACATCCCCGAGGACGCCCCGCTGTCGATGGGGTTCCGGGCAGGCTTCGACAACAGCCTCCCCCCGGAGGACATCGCGACACGCTCGTCGGGCCAGTTCGCGGGTGGCACGACGCTCGTGGTCTCGCGCATCAAGACCCACCTCGACGACTGGTACGAGCAGTCCCACCGCCAGCGCATGAAGGAGATGTACTGTCCGGCCCACGACTACGAGGACGTGGGCGACATCGGCGACCGGATGGGCGACCACAGCGGCATCACCGAGGAGAACGTCGGAGACCTCGAGGAACTGGCGGCCGAACACGGCATCGTCGGGCACGCCCAGAAGGTCGCCTCCGCGAGGGACGAGGACTTCCAGCCGAAGATCCTCCGGCGGTCCGAAGGCGTCGCCACCGACGACGTTGACGGGTCGTCGTTCAACTTCTCGTCCATCCAGACGGACACCCGGAAGTTCCTCGCGGTCCGCAGGGCGATGCAGACCGACGAGTACGACGTCGACGTCCCGGCCGACCGACACGGTATCGTCGACTACCTCGGCACTCGCTCGCGAAGCACCTTCCTCGTGCCACCCCGGGCCCAGCGCGCCCTCCCGAGCAACCGATGAGACGGTCGCTGCCCGGTTCTCCGCGGTCAGCCCCTCGGCCGTGGCTCGCGGTGGCGCTGACGCTGGTGCTGGTGGTCTCTGCAGGGTGTACCGGCCTGACGCCCTCGACAGTCGCCCCCGACACCAGCATCGAGTTCCAGGACGCGACCGCGGCGGCCGGCCTCGACTACGAGACCGACGGGGGTGGCGCGGGCAACGGGGACGACGGCGTGTACGTCGCGGACTACGACCGCGATGGCTGGCGGGACCTGCTGGTGGTCGGCGGTGACAGCCCGGTCCTGTTCCGGAACGCGGAGGGCACGTTCACTCGCGCGCAGAACTTCTCGTCCCTTGGCGATTCGGTCAAGAGCGCGCTCTTCTTCGACTACGACGGCGACGGCTGGACGGACCTGCTGTTCCTCCGGTCGCACGCCGAACCGGTCCTGTTCCACAACGACGGCGGCGAGTTCGAGCGCACCGACGACGCGTTCGGCGAGCTGGCGTTCCCGATGGGCGCGACTGCGGCCGACTACGACGGCGACGGCGACCTCGACCTGCTCGTCTACCAGTCGGGGGACTGGGCGACCACCAAGCCCGAGGGATACTTCAGCCTCAACGAGACGCTGGCCCGCGATAACGGTCACCGGAACCTGCTCTACGAGAACACCGGGGACGGCTTCGAGCGCGTCGAGGGGTCCGGACTGAGCGCGGCGCGTCGCTGGAGCCTCGCCGCGAGTTTCGTCGACCTGAACGGTGACGGCCGCCCGGACGTCCACGTCGCGAACGACTTCAACACCGACACGGTGTACGTCAACGATGGCGACGGGACGTTCACCGAGCGGCCTCTGCGTGGCAACACGTCCCGGAACGGGATGTCCTCCGAGGTCGCCGACGTGAACGGCGACGGGGCTCAGGACGTGTTCACGACGAACATCTACCTGCCGCTCGACGAGGTCAGGGACGATGAGCGTCGGGAGCGCTTCCGCTACCTCTTCGGTTACGTCATCAAGTCCCAGCGGACCCGGGGCAACACGCTCATGTTGAACGACGGGAGCGGCGGGCTGTCGGACGCCGCGGTCTCGTACGGCGTCCGGGAGGGCGGCTGGGGCTGGGCGTCGAGTCTGACCGACCTCGACAACGACGGTGACCGCGACCTGGTCCACGCGACCCAGCACGTCGTCCGCATCGACCGCGAGGACCCCCACTACACCTACCCGATGCTGTTCGAACGCGACGGGAACGGGTTCGAGAACCTCGACGCGAGCGCCCACGGGCTCGGCGAACAGGACGGCCGCGGGCTCGTGACGCTGGATTACGACCGGGACGGCGACCGCGACATCGTCGTGGCCCCCTACGATGGTCGGGTCCGCCTCTACGAGAACGTGGGTGCGGCCGCGAACAGCATCGCGTTCCGGGTGGTCGACGACGCTGGGGCGACGGTCTACGGCGCCGAGGTCACCGTGTCGGCCGGGAGCCAGTCCACCGTCGTCCAGCAGACGGTCCAGTCGGACTTCCTCTCGCAGGAGAGCCGCGTCTCTCATCTCGGACTGGCAGGCCACGAGCAGGTCGACCTGACGGTCACCTTCCCCGATGGCACCACGCGGACGTTCGAGGGCGTCGAGGCGAACCAGCAGGTCCGGCTCTCGGCCGGTGGGCTGGAGACCGTCACGACGTGGAATGGAACCGGGGCGGGAACTGCGACTTCTGGGGAGGGGTCGTAGGGGTGGACACGCCGGCACACGGTTCGTACCGGGCGTGCAGCCGGGGGAACTAAGACGCGAACCGTCGAACGATTCCAGCATGAGCCGGTACGAACCCGAGTGCGAGGACGGGACGCTCTTTCTCGTCTCGGCAGACGACCGCATCGAGATCGGGGCGCTCGACGACATCGTCGACGTGGTCGGTGGCGAGACGTACACCATCGCGTACGACGAGGACCAGCAGCGACAGCCGTGGCTGGAGACCTCCGACGGGGAACTGTCGGTCGATGTCCGCGAGACCGTGACGACGATGTCCCACCCCGAAGCGGTGGCTGCGTCGCTGCGGAACGTGGACATGGACGCCGACCGTTACGGAATCCCGACGCGGACGGTCGAGTTCGCGAACCGGCTGGTGGACGTGCTCGACTCGCAGGGCGCCGATACTGACGGCTAGAACACTCGTGCAAGGGGTCAGGCGGGATGCCTCCCGGGACTCTCCGAGAGGACGGAAGTGGGTGACAGCGTGGGGCTGACGCCCTCGTGCGAGAGGCCCGGTCTGTTGCACGACAGGACTGGTGGGCCTCACAGCACTCCCAGTGCGTGACCGTCACGCGGTGGCAGTCTCAGGCATGACAGGTTCTGGCTCACTGCCAGAAGCCATGCGAGACGTATACGTCTGACTTCAAATATCTTTATATATTGTGCGTTTGCACGCGAAGCTTTTTGTCGGTCGGTCTGGATGTCGTGGTATGGAGCATGCCCTCGTCGTTCTAGAGGATACGCCAGCTAGCAAAGCACTCGTCAGGGAGGCCGGGTCGTACGCGACCGCCGAGGACGCCACCCTCTCCATCCTCGTGCTGGTGACCGAGGACGAGGTCGAACGGTCCGTCTCCACCCTCGAGACTATCGGCCAGGTCGAGAACACCTCCTACGGAACGGAGACGGCACTGAAGGGCGCACTGGCCTTCGTCGACGAGGTCGCAGCGGAAGCCTTCGACGGGCTCGACGTGGAGTACGAGCGCCTCTGTGAGGTCGTCGAGACGTCCGACCGGGCCGAGGTGACGCTCGACGTGGCCCGGGAACACGGCTGCGACCACATCTTCACGACAGGGCGCAAGCGGTCCCCGACGGGCAAGGCGCTGTTCGGCGACTTCGTGCAGTCGCTGGTCCTCTCCTTCGATGGGCGCGTGACGGTCGACCTCCAGTGAGGTGTCTGGTGGCCGGGCGCGAAGATCGGCGTCGGCGAACAGCCAGAATAAACTTTTACCTGATTTCACATTACAGTTTTACGGCATTCTGAATCTCCTGAACCTCTGGAAAGTTAGCGAAACTCTGGACATTAAATGGGTAATTCACGATATAACTGGTATTGTATTCTATATAGAGAAGATGAGGCTGAATAGGAAACTCGAAGATAGTTGTAAAATGGTCGTCCCCGCTGGTCCGGTCCCCCGCGGCTCGTGGCGGCTCTTGCCGTGGCTCAGAAGTTTCATGTGGCGCTGCGGAGTGTGTCAGTCCATGGACCGGGAGACACTGGCACAGGCGCTCGAGTACGCCGACCTGACCGAGTACCAGGCGGAGGCGTACCTCTGCCTGCTCGACATGGGGGTATCACCGGCGATCGAGGTCGGCCGCGAGAGTTCGGTGCCCGTCTCGCAGGTCTACGACGTGCTGCGGAGTCTGGAGTCGAAGGGGTACGTCGAGACCATCGACCGCGAGAAGCTCTACGTCCGCCCGTGTGACCCCAACGTCTCCATGACAGACCTGGAGGCACGCGGCGAGCTCCTGCACGACGCCGCCGAGGAGATACGCGAACGCTACCGGAAGCCGAACCGGATGGACGCCCGCGTCGGGGTGACCAAGCGCGGCGAGACCGCCGTCGAGAACGCCCGCGACCTCATCGGGGACGCCGACACGGTCGTCGAACTCGCCGGGACGTACGAGCAGCTCGAACAGCTCTTCCCGGCGCTCCGGGAGGCCCGCGAGCAGGGCGTCATCGTCCGCGCCTCCGTCTACGTCGAGGACGGCCAGACGCCACCCGAGGGCTTCGACCCGACCGGGGCGCTCTCGGAACTGCGGGCGTGCAGCATCCCCGGGCCGTTCCTCGTCATCGTCGACCGGCACCGGACCTGCTTCGCGCCGAACACGCGCTCCGACGAGGACTACGGCGTCATGATCTACGACCGCATCCTCCCGTTCGTCTTCCACTGGTACTACCTGACCTGCCTGTGGAACCTCTACCCGACGCTGTTCGCGGCCGACTCCGACCGCGTCACCTACGTCACGATGGAGGAGTTCATGTGCGACTGCCACTTCCTGTGGGAGGCCGGCTACGAACTGGAGGTCGTCGTCGACGGCGTCGACATCGACACCGAGGTCCGTCGGACCGTCGAAGGCGTCGTCGTCGGCCTCTCGTACTTCCACGACGACCAGGACCTCTCGCGGCTGGCGCTCTCGGACATGGGCGCCTACAAGAGCGTCGTCCTCGCCACGGGCGACGGGACGGTCGAGGTCGGCGGCTGGGGGGCCGTCTTCGAGGACATCGAGATGCGGACCATCTCGCTGGTCGGCATCGACCCCGGTAGCGCACCCTTCAGCAACGGCTGACGGGAACTGGAACGTCGATTCTCAGAAAAAAGACCGCAGGACAGTGGTGGCTGCGAATGGTTCGAGTCGTGCGGCTCAGTCCTGGTCGACCACCTCCAGCGACGTCTCCGTGGATTCACACCAGAGGGAGACCTTCCCTGCCTCGAACCGGCGCGAGCCGTCGGGGTGGACCACGTCGAAGGTGTCCGTCCCGAGCTCGAAGGTCACGGTGACCTCCTCACCGGGGTCGAGCGACACGCGCTCGAAGTCGACCAGCTCCCGGACCGGCGTGACGACCGACGAGTAGTCCCGGCCGGCGAAGAGCTGGACGACCTCGTCGCCCTCGCGGTCGCCCGTGTTCGCGAGCGTCACGGCGGCCGTCACGGAGTCGTCTCGCGCGAGCGAGTCCGCGGAGACCGAGAGGTCGCGGTACTCGAACTCGGTGTACGAGAGCCCGTGGCCGAACGGGAACAGCGGGTCGTACGACGGGAGGTGTTCGTCCTCGCCGATGGGCGTCGGGTTCGGGAGGTGGTTGTGCCGCACCGGGAGGTGGCCCTCCGACCGCGGGACCGAGATGGGCAACTTCCCGGCCGGGTTGTTCGCGCCGAAGAGCGTCTCGGCGACGGCCCGCCCACCCTGGGCTCCGGGGTAGTACGCCTGCAGGATGGCGTCGACGTGCTCGGCCGCCCACGGGATGGCCAGTGGGCGCCCCGTGACGAGCACGAGCGCGGTCGGCGTCCCGGTGTCGAGAACCGCCTCGAGCAGGTCGCGTTGCGCCTCGGGCAGGGTGAGTTCGGCGCGGTTCGGGAAGGCGTCGGTCGGACCGGTGACGTCCTGTGGCCCGAACTCGTGGATGTACCAGTTCTCGCCGAGGACGACCACGGCGGCGTCCGCGTCGCTCGCGGCGTCGGCGGCCGCGTCGACGTCGCCCGGCTCGTCGATGCCGGCGCCGGGTTCGTGGGTGACCGTGCTCTCGGGCCCGAGGAACTCCTCGATGCCCTCGCGGATGGTCGTACCCGTGAGTTCGTGCTCCTCCTTCACGCTCCAGCCGCCGACCTGGTTGACCAGCGAGTCGGCGTTGGGCCCGGTGACGACCACCTCGTCGGCGTCGTCGTCGAACGGGAGCAGGTCGCGCTCGTTCTTGAGCAGTGTCATCGACTCCCGGGCGGCCTCGAGCGAGACCTGCCGGTGGGTCGGTTTCCCGAGCGTGTCCGCGGACTCGTCGGGGTCGACGAACGGGTCGTCGAACAGCCCGAGGTCGGCCTTGAGTTCGAGCACGCGCCGGACCGATTCGTCGACCGCCGCCTCGGAGACGGCGCCGGATTCGACGAGTTCGACGAGGCTGTCGACGTGGTCGACCTCGCCCAGCGAGTGGACGTCGACACCGGCGTCGAACGACTGGCGGATGGCGTCGGTGCCCGACGTCGCGACCCGGTGGTCGTCGTGGAGCATGTTGATGCCGTTCCAGTCGGAGGCGACGTAGCCCTCGAACCCGAACTCGTCGCGGAGCACGTCGGTCAGCCAGTGGCTGGAGCCGTGAGAGGGCTCGCCGTTGATGGCGTTGTAACTCGGCATGATGCCCTCGACGCCGGCCTCGATGACCTGCTGGAACGACGGCACGAAGTCGCGGTAGAGCGACGAGACCGAGCGGTCGACGGGCGCGGTGTCCTCGCCGCGCTCGGGTTCGCCGTAGGCCGGGAAGTGCTTCGCCATCGCGGCCACGTCGACCGAGGCCTCGTGGATGCCACGGACCTTCGCGGACGCGAGTTCACCGACGAGCGAGGGTGATTCGCCGAAGGTCTCGAAGGTGCGGCCCCAGCGCGGGTCGCGAGCCACGTCGCAGGTCGGGCCGTAGGTCAGGCTCGACCCGGTGGCGGCGACCTCGGTCGCGGTGACGGCGCCGACCTGCTCGACGAGGTCGCGGTCGCGGGCGGCCGCGACGCCGAGGTTGTGCGGGAAGACCGTCGTGTCCTCGACGTAGGCGTTGCCGTGGATGGCGTCGACCGGGATGAGGATGGGGATGCCGAGGCGTGACTCCTCGCGGGCGACCCGCTGGAGTTCGTTGGCGATCTCGACCACCTCGGCCGAGTCCCGGTGCGGGGAGGCCCCGTACCCGAAGGGGGTCACGAAGCCGAGACCGTGCTCGCGGACCATCTCCTCTGCGTCTTCGAGGGTGCGTGTCTCGCCCATCGTGCCGACGTAGGTGCCGGCGAGCTGGGCGGCCTTCTCGCGGACGGTCATCTCGTCGATGAGGGTCTCGACCCGGTCGGCCGTCTCTTCGCGCTGCGTCTGTGATACCTGGGTTTCTCGCGTCGTCATAGGTTCGTGGTGCTGGTTTGCTCGTTGCCTGCTGCGTCGACGGCGGTCACCGCGACCGTCGTCGGGGTCGATTTCGTCCGGAGCTGGGTCGTGCCCGAGGCACTCCCGCCGGAGACGGCGGTGCTCGCCGAGTCGAGCGTGGCTCCGGAACTGTCGCGGAGTTCGACCGTCACCGACTGGAGGTCGCCGTCCGCGTCGGACACCGCCCAGTCGACGGTGACGTCGGTCCAGGGCCCCTTCTGCGTGCTCGACGTGGAGATCGAGTCGACCGTGGGGGCCGTAGAGCCGCTGCCGCCGTCGCCGGAGTCGGACCCGCTGGTCGTCGTCGCGAGGTCGTTCGCGGGGACCGAGAGCGAGGTCCCGTCGGAGAACGTGACGGTCGTCGACGCGTCGCCCGCGTTGTAGGCGACGTAGGTCGTCGTGGTGCCGTCGTCGAAGACGGCGGCGAGTGGCGTGTCGGCGGTCACCTCGTCGTGGACCGCGCCGAGGCCGTCCATCGCCGTCAGGAAGCGGTAGGTGTGTGCTTTCGATTCACCGAACTCGACGGGGTAGGAGGCGGCCTCGGCCTCGAAGAGGCTCAGGGCGTCCGCCGGGTCGCTGAAGGAGCGGTACTGCCAGAGGATGTCGGGCCAGTAGTCGAAACTGTCGCCGCCGTTGGCGGTCACGAGTTCCTGGTAGGTCGCTTCGGCGGCGGCCCGGTCGCGGCCGAGCGAGAGCGTGTGCCCGCCGACCGGCAGGACGTTGATGCCGTGGATGGCCTCCACGTCGTCCGTCCACCAGGTGTCGTACTTGTAGCCGCCACCCCAGACCATGCCGGCGTAGCTGTAGTCCCAGCCGCTGGGGTGGTTCTCCTCGTCGACGTCGTACCAGTACTCGTCGACCGCGGTGGTCTCGTGGGCGAGCAGGTACGCGCCCACGTCCCGGAGTTCCGTGTCGCCGAGGTACTCGCCGTACATGAAGACGGCGGCGTAGGCGTTGACGGCCTCGGAGGAGGATTCCTGGTTGTTCCCGATGTCGAAGGCGGGGTTGCCGGCGGCCCAGGAGTGGCCCTCGTAGGGCGAGAAGTTCCGCAGGAACGGGAACATCGAATCGCTCCGGGAGGGGTTCGCGAAGTCCCGGATGAGCAGGTCGACCATCCCGCCCCAGTTGGCGTCGTCGGCCCACGTGGGGTTCGTCCGGGCGATCTCGGCGGCCGCCTTGACGAAGTAGCCGTAGTGGAAGTGGTGGTCGTTCAGCTCGGGGCCCGAGCCGAAGGAGTCGTTGTAGCCGATGAGCGTCCCCCAGGTGTCGTCGTAGTAGAAGACGTCCTCGGAGTCCGAGGAGCCGGAGACGGTGGCGTCCAGCCAGGTCTCCAGCTCGTCGCGCATCGCCGTGACGAAGGTGTCGGCGGCCGCGGTGTCACCGACCTGTTCGGCGATGGGCCGCAACTGGAGCAGGCGTTCGTAGTTCTTGCCGGTCCAGTAGGTCCCGTCGCCGGGGTCCTCGGGGCCCTTCCGGACGAGGGGTGACTCGGCCTCGACGTCGTCGACGTAGCCCGCGAGCCGGGACTCGTCGTAGTTCCCGACCGCCGGCATGAACGGGAGGATCGGCGGCAGGTCGAGTTGCGTCTCGAACGACGACCCCGTGACCGTCTGCATGGTCCCGCGCGGGGAGACGAAGGTGTCTCCGTCGAGGGTCGCGTCCGTGTTCTTGTGCTGGTGCGGGTAGAGCGCGGCGATGGTACCCGTCGTCGAGGACTCGGCGCGGGCGGTCGTCTCGAAGGTATGGGTCGTCCGCACTTCCGAAGTCGCCTCGTCGTAGGTCCATGAGACGCTCGTCCCGGTCAGCGTGTTGTACGCGTAGGACTCGTACCGCGAGAGGGCGGTCGTCGTCGCCTCGGGCAGTGCCGCGACGGTGAGGTAACCCTCGCCAGCGAGGGCGCTGGTCAGGGTGTTCGAGCCGATACCGGACCAGGTCGCGCCACTGGGCGCGAAGACGCCGTAGTGGTGGCCGTTGACCGTCACACCGAGGACGTTGCCCTGGTCGGCCCAGACCTCCGGCGTCGCGGCGAACGTGAGTTCGGCGTCGGCGCCCGACACCTCGGCGAAGACGTAGGGCGAGCCCTGCGCCATCGTCGCGTCGAGCGTCGGCGTGGACGCGTCGCCCGCGCCCCAGCGCACGTCGACGTGCCAGTCGCCCCAGCCGGCACACCTGGCATCGACGAACGACGCGCCGGTGGTGCCCAGCGTGAGGTCGCCGCTGGGGTCCATCTCGGCGATGTTCCCCCGGTTCTTGTCGCCGTTGACCTGGGTGAAGGTCCAGTCGGTCGGGTGGACGATGTCGAGCCCCTCGCTGGTCGGGGTACCGACGAGCGGGTGGGCCCACATCGGCGCGCCGAACTGGGCGCGGAGCAGGTTGCTCCACCACTCGTTGGTCGGGTACGGTGCCGACACGTCGGCCGTGGCGTACACCTGTTCCGGCGGGTGCTCCTCGCCCGAGGGGACCGTCGTCGTGTAGCTCCCGTTGCCGACCGAGACCACGTCGGCTGCGGCCGACGCCTGGGTATCGGACGCGGTGGCGGTGGTCGTCGCGTCGGTCCCCGCGGTGGTCGTCTCGGTCGCGTCGCTGGTGCCGGTACAGCCGGCGATGCCGATGTTCCCGATGGCACCGACGCCGGCGAGGTAGCGGCGGCGCGACAGCGTCTGCTCGTCGCGCCAGTTCTGGTCGGTTGCCTGTTCCTCGGTCGTGTCGTCGTGGTCGTGGTCGTGACTCTCGTGGTGTGTCATTCAGAGTTCAGCTCCGTCGAGCGGGTCGCTGTTCCAGTACGCCTCGTCCTCGGTCGCCCGGTAGCAGGCGACGCGGTGGTCGCCCTCGGCCTGGCCGTCGACGTCGCCGTCGACCGACGTCACCTCCGGTGCGGCCGTGCGGCACTGCTCGGTGGCGTTCGGGCAGCGCGTGTGGAACCGGCAGCCAGAGGGCGGGTTCACCGGGTCCGGGATGTCTATCTCGCGCACCGGCGGGCCGGCGGCGTCCTCCGCGATGCCGAGCTCCGGGGTCGCCCACTTCAGCACCTTCGTGTAGGGGTGCTGGGGGTTCCCGAGGACCTCCTCGACGGGGCCGATCTCGACCAGTTCGCCGAGGTACATGACGCCGAGGCGGCCCCCGGCGTGCTCCGCGATGTAGCGCGCGTTCGAGAGGTCGTGACTGATGAACAGGAACGAGGTGTCGAACTGGTCCTGGAGTTCGAGCATCAGGTCCATCATCTCGACGCGAAGGCTCACGTCGAGGGCGCTCACCGCCTCGTCCGCGAGGATGAGGTCGGGGTTCATCAGCAGCGCCCGGATGAGGGCGACGCGCTGTTTCTCGCCGCCAGAGAGCTGGTGCGGGTAGCGGTTCGCGTAGTCCTCCGGCGGCGACATCCCCACGCGCTTCAGGAAGTGGTAGACGCGCGCCTCGCGGTCCTCCGGGCCGAGGTCCGGCTTCCAGCGCTTCAGCGGCGCCGAGAGCGAGGAGACGACGGTCCGGTTCGGGTTCAGGGAGGCACCGGGGTCCTGGTGGATGATCTGGAGCGAGCGCCGGATCTGCTCGAAGGGGATGTCGGGGTCCGCCCGCCAGCCCTTCGCCTCCCAGATGTCCTGGCCCCAGTACTCGATGCTGCCGCTGGTCGGCTTCTGGAGCCCGACGGCCGTCTTGCCGAGCGTGGTCTTGCCACTGCCGGACTCGCCGACGATGGCGACCACGTCGTTCTGGCGGATCTCGAGGTCGACGCCGTCGACGGCTCGGACCGTGGGCCGGTCGGCGAAGGGGTTCAGGCCGCCGCCGTCTTTCTCGAAGTGGACGTCGACGTCCGACATCGAGAGGACCGGCTGGTCCGCGTGCATCGGGTCGTCCCCGGGGGGCGTGTCAGTGCTCATCGGTCCACCCCCGTCGAGAGCGATATCTCGTCGTCGACGTCGCGCCAGTGGTGGCAGGCGACCTCGTGGGTCGCCGACGCCGCCTCCATGTCCGGCTTGTCGTCCTCGCACCGCGGGGTCGCCATGGGACAGCGTTCGTGGTACGGGCAACCGGCCGGGACGTTGACCGGGTCGGGTGCCGACCCTTCGATGGGGCGCATCTCCGAGAGCGGTGCATCGAGGTTCGGGGTGGCGTTGAGCAGGGCACGGGTGTAGGGATGCTTCGGGTCGGAGACCAGCTCGGTCGTCTCGCCGACCTCCGCGAACTCGAAGGCGTACAGCACCCCGATACGGTCCGCCAACTTGGTGACCAGCGGGAGGTCGTGGGTGATGAACACCATCGTGAGGTCGTACTTGTCGCGAAGGTCCGACAGCAGGCTGATGATGGAGCGCTGCATCAGCAGGTCGAGCGCGGCCGTCGGCTCGTCCATCACGAGCACCTCGGGTTCGAGCACCAGCGCGAGCGCGATGAGCGCCCGCTGCTTCATGCCCCCGGAGAGCTCGTGCGGGTACGAGTCCATGACCCGCTCGGGGTCGAGGTAGAGGTCCGCGAGGAGTTCCCTGGCGCGGTCGAGGCCGGCCGCGACGTCGTAGTCGTGGGCCTCGAGCGTCTCCACGAAGTGCTCGCGGAAGTCCATCGTCGGGTTGAACGAACTCATCGCGCCCTGGAACACCATCGAGATGTCTTCCCACCGGAGGTTCCGGAGGTCGCGCTTGCCGAGGTCGAGCACGTCGACCGGCTCGCCCTCGGGCGGGCGGTAGGTGATGTCTCCGTCGGTCTGGCCGGGTTCGACCACGGCGTTCAGCAGGGCCGACGCGAACATCGACTTGCCACTGCCGGACTCGCCGACGATACCGAGTATCTCGCCGCGCCGGATGTCCATCTCGACGCCGTTGAGGACGCGGGAGGTCCCGCGGTCCATATCGAACGAGACCGTCAGGTCGCTGACCTCGAGGATGACGTCCTCGTCGCTGTGCTGCGTCGTCGTGGGGGTCGTGGTGCTTCGGCTCATCTGTCAGCTCCGCCGCCCATGTTCACGTTCGGGACGGTGTTCGTCGTCTCCGCAGGTTCGCCGGCGTCGTCGCCGGTGGTCTTCGCGTGTCGGGCCCGGACGCGGGGGTTGAACACGCGGTCCATCCCCTGCGCGAACAGGATGAGGCCCATCGAGAGCAGGATGATGCAGAGCATCGGAACGACGAGCCAGTGCGCGGCGTCGAGCGTCAGCAGTCCGCCGTTGGAGTACGCCAGCTGGAGCATGACGCCCCAGTTGACGACCTTCGAGAACGGCAGGAGGCCGAGGAAGTACAGGCCGACGGAGGCGAAGATGACGCCACGCATCGCGCCGACCATGTTGATCATCACGAACGGCATGATGTTCGGGACGATCTCCTTGCCGACGATGGTCGGCGTGGACAGGCCCATCGCCCGTGCCGACTCCACGTAGGAGGTCGACCGGAGGGTCAGGACCTGTGACCGGATGGCGCGGGCCATCCCGGCCCAGCCCTGCAGCGACAGCACGATACCCAGCACGATGGGGTTCTTGGGCTGGAGCAGCGCCACCAGGATGAGCAGGATGGGCAGTCCCGGCAGCGTCAGCACGATGTCGATGATGGTCGAGAGGAACTGGTCGAGGCGGCCGCCGGTGTAGCCGGCGAGGGCCCCGATGCTCGTCCCGAGGACGGTGACGAACAGGCCGGCGCTCGTGATCATCAGGAGCATCCGCGGGGTCGCGTGGACCGCCTGTTCGAGGATGCCGCGCCCGACGTTGTCGGTCCCGAGCGGGTAGTAGATAGAGACCCAGGGGACCGAGATGCCGAGCAGCGACGCGCTGGTGAACTCGTACCAGCTGCCGCCGATGATGCCGCCCTGGAACGGCCCGACGAGCAGTCCCGCCTGGCCGATGCGCGGCTCGACGACGACCATCGGCCCGACGACGCCCATGATGATGAACCCGAGGACGAGTGCGGTGCCGATGCGGGCGCGCACGTCGTTCCAGACGACCTTCGCCGGCGCCACGAGCCAGAGGTCGACGAGCTTCTGCAACCGCCCGACGCGGCCGAGCGAGGAGTCGGCGACCGTGCCGAATCCGCTGCCGTCCTCGGGGAAGTTGCTCACCTTGTTCTCGCGGCTCACTGTGCATCACCTCCGGTGGTGACGCGCGGGTCGACCAGCCCGTAGGTCATGTCGGCGACGAACGCGCCGAAGACGACCGCGAGCGTGAGGAGCACGAACGACCCCATCATCAGCGGGTAGTCGCGTGTCTCGACCGCGGCGACGATGTAGTAGCCGAGCCCGGGGTAGACGAAGATCTCCTCGAGGATGGCCGAGCCGCCGATGACCGCCCCGAACGAGAGCAGGATGCTGGTGTACATCGGCAGGATGGCGTTGCGGGCGACGTACCGCAGGGCGATACGGGTGTCAGAGAGCCCGCGGAGGCGCGCCACCCGGAGGTAGTCCTCGCCAAGTACCTGGATGCTGTTCCCGCGCATCCCGAGGGCGACACCACCGAAGCCGGTGATGACGACCGCCGCGATGATGAGGCTCGCGTGGTAGAGCGCGTCGGCGACGAACTGGAACGTCGCCACCGGGCGCAGGGGGTCGACGATGGCCACGACCTGCGAGGAGTGGTGGCCGTTCGTCGGGAACCACCCCAGCGTGAAGCCGAAGACGTAGAGGAATATCAGCGCGGTCACGTAGTTCGGCGTGGAGTTGAGGAAGATGCCGATACCGGTCGCGCTCATGTCGAACCGGCTGCCCTCCCAGTAGGCCATTATGGACCCGAGGGCGATGCCGAACGCGAACATCAGTGCGATGGCGATGGAGAACGCGAACACCGTCCACGGGAGCGCTTCGCCGAGTATCTCCGCGACGGGCGCGTTCTGGCTGAGCGACTGGCCGAGGTCGCCCTGGAGGACGCTGCCCACGTAGTCGAGGTACTGCTGGTGCAGCGGTTCGGAGAGGTCGATGCTGATGAAGTTCTCGACGCGGCGGTTCACCTCCTGCTGGGAGAGGTCCGGGTTGTTCCGGATGAGCTGACCGCGCAGCTGGTCGGCCGGGTTCCCCGGCATGAGTCTGACCAGCGCGAACGAGAGCGACAGCACGAAGAACGCCGTGAAGAGCGCCTGTACTGTGCGCTTGACGAAGTACTCGTACATCGTCTCACTTGGGCTTGGCCGTGAGCTTCCCCTCGCGCGGCAGGTAGTACGGCGGCCAGTCGACGATGGCGTCCTCGTCTTCGGGCTTGATGGTGTTCCAGTGGTCCGTGGTCAGCCAGGACTGGTCGAGCTTCTCCATCAGCGGCGCCATCGGGAGGTGGCGGTTGACGATCCAGGCGAGCTCCTGGGTCTTCTGCTTCGCCTCCTCGCCGGTCAGCCCCGCCAGCTCCTTCAGTTCGGGTTCGAGTTCGACGGTTCGCTTCTGTCCGTTCGGCTCGCCGAGTGGCGTCACCTCGACCTTCCGGGGGAACTTGAGGATGGTCCGCGACCGGAAGCCGTTCAGGAGCTTGTTGAGCGTGAAGTAGGGGTAGACCTTCCCGTCCGCCCAGCCGAGACCGGCGACGGTGTAGTTCTGGTTGCCGTAGATGTCGCCCCAGTAGGACTGGCTCGGGTTGAGCGACGCCTCGATGCCGAAGTCGTTCAGGTCCTGCACGATGGACTGGCCGCCGGCGGTCCAGTCGTTCCAGCCCGCGGGGATCTTGTACGGGAACTTCAGCGTCTTCCCGCTGGCGTCCATCCAGGTACCGTTCTTCTTCTCGAAGCCGGCCTCGCGGAGGAGGCTGGCGGCCTTCTCCTGGTTCGGCTCGTACTTGTCGAACTGCGACATCGAGTCGCCGAGCCACTCCTCGTAGCTCCCGTTGAAGTTGCCGGGGAGGCCACTGGGGACGTCGACCGGGACGTGCATCTTCGAGCCGGCACTGCGGGCGAGCTTCTCGCGGTCGATGACGTACTGGACCGCGCGCTTGACGTTCTGCTGGCCGTAGTGCTCGTGCTCGTGGTTGAACATGATGCCCATCCCCCAGTTGGCGGGCATCGGGATCTCGCGGACGTGGTCGCCGTAGGACTTCGCGATGTTCTGGGGCGTGAAGACGTTGTCAATCCCGTCCACGGTGTTGGTGCGCAGTGCCTGCCACTGCTTCTGGTTGGACGACAGGTAGTTCCACTTCATCCGCGGGAAGTTGACGTTGTCGGCGTCCGGGTGGTCGGCGAAGCGCTCGGCGACGACCTCCTGGTTCCCCGCGCGGACGAACTCGAAGGGGCCCGTCCCGTTCGGCTCCTCGATCTTCAGCTCGGTGAGGCCGGGGGCCTCGCCGTCGGACTCGTAGGCGTCGAGGAACTTCTGGAACGTCTTCGGCGGCGTGTCGAGCGCGATGGGCTTGAGCGAATAGAGGAAGACCTCGTCGGAGACCGTGCGCTGGAGCCCGAGTTCGACGGTCGAGTCGTCGACGACGCTGACGTCCTTCGCCTCGACGATGTTGCTGAGCGCCGCGCCGTCGTAGATCTCGAGCTTGAGCTTGAACGCGACGTCCTCAGCCGTGACGGCGTTCCCGTTGTGCCAATGGTAGCCGTCGCGGACCGAGAGCGTGACCGTGTCGCTGCCGATGTCCCAGGACTCCAGGACGCCCGGCATGAACTTGCTCGTCGCCTCGTTGACGTAGATGAGGTTCTCGAAGAGCGCGAACGCGATGCGCTCGGGGTACTTCTGGCCGTACGGGTTGAACTGCATGTCCTTCGGGACGTCGGCGGTCGCGGTGACGAACGTCCGGTCGGTCATGGGCAGCTCCTCCGCGGCGGTCGTGGTGCCGCCGCCACCCCCGCCCCCACCGCCGCCGGTATCGTCGCCGGTGGTGGTGTCGGTGTCCGTGTTCGAACCGGCACAGCCGGCGAGGCCGGCGACGCCGGCTGCGCCCGCCGCTTGCAGGAAGCGGCGACGAGTCTTTCGCAGGCTTCGTTCCCTCTCGTCCGTGTGATGGTCGGACATACCTCGAAGGAAAACCGGCAGGTATGTATGTATTTTCGATGATATTTTTGATGTAGTGGCCCAATAAATACTTTAACCGACATATCTCCGCCAGCGGTGATTCTGTCGCGAGGCCGGGGCTACGGGCCCCTGAGTGCCACTCCGGCGGGTTCAGGGCTCGTAGAACGGTCCGCCACGCCGGATGACGACCGCCAGGCCGACGATGGTCGCGAGCAGAACGACGAACGAGACCTGCGAGATGGCGCGTTCTGGCGATCCCGGGTCGGTGAACTGGTACCCGAGGCCCAGGAGCACCAGCAGGACGATATCGAGCGCGAAGAGGACGGAGAGGAAGGTTCTGGACACGAGTGGGTGCGCGAGAGCCACGATGAAAAGCGTATCGCCCGCGGCTGCCGTCCCGCGACAATTCAGGGGGATTCGAATGGGATTTAACATCAGGCTGACACTGGTGGCAGACCGCGGGACCCGCCGCCGTCCCCCACGGCTAAGCCGGTTCACCGAGTGGGTGAACCCATGGAGCATCTCGACGACGCGACCGCGGTACGCGAATCGATTCGCCGTGGCGAACAGGTACTCGGCGGCTGGGTCTCCATCGGCCATCCAGCAGTTGCAGAGATAACCGCCGGGGCCGACTTCGACTTCGTGACCATCGACGTGGAGCACGCGTCGATGAGCATCGAGACCGTCGAGAACCTCGTCCGTGCCGTCCACACCGTGCCCGGAGAGACGGTCCCGTTCGTCAGGCCGCCCTCGGCCGACCCGGTCGCCATCAAGCGCGTGCTGGACACCGGGGCCGGCGGCCTGCTCGTCCCGCGGGTCGACTCGGCCGCCGAGGCGAAGCAGGTCGTCGAGGCGTCGACGTACCCGCCGGATGGTATCCGCGGGACCGGCGCGGGCCGGGCTGCGGCCTACGGAGCGGACCTGCCAGCATATCTCGAGTCCGCCGACGAGGCACTGACGCGCATCGTCCAGATAGAGACGGAAGCCGCGGTCGACGCCGCGGCCGACATCGCCGCGGTCGACGGTATCGACGCGCTGTTCGTCGGGCCGGCCGACCTCTCCGCCGCGCTCGACTGTCACCTCGACTTCTCAGACTCGAGGTTCGAGGAGGCGGTCGAGACGGTCTTCGAGGCCGGCGACGCACACGACGTGCCAGTCGGTGTGTTCGCGACGGAGCCACAGCAGGTCGTCGACTGGATCCAGTCCGGCTACGACTTCGCCATCGTCGGCTACGACGCGAAGTTCCTGCGGGAGGGCACGGCCGAACTGGTCGACGCGTTCGAGGCCGGAATCTACGGATTCGACGAACCCTGACGGGCTACCGACCTGAACCTGGTGGATTACTCGGTAGTATCACCCAATGATAACTCTTTTCGTGCCCGTCGCGCAACTGCCCGGTATGGCGTTCACGGACGAGATACGACCGGAAGCCGAGGCGTACTGGGAGGCCATCGTCGACCACCCGATGGTCCAGCGGCTCGGCGAGGGAAGCCTGGACGAGGAGCCGTTCCGGTACTGGGTGCGACAGGACTACGTCTACCTCGTCGAGTACAGCCGGCTGTTCGCGCTCGGGGCCGCGAAGGCACCCGACCTGGAGACGATGGGGAAGTTCGCGGAACTACTGGACTCGACGGTGAACTCAGAGATGGACCTCCACCGGTCCTACGCGGCCGAGTTCGGCATCGAGGAGGCAGAGCTGGAGGCGACCAGGCCGTCGCCGACGACGCAGGCCTACACCGACTTCCTCGTGCGGACGGCATCGCATGGGACGTTCGGCGACCTCGTGGCAGCCCTGCTCCCGTGCATGTGGGGTTTCAACGAAACCGGGAAGCGACTCGAAGCGCAGGGCATGCCGGACCACGAGCAGTACGCGGCGTGGGTCGAGATGTACGCCGGCGAGGAGTTCACCGAACTCACCGAGTGGTGCAAGGACCTGCTCGACCAGGTGGCCGCGGACGCGACCGAGACCGACCGGGTTCGCTACTGGGAGCTGTTCCGCACCTCGGCGCAGTACGAGTACCTGTTCTGGGACGCGGCCTGGCAACAGGAGGACTGGCCCTTATGACCGGGGACTTCGAGAGCTTCGCGGCGGCTCGCGGCGAGGGAGCCCGGTTCACCGACTGGCTCCGCGAGCGGTGCGGCGACGACTGGCAGGCCGCGACCGAGCACCGCTTCACCCGCGAGCTCGGGGCCGAGGACCTCGACGACGCGGTGTTCGAGCGCTACCTCGTGCAGGACTACGCGTTCCTGAACACGCTGGTCGGCACGTTCGGCCACGCGGTCGGCGAGGCACCGACGATGGCGGCGAAGTCCCGGCTCGTCGACTTCCTCGGCGTCCTCACCGCCGACGAGAACGACTACTTCGAGCGCTCGTTCGCCGCCCTCGGCGTCCCCGAGACGGAGTACGCTGACCCCGCGCTCGAACCCGTCACCCGGGCGTTCGAGGACCTGCTCCGGCGGGCGGCCCACGAGGGCGGCTACCCCGAGACGCTGGCCGTGCTGGTGCCCGCGGAGTGGGTGTACCTCGAATGGGCGTCGGCCGTGGCCGACCAGGAGCCGTCGCGCTTCTACCTCGCGGAGTGGATCGACCTGCATACCACCGCCGGGTTCGAGTCGTTCGTCGGCTGGCTGCGCTCGGAACTCGACGAGGCAGGCGCGGCGGCCGCACCGCGACGCCAGACCCGTCTCGACCGTCTGTTCCGGCGCACGGTCGAACTCGAGGTCGCGTTCTTCGACATGGCCTACGGCGAGACGACCGCACTCGCCGGGGGGTGGGACCGATGGTGAGCACGACCCTCGCGCTCGGGCTCACGGTCGCGACGCTCGTCGTCTTCACGGGCCTCGGGCTGTGGCACTCGCGGGGTCGCGTGGGTTCCGTCGAGGACCTCATCACGGCCCGGAACTCGACGGGCCGGCGTCGGACCACCGCCACGCTGGTCGCCTCCGTCATGGGCGTCTGGATACTGTTCTCCGCACCCGAGGCGGGTGCCGGCTTCGGCATCGCGGCCGTCGTGGGCTACGCCATTGGCGAGGCCGTCCCGATGCTCGCGTACTCGAGACTCGGCCCCCGGATTCGGACACTCATCCCGGAGGGGCACTCGCTCACCGAGTATGCCCACGCCCGGTACGGCGACGCGATGTACGGGTTCGTCGTCCTCGTGAGCGCGCTCTACATGTTCATCTTCCTCGCGGCCGAGTTGACGGGTATCGCCGGCGCGCTGGCGCTGGTCGCGGGCGTCCCGCAGTGGCAGACCGCGGTCCTCGTCGGCGGGTTCGTGCTGCTGTATACTGGCTACGGCGGGCTCCGGGCGAGCCTGTTCACCGACACGGTCCAGGCCCTGTTCGTCCTGCCCCTGCTCCTGTTGACGTTCGTCGGGGCGCTCGTCGCGCTGGGCGGGCCGACCGAGGTCTACCGGGGCGTCCAGTCCGCCAACCCGACGCTGCTCGACCCCGGGTTCGCCGCCGGCCTCCAGTTCGGCGTCGCCCTCGCGTTCGCCATCCTCGGCGCGGAACTGCTCAACCAGACGTGGTGGCAGCGCATCTACGCCGGGGCCGACGACGAGACGGTCGCGAGTAGCTTCCGGTCGGCGAGCCTCCTCAACGGCGGCCTCGTGTTCCTCGCCGCCCTCTTCGGCGTCATCGCGGCCGGGAACGCCGACGTGGTCGCGGACGTGACGAGTGCGGGCTACAACGCCGACGTGGCGTTCTTCGTCCTCCTGCAGGGCGCGTTCCCCGAGTGGCTCGTCCTCGCCGTGGTCCTGCTGGCGCTCTTGCTCGTGATGAGTTCGGTCGACTCGCTGTTCAACGCACTGTCGAGCCTCGTGACGGCCGACCTCGCCCGCCTGCTCTCGCGCCCGAGCGACCGCCAGCTCGCCCTGGGCTCGCGGGTCTTCACGGTCGTCGTCGCGGTCGCGGCCATCTACGTCAGCCTGCGGGCCCAGAGCGTCCTCCGGCTGTTCTTCCTCGCCGACCTGCTCGGCGCCGCGGTCGCGTTCCCCCTCGTCTACGGCCTCTACTCCGAGCGCATCACCGGCCCCGGCGCGCTGGCGAGTAGCCTCGGCGGACTTGCCGTGGGGCTGGCGTACTTCCCCGACCTGCGGGGGTACATCACCGCGGTCCCGGTCGTCGGGGACCTCCTTCCGGCTGCCGACCCGCTCTATCTCACCTCCTTCGCCGGTGCGTTCCTGGTCTCTGCGGGACTTGCACTCGCGGCGGCCCGGGTCGCCGATGCCGACTTCGACTTCGACCGGCTCTCGCGGGAGATCCGGCGGCTGGACGAGCCGATGACGGACGGTGGGCGAGACCGCGAGGACTGACCTCCCCGGCTACCCACGCGAATCCTGGCCCGGGCCGCGGTCCCGGCTGCAGCAGGGTCGTCGTGTGTACAACGTCTGGGTGGTCCCAGTAATAGCCGGGTTCTGTTCCAGAAGTTTGGTAATCCAGCACACGATTTTTCTCCTCCTCGTGAGAGTGCTAGTGTATGTCTCTCACATCCGAGCGACTGGAGCCACTGGACAGAACGCCACTTGAGGGGAAGACCTGCGTCGTCACGGGGTCGTCGCGGGGCATCGGCCGGAAGATCGCACTCGAGCTGGCGCGCTGTGGGGGCGCGGTCGCGGTCAACTACAACACGTCCGAGGAGCGCGCCCGAGAGGTCACCGACCTCATCGAGGCGAACGACGGCACGGCCATGTCCGTCGGGGCGGACGTCTCCGACCCGGAGCAGGTCGAACGCATGGCCGACGAGGTCCACGACGAGTTCGGGCAGATCGACGTGCTGGTCAACAACGCCGGCATCACGCGAGACCGCACCTTCGAGGAGATGAGCTACGACGACTGGAACCGCGTCATGGCCGTCAACCTGAACGGTGCGTTCAACTGCACGAAGGCGTTCTACGAGGACATCAAGGCGACCGACGGGGGGCGGCTCATCAACATCTCGAGCGTCGTCGGCCAGCAGGGGAACTACGGGCAGGCGAACTACGCAACCTCGAAGGGCGGGCTCATCGCGTTCACGCGGACCATCGCGCTCGAACTCGCCCGGCACGACTCGACCGCGAACTGCGTCGCGCCCGGCTTCACCGAGACGGACATGCTGGAGGAGGTCCCCGACCGCGTCCGGGACAAGATACGCCAGAAGATACCGCTGGACCGGTTCGCCGACCCGGAGGACATCGTGGGCCTCGTCCGGTTCCTCGCCAGCGACCAGTCGAGCTACATGACCGGGCAGGTGCTGGGCGTCAACGGCGGCATGGAGTGGTAAGGGCTGTTCTCGACCGGGTGCCCCCCGGTCATTCGAGTTCGACGATGCGCCCCGCCCACACCCGAAGCCGCACCAGCGCCTCGCGCTCGTTCCGCGACACCGCGTCCTCGACGCCCAGTTCGTCGCTCTCGAAGGCGTTGAGCACCGCCACGTCGGCGCGGTCGCAGTAGTCTGTCAGTCGGTCGGTCGCGTCCGCGTCGGCCTGCAACGCGATGGTCGCGTCGTTGACGAAGACCGCGGTCGGGTCGGCCGGCGCCGCGTCGAGCAACTGGACGGCTCGCGTCGCGTTCTCTTCGGCCAGCTCCATCGCGCCCGCCTCGGAGTCGCTGTCCGCCCGCGGTGCGTGGGCCTCCAGCACCCCGTGCCAGGCCGCATCGGGAACGTCGGTGAACCGCGAGAGTCGCCCGCCGAGGAGGACGCCCTCACGCTCGACCTCGGGCGCGAAATCCAGCACGACCACGCCCTCGGGGCCGTGTTCGGCGACCCAGTCGTCGAGCGCCTGCGCGGTCAGCCGGGTCTTCCCCGTGTTCGAGGCCCCGACGACGAGGGTCGACCCCGACAGGGGGAACGGCAGGTCCGGCATCAGTCGAGCGATTCCTGGGCGGCCGGTTCCTGCCTGCTCCGGTTCCGGACGAACAGCGCCAGCAGGCCGAGCATCGCCACGGCCAGCACGCTCGCGAAGCCGACGACGAACAGGGTCAGCGGGTCCCAGATACCGGCCTGGACCTGCCCGCGGAGGAACGACCCGGCCGTGACGGTGGTGACGCCGATGAGCACCAGCCCCGCGACGTTCGCGGCGACCGAGTTCGTCTCCGGCACCGTGCCGGGGTCGTTGAGCAGGAACAGGACGAGCGCGATGGCGAAGGGCGTCCCGACGAGCCCGAACGCGAGCACCAGCACCAGCAGTGGGAAGAACGCGCCGCCGAGGAACACACCGCCGATACCCACGAGGGCCGTCACGACGATGGCGGTCCGGTACCGCGAGTCCGAGACGTCCTGCTCCCAGCCGAGCTTGTCGGCGAGCAGGTACGGCGGGACCGTCGTGTTCCCGCCGAGGGTGGAGATGGCCGCGCCCCACAGGCCGAGCAGGAACAGCCATTTCGCGTTCTCGCCGACGAGGGGGCCGAGGGCCTGTGCGGCTGCGGTCGCGGTGAGGTCGCCCGGGGAGACCGAGCCCGCCGAGTGCAGGACGCCCGCGGCGACGAGGAAGATGGCGAGGCTGTAGACGCCGAAGGCGAGCAGCATCGACCCGCCGATGTCGGCGATGGCGAGGTCCGAATCCTCGCGGGTCCAGCCCCGAGCGCGCATCGTGTACGACTGCATCGTCACGAGGGTGATGTGGACCGCGCCGCCGAGGATGCCCGCCGCGGCGAGCGCGCCGCTGGTACCGCCCGGGATGCGCGGGACGAGGCCGGTCGCGGCCGCGCCGAGGTCGACCGGGACGATGACCAGCGAGGCCACGAAGGCGAGCACCACGAGGGAGACGAGCACCTTCGCGCCCGTCTCGGCGATGTGGTAGCCGCCGCCGGCGAGCCCGACCGCGAGGACGACCCCCCAGACGACCGCCCAGACCACGGCGTCGATGCCCGTGATGGTCGCGCTCACGTCGGCGACCGTCTTCATGATGACGAGCTGGGCGAGTCCGGAGGCCAGCACCGCGTCGGCGACGAGCAGCCACGCCCAGCGCGAGCCGAGGCGCTCTTCGACCACGGAGACGATGCCGGCCTCGGTCAGCAGGCCGAGCCGCGTCGCGAGGAATTGCGCGGTCGCGCCGAGGAGGGCCGACAGCAGGACGATCCACAGGAGCGTGTAGCCGTAGCCCGCCCCCGCCGTC
The DNA here is from genome assembly GCF_026616195.1 of Haloarchaeobius amylolyticus. NCBI lineage: Archaea > Methanobacteriati > Methanobacteriota > Halobacteria > Halobacteriales > Halorubellaceae > Haloarchaeobius > Haloarchaeobius amylolyticus. The sequence goes on from NZ_JANHDH010000003.1 coordinate 53,050, forward strand.
AGGAGGCTCGCCATGGTCGCCGGCCCGGCCGCGATGGCGCCGGCGAGCCACGTCGGGCCCATCTGCGAGAGCAACGAGTCGAGGCGGCCTGCACCGTCTTCGGTCGCCATCTCAGACGCACCCCGCGAACTCTTTCCCAGCGATGTGGTGGCTGTCGACCCACTCGGGCGGCTCCTCGTCGGTGAACCGCGACCGCGACCGCATGTAGGCGAGGATGAACGCGCGCCGCCAGTCGTCGGTCGTGTTCGGCGCGGTGTAGTGGGGCAACAGGCAGTGCTGGAACAGCACGTCGCCCGGTTCCATCGGGAGTGCCACCGTGTCCTCGGGTCCGTAGTCACGTCCGGTCAGGGTGATGTCGGTGTCGTACTCGAGCGCCTCGTGGGTGAGCAGGCCGTCGGTGTGTGCCCCCGGTACCACCTGCATACAGCCGTTCTCCGTGGTCGCCTCGTCCAGCGCGACCCAGACCGTGACGTGGTCCATCGGGTGGATGGGGTAGTACGCCGCGTCCTGGTGGAACTTCTTCTCGCTGCCGACCCTGGGTGGCTTCAGCATCGCCGCGCTCCGCAGGAGCTTCAGGTTCGGCCCCTGGAGGTCCTGGACCACCGAGACGATGTCCTCGTGGTGGGCGAGGTCGGCGAACACCTCGTCCTCGCGCACCATGTCCAGTCCCTCGAACTTCCGGACGGGTTCTGCCTCGCTGCCGGCACCCTCCGGCAGCGACTCGGCGTCCGGTTCGAGCATCCGGCTGAACCCCTGTTCCGTGCGCTCGCCGGCGACGTACTCCCGCAGTCGCTCGCTGGTTCGCTCGACGACCGCCTCGTCGAGGAGGTCCTCCACCACCACGTACCCCTCGCGCTGGTAGTGGGCGAACTGGCTGTCTATGAGCTGCATACCACAAGGTATTATCTCCAAGTAATAAGATGGTTGGTTCCTGCCGGGCAGGTGGCCGGGCGTCGATTTCACGTCGTCTCGGGCCGGAATCTCCGCTGCTCTGGGGGGTCTACGGGCTTTTCGCTCATCGTCGCGTATCTCTCCCCATGGCAAGTGTCAGTACACGTCTCGTCGGTCGGTACCGGTCGATGAGCACGCTGGAGTCCGTCGCCGTCCTGCTCGTCCTCGTCACCGCGCTGGTCCACCTGTACGAGGGCGTCGAGGACTTCAACGAGGGGGTCCTCGGCATCCTGTTCCTGCTCGCCGGGCTGGGGTTCCTCGGCGCCATCGTGCTGTTCTTCCTCGACTTCCCACGACTCCCGCTCTACATCGTCGGCATCTTCTACACCGGCCTCCAGTTCGTGCTCTACTTCGTGCTGCGCTGGCCGGAGGTCTACGACACCCTCGGCGTGTTCGACAAGGCGGTCCAGTTCGTGCTCATGCTCGTCCTCGTGGAGTTGTTCCGGTCCGAACGCGCGAAATCGGACGAGGAGACCGCGGGCGAAGAGACGGCCGAGTGACAGGAGCCCCGGCCGCCTTCCGGCCCTCCCAAATCCTGCAAGAACCATAGTGTCTATCCGCGATGAGCGACCTATAGGATGCATAGAATGGTCTACGTGAGCGTTATCGGCTGTGGAAACATGGGGAGCGCCCTGATAGAGGGCCTCTCGACGGCCGGCGGGTATTCCGTGACGGCCTGCGACCTCGACCCCGACGCGCGCGACCGCGTCGCGGAGTTCTCCGACGAGACGACCGACGACCCGGCAGCGGCGACGAAAGGCGCCGACATCGTCGTCGTCGCCGTCAAACCAGACATCGTCGGCCCGGTGCTGGAGTCCATCGACCTCTCGCCGGACCAGACGCTCGTCACCTTCGCGGCCGGCGTCCGCCGTGAGTACGTCCGCGCCCGCACCGAGGCGACCGTCGTCCGGGTGATGCCGAACATCGCGGCCGCCTACGGCAGCATGGCCGCGGCGGCCGTGGCCGAGGGCCTCACCGACGAGGTCCGGGACATGCTCTCGGCCGTCGGCATCTACGTCGAGGTCGAGGAGTCCCTGATGGATATCGCGACCGCGGTCAACGGGAGCGGCCCGGCGTTCGTCTTCTATCTCCTCGAGGCGATGAAGGACGCCGGTATCGAGAGCGGTCTCACCCCGGAGCAGGCGGAGTTGCTCGCCGCACAGACGTTCAGGGGTGCGGCCGACATCGTCCTCGCCGACGACCGCAGCGTGGACGAACTCATCGACGCGGTCTGTTCGCCCAACGGCACGACCATCGAGGGCATGAAGGTCCTCCGGGCGAGCGACGCGGACACCGCGATGATGGACGCCGTCGAGGCAGCACGCGTGCGGTCGGTGGAACTCGCGGAGGAGTTCAGAGATGACTGAGGTCGTCGACAGCAGCGTGGTCGACGACGACGTCGTCTCGGCGGTCCGGACGCAGGCGGCCGGCGCGAACCGCGTCGTCGTCAAGGCCGGGACGAACTCGCTGACCGACGAGGACTCCAACCTCGACGACGCGAAGCTCGACAAGCTCGTCGACGACATCAACGACCTCCGCGAACGCGGCAAGGAGGTCCTGCTGGTCTCCTCGGGTGCCATCGGCGCCGGCGCCGGCCGGGTCGGTCACACGACCAGCACGGTCGAGGAATCGCAGGCGCTCTCGACGGTCGGGCAGAGTCACCTGATGCACCGCTACACCGAGAGCTTCGAGCGCTACGACATCAAGGTCGCCCAGATACTGCTCACCCAGCAGGACCTCGACAACCCAGAGCGCTTCACGAACTTCCGGAACACCGTCGAGAAACTGCTGGACTGGGGTATCGTGCCCATCATCAACGAGAACGACGCAGTCGCCACCGAGGAGATCCAGATCGGCGACAACGACATGATCGCGGCCTCGGTCGCCATCGGCGTCGGCGTCGACCTGCTGGTGACCCTGACCGACGTGCCCGGCGTCTACACCGGCAACCCGAAGCACGACCCCGAGGCGGAACGTATTCCGGCCGTCGGCGAGAACTACGACGTGGTGCAGGACATCATCGCGAAGAGTGCGACCGACGGGTTCGGTGGCATCCGGACCAAGGTCGAGGGCGCACGCGACGTGAGCGAACACGGCATCCCCGCCATCATCGCGGAGTCGACCGAGCCCGGCGTCCTGGAACGCATCGCCAACGCCGAGTCGGTCGGGACCATCTTCCTCCCCATCAACGGTGACCACGATGACTGAGAACGACACACTCGCACAGGTCAGAGAGGCACAGACCGCATCGCTCGAACTGGCGAAACTGTCCGAGGAGACCCGGAACGAGGCACTCCGGAACGTCGCCGACGCCATCGAGGCGAACTACGAACGCATCCTCGAGGCGAACGAGACGGACGTCGTCGAGGCAGAGGAACTGCTCGAACAGGGCGAGTACACCCAGGCGCTCGTCGACCGCCTGAAGCTCTCGCCGTCGAAGCTCGACAGCATCGTCGAGATGGTCCGGAGCGTCGCCGGGCAGGACGACCCGCTCGGGGAGACGCTCTCGGCCCGCGAACTCGACGACGGGCTCGAACTCTACAAGGTCTCGGTGCCCATCGGCGTCATCGGGACCGTCTTCGAGTCCCGGCCGGACGCCCTCGTCCAGATCGCCGCGCTCAGCCTGAAGTCCGGCAACGCGGTCATGCTCAAGGGCGGTAGCGAGGCCGCGAACTCGAACCGCGTCCTCTACGAGATCATCCGCGAGGCGACGAGCGACGTCCCCGGCGGCTGGGCACAGCTCATCGAGGCCCGCGAGGACGTCGACCGGATGCTGGAGATGGACGAGTACATCGACCTGCTGATGCCCCGCGGGAGTTCCGCGTTCGTCGAGTACATCCAGGACAACACCTCCATCCCCGTCCTCGGCCACACAGAGGGCGTCTGTCACGTCTACGTCGACAGCGCGGCCGACCTCGACATGGCCAGCGACATCGCCTACGACGCGAAGTGCCAGTACCCGGCGGTCTGCAACGCGGTCGAGACGCTGCTCGTCCACGAGGACGTGGCCGCGGACTTCCTCGTCGACGTGGCCGAGCGCTACGAGGACGCCGGCGTCGAACTGCGCGGGGACGCGCGAACCCGTGAGGTCATCGACGTCGAGGAGGCATCCGAGGAGGACTGGTCGACCGAGTACGGCGACCTCATCCTCTCCATCCGCGTCGTCGACTCGCTCTCGGACGCCATCGACCACATCACGACCTACAGCTCGAAGCACACCGAGTCCATCGTCACCGAGGACCACGAGCGCGCTGCCCGGTTCATGCGTAGCCTCGACTCCGCGAGCGTCTTCCACAACGCCTCCACCCGGTTCGCCGACGGCTACCGCTACGGCCTGGGCGCCGAGGTCGGCATCAGCACCGGCAAGACCCACGCCCGCGGCCCGGTCGGCCTCGAGGGGCTGACGACCTACAAGTACCACCTCGAAGGCGACGGCCACGTCGTCGGCGACTACGCCGGCGAGGACGCGATACCGTTCACCCATCGCGAGTTCGAGGGCGAGTGGCGCCCCGGGCGGCTGTCGGACGAGTAGGACCCCGAACGGACAGCTATCTTTCTTCGGCGGCGTCGTGGAACTCGAACCGGGCACCGCCCTCCTTGCTTTCGGTGAGCGACACCGTCCAGCCGTGGACCTCGGCGATCCGGCTGACGATGGTCAGCCCGAACCCGCTCCCTTCGTAACTGGTGGTGAATCCATGGTCGAATACCGCCTCACGTTCCTCGGGTGGGATTCCGACCCCCGTATCTTCCACGTAGAACCCGTGCTCGAGTGCCCCGACACGCACGGTCACGCCGTCGCCGCCGTGGCCGACTGCGTTCGTGAAGAGGTTCTCGAAGAGGGCTGACAGTTGACTCTCCTGTGCACTGATGATGACTGGCTCGGTGACTAGTGCCGCCGACCGGGTGGCGACCATCTCCCAGGCCTGGAGTGCGACCTCGTCCAGGTCCACCGATTCGGACTCGGTCTCCGCGGCCTCTCCCCGGGCCAGTGAGAGGAGGTCCTCGGTGAGTTCGTCGATGCGTCCGAGTGCTGACTCCACGTCGGCCAGCGCCGAATCGTCCCCGTTCTCCTGATACACCTGCAGGCTCGCAATCGCCATCGAGAGCGGGTTCCGCAGGTCGTGGGTCAGGAGGCTGGCGAACTGGTCGAGACGCTCGTTCTGACGCTTCAACTGGCGTTCGGTCTCGCGTTTCGCCGTCACCTCCTGGGTTGTCAGAATCCCGTATGACTCGCCCTCGAGGCGAACCGGTCTCGTCTCGACGTGGTGGACCCGTTCCTCGTGTTCGACGTCCAGCGACCGTTGTTCGCCATCGATGGTGGCTTCGAGCGCCGGTTCGAGTTCGCCACACGTCTCCGCGGAAAACAGTTCGTAGATGGTCTCTCCAACCATATCAGCGGCTCGTCGCCCGGAGAACGGGAGGGTCTCGGGTCCGACCAGCCGGTACCGAAGGTCCGCGTCGAACAGCACGAGAACCCCGTTCGGGAAGTTCTCGACGATGACGCGGCGGCCACCGGGAGGCTCGATTACATAGTCATCTGATTCTTCCAATCTCCTGTAATTATAGGACATGATGCATATAAGGATGCTGGCTTATAAGATTTCGAAAAATGACCTGAATTTCGAATACGATGTGGCTCTGACTTTAGAACCAGCACGATTCGGTCGATGTGTGGCTCCAAATCGCCTTCAGGTGTCTGGGTAATCCTGATGAGGTACTGAGAACTTAGGAGAACCTAACATTTAGGTAATGTGAAAATATTAACTAGGTCAATGCGTGACACCGTTGAATTGCCCCCCTTGCTGGCTGATCTGGATGTCGGTATCGTCGTTCATGACCCCGGGCAGGGAGTGATCTTGGGGGCCAACGAGCGGACCGAGGACCTCTACGGGTACTCGAGTTCGGAACTCCGGACAATGACTATCGCTGATTTCACCGCACCATCGACGCGGTTCTCACAGGACGAAGCAGTGCGTCGAATACGGCGAGCTGCTGACGGTGACCAGCAGGTATTCGAGTGGCGTATCGAACGGAATAACGGGGAACGGCGATGGTTACGGGTACATCTCACCCGGACAACCATCGACGCGGCGACATACGTCATCGCACAGGTGACAGATATCACGGAGTACAGGGCCCGCGAGCGCCGGTTGCGACTTCTGAGCCGCATCCTGCGGCACAACCTCCGAAACCGGATGACCGTCCTCATGGGCTACGCTGACACCGTCCGCGGAGCCATCGAGGACGAGTCGGTGGAGGACGAACTCGAGACCATCGTCGACATCACGAGGGAGGTAGGGACGCTCAGCAAGTCGGTACGGCAACTCGAGGAGATTGCGAACCCGGATGTGACCGAGCGACGCCACTTCGATCTTCGGCAGGTCGTCGAGGACGTCGTCCAGACGGTCGAACCGGAGTACACCGACATCGACATCACTGTCGCGGGGGCCGCCGAAGTTCTGGTGGTCGCCGACGAAGGCCTCACCTATGCCGTCGAACAGGGTCTCCGGAACGCCATCGAGCACAACGACCAAGAGACCCCGGTCGTCTCCATCACCATCGAGAGGAATGAGGCGGAAGCAGCAGGTGAGATACGGATCGCGGACAACGGGCCACCGATTCCACCGAGCGAGATAGAGGTTCTGGACGACGAGGTCGAGACTAACAGCACGTACCACGGGTCCGGGGTTGGTCTCTGGGTGATGCAGTGGTGTCTCACGTCTCTCGGGGGCGAACTGCGGTTCGAGGAGAACGACCCACGAGGCAACGTCGTGTCGATGCTGCTCCCGAGAGCCGACGGGGAATAGCGTGTTTGCGAACGCTGGTGTGCTGTTCGTGGCTCACCCAACCGTCAATCCAGGTTCGCGGGCTTCAGCACGCCAGCCTCGTCTCCCTCGGGTTCCACCGGTAGCGTCGGTTCGCCGCCTCGGAGCTGTGGCCGGATCCAGTCGTGGGTGTTCACCACGCTGTCTTCGACCGTTTCGCCCGCCTCGGTCACGACCCTGATACCGTCCTCTCGGAGCCGGCTCACCGACACTTGCTCGCCGTACTCGCGGATAGGCCCGAAGGCGATGAACCGGCCGGCGTCGCCGGCGGCGGTCAGGCCGACCGCCCCGAGTGCGCCGATGACGCCGTCGCCGGTGCCGCCGTACTCGTCGAGGAACACGTCGGCGGCCGCGGCCACCTCGTACGCCTCGGCCTTCTCGACCACGGATTCCTGTGCGCGGTAGCCCCAGTCGGTCACCTCGGCGGGCACGTCGTGGGCAGGAGCGACGCAGAGGCCGGGGTCGGCCACGTCGGCCATGATCTCCGCCAGGAACAGCCCGGCATCGTCGATGATGCGGTCGATGGGAGGCGCCTCGGCTTCGAACACCAGACACGCCGCGCTGTTGTGGGTGGTGTAGGGGACGCGGTCGTCCACCAGGAACTGCTGGCGGACGCTCCCGATCCAGTCGAGGTCGTGGTCGTCGGCCAGTTGTGCCCCCAGCATCCGGCTCACCCGCCCGGTGCCGTGGTCGCTGTCGAGCGAGTCCGTGTCGTCGATACCGACGAGCAGTCGCATTGGACCCTCTCGACGCCGAATCCTTTTAGTCGTTGTGCGCCTCTCGTTGTTTCAATGAGGGAACAACGCTCGCGCCGGCGGGTCCTCCGGGGCCTCGGCGCGCTGACCGTGGGTGGGGCGACCGCACTGGCAGGCTGCAGTACGACCTCCGAGGCGCCGGAGACGGGGAACGGCGCGACGGACACGCAGACCGGGACGGGAACCGACACGCCGGGCGACGGCGACGAGGGGAAGGCCGGCGAGCAGACGGTGACCGACGCCGCCGGCAGAGAGGTGACGATTCCGGGCGAGGTCGACCGGGTGGTCGGCCTCGGTTCCGGCGCGCTCCGGTTCGTGGTCTACGCGGGCGGCGTCGACCGGGTGGTCGGCGTCGAGCAACTGGAGACCTCCGATGCGGACCGGCCCTTCCGGCCCTACACGCTGGCGAACATGCAACTCACCGAGTTGCCGACCGTCGGCACCCGGAAGAGTCCGGACCTCGAACGCGTCCTCCAGCAGGACCCCGACGTGGTCATCGCGGGCTACGCGAGCAAGTCCGACGCGAACACGATGCAGGACCAGCTCGGCGTGCCCGTCGTCTCCATCCGGCCGGGCGGGCTGACCCCGGACCTCCGGGACTCCTTCTTCGGGTCGCTCGACCTGCTCGGGACGGTGCTCGGGACCGAGGACCGGGTCGACGACCTCCGGACCTACGTCGAGGACACGCTGGCCGACCTGCAGTCGCGCGCCGATTCGGTCGACTCGAAACCGCAGGGCTACGTCGGCTACCTCGGCCGCGGCAAGCACGGCCTGACGTTCACCCAGCCGGGCTACGTCCCGTTCGCCTTCGGCGGCGTCGCCAACGTGGCCGCTGATGCCACCGGCAGTGGCGATGGTGGCGGTGGTGGCGGTGGTGGCGATGGTGACGGAGGCGGCGGAGGTGGCGGCGGCGGTGGAGGGGGCGGTGGTGGTGGCGGTGGCCGCAAGGGCGCTACCCGCATCGAGATCGACCCCGAGACGCTCATCAAGTGGAACCCGGAGGTGCTGTTCGTCGACCTCGGCACCGAGACGTACGAGGCGCTCGACGCCCCCGAGTACCAAGACGTCACCGCCATCGCGAACGACGACATCTACGCAGTGATGCCGACCCGCGACTACGGGACGAACTTCGGGACCGTCATCGCCGACGCCTACGCCGTCGGCGCGTCCGCCAACCCGGACGCCTACGACGTGGACCCCGCCGCGAAGGCGAACGAGCTCTACGAGCAGTTCGTCGGCGAGGGCGTCTACGAGGGCGTGGTCGACGCGTACGGCCGCGGCTACGGCCCGATGCGCTGACCGTGACGGAATCCGAGGTTTCGGGCACGACGGACACGCGGCGGGGCGGCGCAGAGACCGGGGACCACCCGGTCGGGAGCGACGCGGTCGACGCCTACGAGCGCCACGTCCGCCAGAAGGTCCTCGTCGTCGGGGGCATCGTCGCGGTGTTGCTGGTGCTCGCGACGTACGCGCTCCTGAGCGGCCCCATCTCCATTCCACTGCGGTCGCTGCCCGAGATTCTGCTCGGGCAGACCGGTGGTCGGGGCGCGACCGTCATCTGGAACATCCGGCTGCCCCGAATCGTCGCCGCTGTCGGGGCGGGGTTCGGCCTCGCGGTCGCCGGGACCGTGCTTCAGAGCCTCCTGCGGAACCCCCTCGCGTCGCCCTACACGCTGGGTATCTCGCAGGCAGCGGCCTTCGGCGCGGCCGTCTCCATCGTCGTGTTCGGCGCCGGCTCTGCGACGAGCAGTTCGCCGCTGGACTGGGTGCCCTACCTGACGACCGCGAGCGCGTTCGCCAGCGCCCTGCTCTCGACGGTCGCCATCCTCCTCGTCGCGCGGCTCAAGCGCGCGACGCCCGAGACGCTGGTGCTCACCGGCATCGCGCTCGGGGCGTTCTTCGCGGCCGGGACCTCCGCGCTGGAGTACTTCGCGACGAACGTCCAGCTCGCTGCCCTCATCGCCTGGAAGTTCGGGACGGTCTCGGGGGCGACGTGGGACGGCAACCTCGTGCTCTGGGTGGTCGTCGTCGCGGCGAGCATCTACTTCGTCCGCCGGGCGTGGACCTACGAGGTGCTCGACGCGGGCGACGACACCGCCAGGTCGCTCGGGGTCGACGTGACCCGGGTCCGGCTCGTGGGGATGATCGTCGCCTCGCTGGTGACCGCGGTCGTCGTCTCGCTGTTCGGCGTCATCGGGTTCGTCGGCCTCGTGGTCCCGCACATCGTGCGGCGGGTCATCGGCGGCGACGAGCGCTTCCTCGTCGTGGCCTCCAGCGTGGCCGGTGGCGCTCTCTTGCTCGCCTCCGACATCGTGGCGCGGGCCATCATCGCGCCGGTCGTGCTCCCAGTCGGTATCGTCACCGCCTTCGTCGGCGTGCCACTGTTCCTGTACCTCATCGTCAACGGGAGGGAATACTGGTGATACGCCTCGAGTCGGTCACGGTCGGCTACGACGACCCGGTCGTCTCGGACGCCTCGTTCACCATCGACCGCGGCGAGTGCGTCGCCCTGCTCGGGCCGAACGGGGTCGGGAAGTCGACGCTCCTCCGGACCGTCCTCGGTCTGCAGGACCCGCTCTCGGGAACCATCACCGTCGACAAGGACGACGTGACGACGCTGGAACGGGGGGCCGTCGCCAACAGGCTGGGATACGTCCCACAGTCGGAGTCGGGCGGACTCCCGTCGACGGTGTTCGAGACGGTGCTCACGGGCCGAAAGCCCCACACGTCGTGGCGGCCGACCGAGCGTGACCGCGAGGTCGTCGGCGACGTGCTGGCCCAGGTCGGCATCACGGACCTGGCGATGCGCTCGCTCGCGGACCTCTCGGGCGGCCAGCGCCAGCAGGTCCGGCTGGCCCGGGCGCTGGCGCAGGAACCGGACGGGCTCGTCCTCGACGAACCGACGAGCAGTCTGGACCTGCGCCACCAGCTCGACGTGCTCGACCACGTCCGGGCACTGGCCGACGACGGGCTGGCCGTCGTCTTCGCGCTCCACGACCTCGAACTGGCGGTCCGGTACGCCGACACGCTGGTCTTCCTCGCCGACGGGGCGGTCGTGGAGGTCGGTGGGCCGGAGGTCGTCACCAGCGACCTCGTCTCGGCGGTGTACGGCGTCGAGGCGCGGGTGGTCGAGGTGGACGGCCACACCGTCGTCATCCCGGACTCCGAGCGCGTCACCAACTAGCACACCACCCCGGCCGTTTATTGGAGCGACCCGTCTCTCTGTTCGTCATGACAGCGCGGCCACTCTCCGTCTCCGCGAGCCCGGACGCGCTCGGTGCGGTCGCCCCGCGGGTCGATGGCGTCGAACTCAAACTCGACTGGGAGGACGTCGACGCCCTGCTCACCGAGCAGTCCGTGACGGCGGTCTGCCGCGAACAGGGGGTCGACCCCACTAAAATCCGGAGCATCCACCTCCCGCCTGGGACCGACCGCCGGTTCGGGATGGTGGTCGCGCCCGGCAACACCGGGACCATCTCGGAGTTCACCCACCGGGCACTGGGCGAGGCGGTCGTCCCCGAGTGGCTGACGGCCCACACGGTGCGGCGGTTCGACTATCGGGAGCACGTCGACCGACTCGCCACCATCACCGAGCTGACCGGTTTCCCGGTGGCCATCGAGAACACGCCCGATTCGTCCTACTTCCACGCCCCCGAGGACCTCGCGTTCCTCGCGCTCCTCACCGGTGCGGTCGACCGGCTCGCGGATACGCACCTGCTGGTCGACACGGCCCACGTCGACACCGACAGGACCCACGTCGAGGTGGACGAGGCTGCTATCGACGCGGTCCTCGACCGGGTTTCGCCGGAACGTGCCGAGAATGTCGCGGACCGGTTCCGCGAGTTCGTCACGGATAACCTGGCCGGAACCGAGTCGCCGGTCCCGCCGAGCGACCCCTGGGCGCCAGTGCTGACGACACTCTACGCGACCGGGGGCGACCGGGTCCGGGCGGTCCACCTGAACCACCCGGCCGACGACGGGCTGCCGAACGTCGGCCACGACGCAGAGCCGGGACTCGACCTGGTGCTGGAGTTCTGCCGGGACCACGACGTCGCGGTCGTCCTCGAACCCGGACTGGCGTCGCTGGAGGAGGTTTCGACGGTCGTCGCCGACCTGCAGGACCGGCTCTGAGCAGTCTGGTCCCCGGCCCCTGTCCTCAACTCGGTGTGGGACACCGTTACCCACCCGGACCGCCTCTCTCAGGTGTGAACGACCGTGTCGACACTCAGTGACCCGGACCCGGTGGCCCGGACCGTCCTCGAGAAGCGGTGTCTCCGGCGCGATTCGCGTGGCAGCGTCGTCGAGACACCCGGCGAACTCCTCGACCGCGTCGCGAGCAGCATCGCGAGCGTGGAGGCGCAGTACGGGAACGACCCTGCGGTCGTCGCCGACGAGTTCGCTGGCATGCTCGACGCACTCGAGTTCTTGCCGAACTCGCCGGTCCTGATGAACGCGGGCACCGGAAGCGGTCAGCTCGCGGCCTGTTTCGTCCTCCCGGTCGAGGACTCGCTGGAGTCCATCTTCACTGCGGTCAAGGACGCTGCGCTCATCCACCAGAGCGGCGGCGGCACCGGGTTCTCGTTCTCGAACATCCGGCCGCAGGGCGACGTGGTGCAAGAGACCGGTGGCGTGGCCAGCGGCCCGGTGAGCTTCGTCCGCATCTTCGACGTGGCGACCGAGCAGGTGAAACAGGGCGGGCGTCGACGCGGCGCGAACATGGGCGTCCTCGCGTCGTGGCACCCCGACGTCGAGCAGTTCGTGACCGCGAAGACCGAGGAGGGCAGCCTCCGGAACTTCAACCTCTCCGTCGGCACGGACCAGCGCTTCTGGGACGCCATCGAGACCGGCGAGCCGTACGACCTCGTGAACCCCCGGACCGGGGCGACCGTCGAGCGTGTCGACCCGGGCGACCTGCTCGACGACATCGCCACGGCGGCCTGGGCCGCGGGCGACCCCGGGCTGGTCTTCCTCGACACGGTCAACGCGGCGAACCCGACCCCCGAACTCGGGCGCATCGAGGCGACGAACCCCTGTGGCGAGACGCCACTGCTGCCCTACGAGGCGTGCGTGCTCGGCTCGGTCAACCTCGCGCGGATGACACACGACGGCGCCGTGGACTGGGACCGCCTCGAACGGACGGTCCGGCTCGGAGTGCGGTTCCTCGACGACACCATCGACGCCTGCGAGTTCCCGCTCCCCCAGATCACGGAGGTCGTCACCCGGAACCGGAAGATCGGCCTCGGCGTCATGGGGTTCAGCGACCTGCTCGTCGACCTGGGTGTCCCGTACGACTCGGAAGCGGCGGTCACGATGGCCGAGGACCTGATGGAGTTCGTCTCGGAGGCCGCCTGGGATGCCTCGGCTACTCTCGCCGACGAGCGCGGCGAGTTCCCCAACTTCTCGCGGTCGACCCTGGACCGGCCGGTCCGCAACGCCACGACGACCGCCATCGCACCGACAGGGACCATCTCCCTCATCGCTGGCTGTACCTCGGGTATCGAACCCATCTACGCCGTCGCCTACGAGAAACACGTCCTCGGCGGGCTGGACCTCGTCGACGACCAGTTCGTCAGGCGCACGCGGGAGCGTGGGCTCGACACCGACGACCTCCTCGAAGCGGTGCGGGGGCGGACCTCGATACAGGACGTGGCGGCGGTTCCAGCCGACGTTCGCGAGCTCTTCCAGACCGCCCACGACGTGCCGGCGACCCGTCACCTCGAGATACAGGCTGCCTTCCAGCGCCACACCGACAACGCGGTCAGCAAGACAGTGAACCTGCCCGAGGAGGCCACGGCTGCCGACGTCCGGGCCATCTACGAGCAGGCCCGCCAGCTCGGCGTGAAAGGCGTCACCGTCTTCCGGAGTGGCTCGCGGCGCGAGCAGGTGCTCGGCGGCGACCCGCTGAAGGAGGAGTGCGTCTCCGAGTGCGTCGAGTTCGCGTGAGTCCGGAACCAGAAAGTACTTTTTACGGACACTTCGAGTCGGCGAACGTGCCCACCAATCGAACGCAACTGCTCGGTATCACGATCATACTCGCGAGCGGGTTCGTCATGGTCCACGACCTCGTCATCTACGGGTTGATGCTGGGTTCGATACCCGACAGTGGGTCTATCATGCCAGTTCCCTACTTCGGCATCTACGTCGGCCTCGTTATCGGTATCATCGGGTTCTTCACCGCCCGCAGACCGGGTGACTCGGACTGACCCGGGCGTACGCCAGCCTGAACTCGACGCTCGTCGGAATCTCAAGGACGACGACTTGCGGCTGGGGAACCTAGCTTCCGGCGACATGCGCACCGTCGATGCCCTCAAACCCGTGTTCCTCGAACCGCGCGACGACTACTGGGAGATCCACGACGCGGACAACGTCTCGGTCGAGCACCAGCGCGAGTACGAACTGGTCCCCTTCGAGACGGCACGCCAGTTGAAGAACGCGTTCTTCTGCGAGGACTGCTTCCCGCACCGGGCGGCCGCGGAGGACGCAGAGCGCGAGAACCTCCCGTCGGCCTGACCCCGACAGGGCTCGAGAATTCTGGCTCAGATGTCGGCCAGCCGCCGCTGCATCTCCGCGTCGACCATCTCGGCGAACTCCTCTGCTGGTTCGTCGGCGAACTCGGACATGTTCTCGTAGAACCCGGCGGTGCCGAGCAGCCAGACCGCCCGGTATATCGGCTCACGCTCGTGGTAGCCGTCCGGGAGACCGCCCGCCTGTTCGCGGTAGCCGTCGTAGAGCGCCGTGACGAGGTCTTCCGGCGTCTCCACCCAGAACGAGTCGAGTTGCTGTGCCCGGGCGCGGTAGAGGTCGCGTGCCGGGTCGCCGACGTGGGCGATCTCCCAGTCGAGCATGCCGAGGCCGGACTCGGTGCAGTAGCAGTTCGGCTTCGCGGGGTCACCGTGGAGCAGGGCGGCGGGTGCGTCGTCCAGCAGGGCCGCGTTCGCCCGGACCTTCGCGATGACCTCGTCGAAGTAGTGGTCGAACCGGTCGGAGGGGGCGAGGTCACGGGAGTCCTCGATGGTCGCGACCAGTACCTCGCTCCAGGGGTCGACGTCGAGGTCGAGCGTGGTCTCGTCGCCCCCGCAGAGGAGTCCGTGCTCGTGGAAGCGGAGCGAGTGGATGCGGGCGAGGGTCTCGCCGAGGTCCCGGACAAGCGCCTCGTGGGCTGCCTCGTCGCCGTCCATCCACGCCTTGAGGTAGTTCTCGCCGGCCATCGGTCGCGTCGCCAGATATGGTACTTCGTGGTCGATGTCACTGGCCACGACCGTCGCGACGGGGACCGCCGTGTTCGCCCCGACGTAGGTCATGGCTGCCCGTTCACGGGTGATTCGCGTGGGGCTCCCGTCGGTCGCGTACTTCACGAACACCGGTGGTGCGTCCGCGAACTCGACGTGGACGGTCCGGTTCCGCTCGTTCCAGGAGGGGCCCGTCCCACCGACCTCGTCGACGGTCCGGTCCGGGAACGCGGCGGCGAGGACCGATTCGAGTTGTGTGTCCATGTCCGGTGGATTTCGGGGTCGGCAGAAGGGCCTTGTGGTGGCCTGTGGGATGGTCTCATCTCACGTCCCTCTCTGGGCGGAACACGTTTTGGTCCACCGTCCCCACGTACGACCGAATGCCCGACGTGCGACGTATCCCGGTGTCGACCGACTCGAGTGGGAGCCCCGAAGGTGGCAACAGCGCCTACCTGCTGGCCGACCGTGGCGTCCTCATCGACCCCGGCCCGCCCGGGGAGGAGACGTGGCGACGCCTCCGCGATGGCGTCGAAGACGCGGGGCTGGCACTCACCGACGTCGAGCACGTGCTGGTCACGCACTGGCACGCCGACCACACCGGGGCAGCTCCACGACTGGCGAGCGAGGCCGAGGCGACCCTCGCGATGCACGACCGCGACGCGCCGTTGCTCGGCGACT
Source organism: Haloarchaeobius amylolyticus (assembly GCF_026616195.1). Lineage (NCBI taxonomy): Archaea > Methanobacteriati > Methanobacteriota > Halobacteria > Halobacteriales > Halorubellaceae > Haloarchaeobius > Haloarchaeobius amylolyticus. The sequence goes on from NZ_JANHDH010000003.1 coordinate 68,488, forward strand.
ACCGCGCGGCCCGCCAGCGCAGACTCGACCGGGACGCAGAGACGCTGGCACGGTGGGGCGTCCCGCAGGACAGAACCGACCCACTGGTCGAGTTCGATTCGCGCTCCCCTCTCCCCGACACCGTCCCGGTTCGCGAACTCGCCGACGGGGAGACGGTCGAGGGCGTCGAGGTGGTCCACTCGCCGGGCCACACCGCGGGCCACGCGGCCTTCGTTCTGGACGACGAGGGATTCGTCGGTGACGCGGTCCTCCGGACCGTGACGCCCAACGTCGGCGGCGGCGACACCAGACAGTCCGACCCACTCGCGGCGTATCGGGAGACGCTCTCCCGATTGGATGCCCGGGTCGACACGGCCCACCCCGGCCACGGCGGGGCGTTCGACCTCTCGGCGCGCACCGCGGAACTGCGCGCTCACCACAGAGAACGCGGCGTACGGGTCCTCGACGTGCTCGTGAGCGAGGAGGAACGCGGCCCGCTGACGCCCTGGGACGTGGCGACCGACCTCTTCGGAGAGATGCGCGGCTACCACGTCAAGTTCGGCGCTGGGGAGGCGTTCGCCCACCTCGCTCACCTCGAAGGGAACGATGTGGTCGAGCGCGTCGGCGACGACCCGCTGACGTTCGCCGTCGCGGGAGCCGTCTCGGACGCGCAAACTGCGGTCGAACGGGCCTGGGAGCAGTAGGTCGGGAAGAGAGGGCCGCCTCTCTCGTGCCCTACTGGAAGGCAGCGCCGACCGAATCCGTCTCGTCCTCCCGGTCCGCGAAGGCGGTGGCGAAGTCGTCCCGCGTGATTCTGGGGGTGTGCTGGGTGTACTGGTTGGCGTCACCGTCGAGGTGGCGCCGCATCGCGTTCCTGGCCGCGCTCTCACAGACCGCTGCGACGTCGGCGCCCGAGAAGTCGTCGTCCGTGTTGCCGACGAGCCAGTCCAGCGTGACCGCGTCGGCCGTCGGTCGGTCGCGGGTATGGACCGCGAAGATGTCGCGGCGAGTCGCCTCGTCGGGTTTCGGGACGTGCAGGTGGAGGCCGAACCGGCCCGGGCGCAACAGCGCCTCGTCGATCATGTCCAGTCGGTTCGTCGCCCCGACGACGACCACGTCCGAGAGCCCCTCGAGCCCGTCGAGTTCGAGCAGGAGCTGGTTCACGACGCGGTCGGTAACGGTGTCGCCACCCTGGTCGCCGCGATGCGTCGCGATGGAGTCGATCTCGTCGATGAAGACCACCGCGGGGGCGTTCTCGCTGGCGACCTCGAACACCTGTGCGACGAACTTCTGTGACTCGCCGACCCACTTGTCCATCACCTCGGGGCCCTTCACCGAGAGGAAGCTACTGTCGGTCTCGTTCGCGATGGCCTTCGCCAGCAACGTCTTGCCGTTCCCGGGTGGCCCGTGCAACAGGACCCCGCGAGCGGTGTCGATGGCCATCTGGTCGCACAGGTGCGGGTGGTTGCGGGGCCACTCGATAGCCTCACGGAGTTCCCGTTTCGCCTCCTCGAGCCCGCCCACGTCGTCGTAGCCGACGTCGGGGGTCGACACCTGCTTGGTCAGGCGCTCCTGGAGCTCGGACGGGTCGGTCTCGTCGCCCCCGAAGTCGAAGACGGTCGCCTCCGCGTCCTCGTCGTCGTACTGGAAGCGGAGGTTGGCGTCGTGCGTGTACGCCGAGTCGGCGTACTCCATGGCGAAGGACTGCTCCTCGGCCGGGTACGCTGGTTCGAGTTCGACCCGCAGGCCGTTCACGGCCCGCTGGAGGTCCTCTCGATGGACGACCCCGTCACCGTCCTCGCGGGACTGGGCACGGTGCATCGCTCGCCGGGCGACAGCACGGATGTCGGCCGCGGAGACGCGGTCGAACCCCCGTAACGTCTCCTCGACCACTGCGTCCGAGAAGCCAGTGTGTGTGCCAGCTGCCTCGAACGTCTCGCGGACGATGGCGCACCGGTGGGCCAGATTCGGCGCGTGGACCGGCCAGAGCTGGTCGAACACGCCGGGTCGTCGCAGTGAGGTGTTGAGCTCGTCGAGGTGGGAGACGGTCGCGAACACGAACACCTCTCTCGTCGGGTCCTCGGCGATGCTCGCGAGTCGGCGTTCGATGGACAGCGCCGTCGTCGGCTCGGCGGCGCTGGTGAGTCTGTCGAGGCCGTCGAGGAGCAACGCACAGGGCTGTGCCCGACTGGCCGCCTCGAAGAGGTCCTCGAGGATCGCAGACGTGTCGCGGTCGGACGCCAGCGTCCCGGGTGTCACGTGCAGATAGGGGACGTGGAGTGTCCCGATGGCTGCCCTCGCGAGCCGTCGCTTCCCGGTCCCGACCGGTCCCGAGATGAGGACGGTCGAGACCGCTGCAGATACCGGGCCTGTCTCGTCGACTGCGGGCAGGCGCCGCCTCCACTTCCGGCGCTGTGGCTCCGGCCAGGGCGTCTGTGCGATGGTCTCCGTCGGTGGGGGCGCGAACTCGATGGGCTCTCGTGTCGGGTCGAATCGCGGCTCCGGTCGGGCGTGGTGTTCGGACAGTGTTTCTCGACCTCTATCGTCCGTATCGTGTCGAACTACTAAACTTTCATCGTGGCTTTGATGATTACCGTTCCGGGCGGGTCCACACGGGGACGTTGAGGGCTCCGGGCTGAGGCTATAGGCCCGGCCTGAGTAGTTCCTGTACGATGCCGCCGACGAATTTCGGGTACGTCACGCCCGAGAACCTCCCCCTGTTCACGGACCGGTACGAACTGACGATGCTGCAGGGGTACCACTCGCAGGGCCACGACCCGGAGGCGACGTTCAGCCTCTTCTTCCGGGACTTGCCCGACCAGCGCGGGTACGCCATCGCGGCCGGCCTCGAACAGGCGCTGCACTACGTCGATACCCTGGCGTTCGGCGAGCGTGCCCTCGCACACCTCGAGACCGAGGGCTTCTCCGAGGACTTCCTCGAGCGTCTCCGCGAGTTCTCCTTCTCGGGGGAGATTCGCGCCGTCCCCGAGGGGACGCCGGTGTTCCCGAACGAGCCCCTGCTCGAGGTCACCGCGCCCATCTTCGAGGCGCAGCTCCTCGAGACCGCGCTCATCAACCAGGTCAGTTTCCAGACCCTCGTCGCCACGAAGGCGCGGCGGATGCGCGACGTGGTCGACCGGTTCGGCGAGGACCAGTCGCTGGTCGACTTCGGCTCCCGTCGGGCGCACGGGACGGATGCGGGGCTGAAAGCCGCCAGAACGGCCTACCTCGGTGGGTTCACGGGTACCTCGAACGACGCCGCGGGTGAGGCCTTCGACATCCCGGTGTTCGGGACGATGGCGCACTCGTGGGTGCAGAGCTTCCAGACCGAACGCGAGGCGTTCGAGGCATTCGTCGCCGAGTACGGCGAGGAGAGCACCCTGCTCGTCGATACCTACGACACGGTCGCGGGTGCACGCCTCGCCGTCGAGGTCGCCGAAGAACACGGGGTCCCCCTCGACGGGGTCCGACTGGACTCGGGTGACCTCGTCGCGCTCTCGAAGGAGGTCGCCGACATCGTGGGCGATGCCGATATCTTCGTCTCCTCCGGGATGGACGAGTTCAAGATACGCGACTTCCTGACCAGTGGCGGGGTTGCAGCGGGCTTCGGCCCAGGGACGAAACTCGTCACGAGTGCGGACCAGTCGTCGCTCGATGCCGTGTACAAGCTCGTCGCCGTCGAGGAGGACGGGGAGATGGCGCCCACGATGAAACTCTCCCCCGGGAAGGTCACGTATCCCGGGGCGAAGAGCGTTCGTCGCGTCACCCGTGATGGGTCGCCTGTCGAGGACGTCCTCGGCGTGCGCGATGAAGAACTGCCGGGACAGGAACTGCTCCAGCCCGTGGTCGAAGGTGGTCGCATCGTCGCCGACCTTCCGACGCTCGACGAGAGCCGGGATGTGGCACTCGAATCGGTCCGGCGGTTCCCCGAGAACGTCCGCGCAATCGAGCAATCTGAATCGTATCCCGTCCGTGTCAGCGAGGGGCTCTCGACGACCACCGACGAACTCGAACGAGAACTCGAATCTCGTGTGGATCGCGAGTGAGTCGCCGCCCCCTACTGTTGGCTGTGTAGGCTGTGCGAACATTCTACACTGTGTGAACTGTTCGAATTCTGCGCGGCTCGGGCGCTATCAGGCCCGAAGGGCGACCGTTCTGGGATCTTCACCCACGGGAAGTTCTGAATGTGCACACATTGTACGAAGTCCACGAATTGTGCACGGTCTGAACCTCTGGGACTGTGTCTACTTCCCTCGGCTCTTTCTCTTCTGGTTCACTACTCAACTGTGAATACAGTGTACAATGTTTACACCGTGTACACGGTTTCAGATGTTTTGGCTGTCTGGACAGCGTTTGTGTCGATCTCCAGCTGGTTGAGGACACGATGTGTGTACTGTCTACACTGTGTAGGATGTCTATACTGTTGACACAGTAAACAGCACAGACAGTCCGAACTGGGTCGACAGTGCGCACCGCCTCAGCAGTCTCGACGGTCGAGACAGTCACTACGGTCCACGAGGTTGGAGAAGTGCAGGACGTCCACACAGTCTACACAGTGTGCAATTCCTGGGCAGTCCGTACGGTCTGAACTGCACGCGATGCGTAGAATGTACAGCTGCCCCTGGCAGTTTCGGCAGTCTACACCGCCTACACAGCCCACACTTTCCAATCCGCGGATGAACGCCTGAATAACTATCATTCGAGAGCACACAGTCTAAACTGTCTACAAAGTCTGGAAATAGAATGGGTCTGAACAGGAGATTCTGGCTTTTATGGCTGTAGCTACTATATTAAAATGTGTAGACCGTCTAAACATTCCTGTAAGTGTCTCTTCTCCACTTTCTACTCCTTGCACTCAGATTGCACCAGAAGATCGTGGATGCAGTTTACACGTCGTACAATGTCTGGACTGTGCTGACAGTCTCGACAGTACGCAGTGTGCACGATGCCTGGACCTCGATGACGGTGAGCTGGGGCTGGAACTCTCGAACTGTGCAAAATGTGTACACAGTATAGACTTTGTACACAATCCGCGCCGCTCAGACTGTATCCGCGGCCCACGCTGTCGAGACGGCTCACCCGTTCTGGGATCCGTCACACCGTCTACACTGTATACCCTTCGTACACTGCCCGGACAGTTTCGACAGTCACCGAGTTCCAACTCCCACGGTCGTCCCATTTGAACGGAAAGGTGTGCACGGTTTAGACAGTTCACACTTCCCACACGCTCTCCCCGCCCTTACAGATGGGGACACCCGCGATTACCTCGCCGGAGACTCTGTCTACACTGTCTACACATCGTGGACCTCGTAGACTGTCTGAACTGTCAGCGATACCGTTAAGTCGTCGGGTGGAGACGGTACTGACCGTGCGGAACGCCCGCACCGCCTGCACGGCCCACACGGTGTAGAACGTCTACACCGTTTCGGCGTCCTGGGCCGTCTCGCGCCGCAGGCGGTGCGAACCGTCTACACAGTGTACACATCCACGACCATGAGCACACCACGCGCGGTAAGCGTCGCCCTACAGAAAGGCGGCGTCGGGAAGACGACGATAGCCATCAACCTCGCGGAGCGACTCGCGAACCGGGGGCACGACGTCCTGCTCGTCGACCTCGACCAGCAGGGGAACGCGACGGAAGGCGTCGGACTGGCAGACGCCTACACCGCGGAGACCCACATCGGGGACGTCCTCGTCGACGATGGCGATGCCACCCTGGGTGACATCATCCGGACGACGGACACCCTCGACGTGTTGCCCGCGAACGAGGACCTCGACGGGGTCGAGAACACCATCCGGAGTGCGACCTTCGGCGAGCTCTGGATCCGGAACAAGATAATCGAACCACTGCTCGGTGACGAGTACGACTACATCGTCATCGACTCGCCCCCGAACCTCGGGCCGCTCTCGGACGCCTCGCTCATCGCGAGCCAGCACGTCATCGTCCCGCTCCGGATGAGCGAACCGAGCGTGAGTGGGTTCGAGCGCATGTTCAAACAGCAGATCGTCCCCATCCGCCAGGAGATCGACCTCGACATCCTCGCCATCGTCCCGAACGCGACGTCCGGGACCAACGAGGAGAAGCGCATCATCACCGACCTGGAGGAGTCCCAGTTCGGCGAGTTCCTCCCCACGTTCGGCCGGTCTGCACACTTCGACGACCCCGAATCCCCGGGGCCGGGCATCCGCGAACGCATCGCGTTCCGGCGCTCCTGGCGCGAGGGGCTCCCCCTCGCGGAGTACGACCCCGAGAACGACATGCTCGGGCGGCTGGACGAACTGGCCGGTGTCGTCGAGGACGGAGGTGTCGCAGATGCCTGACGACAACCGGTTCGCAGGCCTGAGCGAGGCCGTCGAGGGTGAGGAGGAGGTCGAGGAACCGGACGAGGTGGCTCCCGATGCCGACTCGGAGCCGACCCAGTCGACCGAATCGACCGAATCAACCGAGCCTACGGCCGATTCGGCGTCGACGACCGAGGATACGGAATCCGAGGCTGAATCCACGGGTGAAGACGAGGAGCAGGAAGAAGAGACGGACCCGTCCGCGTTCCCCTTCGACGCGACGAAGAAGAAGACGGTGTACGTGCGCGAGCCGACCATCGAGCGACTGGAGGACGCCCAGGCTCTGGTCGACGCCCAGCTCCGGACCGAACACGACGTCCGGAGCCTGACCGGGCGCGAGTTCTACGACGCGGTGTTCCGTGTGGCGGCATCGGACACCGACGCGCTCATCGAGGAGATCATCGAGGCCCGCGAGGAGTAGGTATACACCGTATGTCGCGATATAAAATCAGGCGGGCAGTGTGAACCCCAGCCTTCGCGAAGCACACGTTGGCAGCCGACGCGCTACTTGCGTCGAGAACCGTCAGTACAGGAAGAACAGGCACTCACACGTCTGACCAGTCGTACGCGAATCCGGCCGGCACGCGACAGTCAACTTCTCGCCGTTGCAGTCACTCCACGTGGTCAGGGACGGTCCCTGGCAGGTAGACGACCTTCTCACGGCCGGCCCTGATGCGGACGACCGAGTCCTCGCGCTCCATCCGTTTGAGGAGTCGGCTGAGCGAGGAACTCGACCATGCCGTGTGCTCGTAGAACGCTTGCTGACGCATCTTGCCGCCGTGAGCACGGAGCAACTCGGTGACGAACTGCTCGGGCAGCAGACCGAGTTCCTGCGTGACGTCGTTCGGCGTCTCGAGGGTCTCGGGCTCGAATCGATCGAAGAACTCCTGGTGTCGTACCCCGGAGGTTCCAGCCGGTTCCTCGAGCGGCTGGGCTGGTTGTTCGGGGCTCGCGTCGGGAGGGTCGGCTGTCTCGTTGAACCCGGTGAGGACCCGGTCGAGACTGTCGCGTAACTTCGAGAGCTTCCGGTCCACAGTTGTTACTCCGTGGTACTCTCTGCTCCCCCTAATTCTGGGCATGCCAAATTTTGGATGCGCTACGAGCGTTCGACGAGCGTCCGGAGTAACTTGCGTTCGCCGGCGCGGATGTGGTGATGGAACGTGGAGGGGGAGATGTCGAGGGACTCGGCGATGTCGACGCCGGAGTTCTCGCGCGGCGATTCGAAGAACCCGGAGAAGAACGCGGCCTCGAGCGCGGCACGCTGTTTCTCGGTCAACTCGTCGGAGACGACGGACGAGAGTGACTGGGCCGGGTCGCTGTCTCGCGTCGTCTTCCTGTTCGCGACGACGGTCGTGTCCGGGTACTCCGCTTTGAACACGTCGAGGACGCGCCGGGTATCCGAGCCCGGTGGCAGGTGGATGGTGATGTCGAAGTGCCCGTCTTCGATGGTGAACCGGGCGATGCGACCGCCCATCTCGGCGACGGTCCAGATGACCGGGGGTTCGCTGAGGCGCAACTCGAAGCGCGAGGTCTCGGCCTTCGGGTCGTCGATCTCGACCGCCTCGTGGTGGTCGAACCGGTCGACCAGCTCGTGGAGCACCTCGACGCCGTCGGCCGGGACGGTCCCGTACTGGAGGAACTCGCCGTCGCCGAGGGGGATGGTCCGGTCGATGGTGATCGACTCCCCGGGTGGGAGTGCCACGTCGATCTGGTCGAGGACGCTCGGAATCTGTACCTGGAGTTCGACGACCTCCTCGCCCAGCAGCGCCTGTTTCCGGTTGATGGCGTTGATGGCGTGCCCGAGGACCTCACCGAGACGACCGATGACCTGCCGTTCTTTCGAATCGAACGCGTCGGAGGCGCTGGCCCGGAGGACCACCACCCCGTAGGCGGTCTCCTCGTGGACGACGGGGATGGCCGCGACGGCCCGCACGCCCGCCTCTCGGACACGCTCCTCCCAGGGGTTCCCGCCCTGGACGTCCTGTGCGACAGAGACGCTTCGGCTCCGGATGGCCTCGAATATCGGGTGGACCGGGTCGTCGTCGCGGGTGGGTGCCGCCTCGTCGGCCAGCGTTTCGGCTGGTGCACGGTCGATGCCAGCCTGGGCGCGGGCGGTGACCACGTCGTCTGTCCCGCCAGCCTCGGCGAACCAGGCGGAGTCGTAGAGGTCCGCCGCCGCGAGGTGTTCGCAGGCGAGGGACTCGACCTCCTCCCGGGTTGTCGAGCCGATGGCAAGGTGGGAGATCTCGTGGACGAGTTCGTTCAGGGAGTTCAGGGTCGCCAGCCGGTCGCGTTGCTGTTCGAGTTCTCGCTCCTGGGCCCGTCGCTCGATGGCGTGATGGACCGAGCGCACGAGCAGGCTGGCGTTGATCTCGCCCTTGACGAGGTACTCCTCGGCGCCGCGCTTGAGTGCCTCCATCCCGACGTCGCGGTCCTGGACGCCGGTGAGCACGACGATGGGAACGGTCTCGTCGTATTCCCTGACGCCATCTACCGTCTCGAGGCCCCTGCTGTCGGGGAGGTTGAGGTCGAGGAGGACCGCGTCGGGCGGGTCGTCGTCGAGTCGGTCGAGGCCGTCCTGCAGCCGAGTCTCGTGTTGCAGGGTCGGACCCCAGTCGTCGGCAGTGACGGTCTTGTCGGGGTCGTCCGGTCTCCCCGCATCGTTCGCACGGACCTCGAGTTCCGTGGCGTCGTGCAGCAGTTCCTGGATGTAGCGCGCGTCGCCGGCGCTGTCCTCGATGAGCAATAGCGTGAGCGAGTCGTGGCCTTTCATGTGCGTGTCGTGTGAGTGGATATCAGTCGTCTGTCGGTGGGAGTTTCACCAGTTCGAACCAGAACTCCTCCAGCGTCCTGACCAGTTCGACGAAGTCGTCGGGACTGACCGGCTTGGTCAGGTATGCGTTCGTGTGGTTCTCGTAGCTCTTGACGATGTCCTCCTCGGCTTCGGAGCTCGTGAGGATGACGACGGGTATCTGGCTGAGAGTGGGGTCCGACTTGACCTCTTCGAGGACCTCCAGTCCGTCCACCCGCGGGAGGTTGAGGTCGAGGAGGACGAGTTCTGGGGGCACCGCGTCGGCGTAGTCCCCACGCTGGTAAAGGTAGTCCAGTGCCGCCTCGCCGTCGTTGACGACGTGGAGTTCGTTGTTGATCTTCCCCTCCTTGAACGCCTCCTGTGTCAGGCGAACGTCGCCGGGGTTGTCTTCTACGAGCAGGATGTCGATCGGGTCGCTGTCTTGATGATTCATTGAAGATCTCCGTCGGCCGGGATGGTGAACTTGAACGTCGAGCCCTCGTCCCGGTCGGACTCGACCCAGATCTGGCCATCGTGCCGGTCGATGATGCGCTGGCACAGCGCCAGCCCGATTCCGGTGCCCGAATACTCGTCGTGCGTGTGGAGTCGCTCGAACACCTCGAATATTCTGTCGTGCATGTCGGGGTCGATGCCGATGCCGTTGTCCTCGACGGCGAACACCCACTCGTCCCCCTCGCGGCTGGCATCGATGGTCACCTCCGGGTCCCGTTCGTCGTGTCGGTACTTCAGTGCGTTCGAGACGAGGTTCTGGAACACCTGTTCGAGCTGGTTCGCGTCGGCCTGCACGGTGGGTAACGAGCCGACGGTCACCGTCGCGTCCTCGTCCTGTATCTGCATCTCGAGGTTCTGGAGTGCCCGGTCGACGACCGCCTCGGTATCCGTGGGCTCGAACGACTCCGCCTCGGTGTCGATGCGCGAGTACGCCAGCAGGTCGTCGACCATGTCGCGCATCCGGTTCGCGCCGTCGACGGCGAACTCGATGAACTCCTGGCCGTCCTCGTCGAGGTCGTCGGCGTAGCGCGACTCGACGAGCTGGAGGTAGTTCGAGACCATCCGGAGCGGTTCCTGGAGGTCGTGGGAGGTGATGTACGCGAAGTGTTCGAGGCGTTCGTTCGACTCCGCCAGGGCGTCGACCATCTCCTCGCGCTCCTGCCGGTAGGTATGGCGCTCGATGGCGGTCGCGAGCAGCGCCGAGACGCTCTGGACGAACGTCACGTCCTCGTCGCCGTACGAGCGTTGTTCCGTATCGTGGGTCCCGAGGATGCCCCACGGGTCGTCGTAGGGACCGATAACGGTGCTGATGCCGCTGGAGACGTCGTGGGAGGTGAGCAGGTCCGGGCCCGAGAACCGCGTCTCTGTCGCCATGTCCTCGACCACGACGGGGCCGCTCGTGCGCAGGGTGTACGACGCCTGTGAATCGTCTTCGACGGCCGAGACGGTCGCCTCGCCGACGATGCCGTCGCGCCAGCCGACGCCCTGTCGCAACAGGAGTTCCTCCGCGTCCTCGTCGAGGTCGAGCACCTTGCAGTAGTCCACGTCGAGGACGTCGGTGACGAGGTCGCTCGCCATCTGGAACAGGTCGTCGAGGTCCGGCTGCTCGAGCGCGTATCGACCCAGCCGCGAGACGGCCTCCTGCTGTCGAGCCCGCGTCTCGAGGTCCTCCTCGTACTCCTTGCGGTCGGTGATGTCGCGGACGACCCCGACGCGGCCGCGGCCGCCCTCGACATCGAACTGCTTGAACCGGCTCTCGACGGTGATCGTCGCCTGCTCGGCTGTGTGGAGGCGCTCTTCGAATACGGCCACGTCCTGTCCGTCGTCCTCGAACAGGTCGTGGGCTTCGGCGTCGATGTCGTCGAACTTCTCGCCGAAGACGAGCGAGGCGTGACTGCCGAGCAGTTCGGCCCGGTCGAACCGCGTCATCGACACCATCGCGTCGTTCACGCGCTGGAAGCGGGCCGCTTCGTCGAGGACGTAGACGCCGTCGTCGACCGTCTCGACGATGCGTTCGTACTCGTGCAACTCGCGTTCCCGCTCGACGCTCTCGTAGGCGGCCTCGGCGTTCGCGGCGAGGAGTTCGATCAGGTGCTGGAGGTGCTCGTCGAAGGCGTCGACCTCCCGGGAGCCACAGATGAGGACGCCGTGGTCGCCCATCGGGACGAACACGCCGCCTCGCATCTCGGTCTCCTCGGTCGACGCGTCGTTGTACTCGACGTCGAGGATGTTCTCGAACCGCCGTGGCTCGCCGCCCTCGAACACGTGGCCGGTGAGGGTGCTGTCGTCGGCCGGGATCCGGGGGAGCGAATCTCGCATGAGTCCTTCCGCCATCGACGCCATACCGGGGTAGAGTTCGTCGCTGCACTCGTCGTAGCGGTAGACGCCGACGCCGGGGACGTCGAGGACGTTGACGGCCGCCTCGACGATGACCTCGCTGACCTCCTCTTTCGTCGTCGCTCGCAGGAAGGCCTTCGCCGTCTCATTCAGCGTCCGCAGCTGGTTCTCTTCTCGCTTCCGTCTGGTGATGTCTCGGACGATGCCACACCGGCCTTGACCGTCTCCCGTCGGGAACTCCTGGAACCGACTCTCGACCGGGACCCGGTCGCCGTCGCTCGTGTGGAGTTCCAGCTCCAGCGTCGCCGTCTCCTGTTCGCCCCGGTGGATCTGCGCTTCGAGTTCCTCGACCTCGGGGGTCAGCTCGTCGTCGTAGACTGCTGCGGCGTGTCGGCCCAGGAGTTCGTCGCGGTCCCAGCCGGTCATCTCACAGAAGGCCCGGTTGGCGAGGATGAACCGACCATCGTCGTCGACCGCGTAGACGCCGTCGTCGACCGTCTCGACGATGCGTTCGTACTGTTCGAGCTCGCGCTCGCGTTCGATGCGGGCGCTCACGTCCCTGACCACGCCGACGCGCTCGTAGACGCCGTCCGTGTCCGACAGGAGCGAGAAGGTCGCCTCGGCCTGGACGGTCTCGCCGCTCGCGGTGTTGATGTCGGCCGTTATCATCGCCGTCTCCTTCGTCCCGGCCCGGAGGTCCGTCTCCCGGTCGTTCGCTCGCTCGATGGTCTCCTCGTCGACCACCTTCGAGGCGTGCGACCCGAGGAGTTCCGAACGGCTGTACCCGGTCAACTCGACGTAGGCGTCGTTGACCATCGTGAAGTAGCCGTCCGGGTCGACCGCGTAGACGCCGTCCTGCATCGTCTCGAGGATCTTCCGGTGGCGGTCCCAGGTCCGGCCCTGGTCGTCCGGGGGCCGCCACCAGAGGCGCGTCTCCTCACCGACGACCTTCGAATCGAGGTCGCCGCGACGCTCCAGGGATTCGAGCCGCTCTCTGGCCGTCTCAGGTGAACAGTCCAGCGACGCTGCGACCTCCTCGACCGTTCGAGGGGTGTTCGCGTCGTCCGATACGAACCACTCGAGGGTTGTTGTGAGCCCGTCGCTCGCCCCAGACCCCGATGTTCCCATATTTTGGACTGGCGGTGGTGTCGGTTAAACCTGTCTCATACGATAGATTACAGGAGACGGGGCTGCGGCCGTGGTGCCTGCCCAGCTGTCGGGGCGGTTACACCTGGTACCAGTTCACCGGCTCGCCTGCGTACTGGTCGGGGATGTCGCCGACGCCCCAGCCGGTTCCCGTCGTCTCGATGTAGGCGTACTCCCGCCCGTCGAGGCGGTACTTGTAGGCATCACCGTGCTGATACCAGAGGCCGACGGCCATGTGGCCGGGCGGCTGGATGAGGACGGCGTCGTAGCCGAACGGGTCGGCCTCGAGGATGCTCGCGAGGAGGATGGCCGTGTCCTCGCAGTCGCCCTCGAGGGAGACGAGCGTCTCCAGGGCGAACTTGGTGTAGTCGTCGTACCCCATGCTCACGTCGTCGGAGACGTAGGGGAGCGCCTGGACGAAGTCGATGGCGAACTCGACCTGCTGGAACGGGTCGGTGATACCGTGGTTGTCGGCCTCGGTGACGAGGAGGCTGGCGAGTTCGGGTGCGACCCCCTGCAGGAGTTCGTACTTGACGTACTCGTGTCTGGACCGCCCCCGGGGCCGTGCACTCGCGCGGTCGAAGGCGGACTTGAACGCGAGGAAGCTCACCGACCAGCTCCGGCCGGCGGTCCGCCCGGTGAGTGTCAACAGGTACGCGCCCTCGATGGGATAGCGCGAGAACCGTTCGTTGGCCGCCTGCGGGTGGTTCTCGGTCCGGGGGGCGCGACGGATGCGGTCGTCGTCCGGGTAGATGACGAACGGGTCGGTCTCCATGACGAACTCGGTGCGGCTCTCGGCGACGGTCCGGATGTCGGCGTCGTCGGGGAGGAGGACGGCCACGTAGTGCAGGCGTTCGTTCCGGGGGGCGGTGTCGAGGTTGATGTCGACGGAGACGGTCGTCTCGCCCTCCGAGCGGACGAACCTTTCGCTCGTGGCCTCGGCGACGAACTTCTTGCGCGGGTAGACGAACGCCCCGACCCAGACCTTCGCGACCTCGCTGTTCATCGCGGGCTGGTTGGGGTAGACGTCGACCGAGACCGAGTCGATGCCGTACTCGCTGACGTGGGTACGTGTCTGCCAGTACTCGTCGGTCACGGTGAGCCGGCCGTCGTCGGCCTCGCGGGGAGGAACGGGTTCTGGGGTCGAGGTCTCTGCGGGTGACGGGGCCGTCGAGTTCGTGGTGTTCGTGGAGTTGGTGCCGGCCGTCGTCTCCGCCTCGCCGAGCGCGCGTGCCGAGGGGACCAGTGTCTCGGGGGGCGACGGTGCGGCCTTGAGGGAGACGAAGGGGACCTGCTCGGCCGTGCGGTCCATCTGCTCGGGGTCGTCGACGAAGTTGTCGCGGTCGAGGAGTCGCCGGTAGCTCCCGACGTCCTTCGCCGGTGGTGCCTCGACGGTCGTCAGGCAGCCACTGACGAGCGGCACGCTGGTGGCGATGGCGCCGAGCAGGTGCCGCCTGTTCATGTTACCGACCTATAACGACCGGAAGGTTAAAAAGTATACTGTTGACGTTTGTCAAACCTAGGCTACCTGATGTGATAGAACCGCACGACAGCGGTGTGCTGAATCCGAATGTGGTCGACTGTACATTGACGTACAGGTTGCCACACCGGTCGGGGCTGATACCGGGGAGCCCCCTACCGGCTCTCCGGACCAGCCACGCCAGACCAGCACCTCCCTTCCCCTCCAGGATAGTCCGGGTCCGCGAACACCACGGCACGCAGAACCGGGTCTGAGACGGGCTGAATCGCCGAAACGGCAACAATCTTGATAGTCTAGTACCGTGGACTACGAGGCAACGACCCCCCGGTCGACCCACCGTCTCCCAATGGACCCACTGTTCGTCGCCGAGAACCTGCCCCGATGGCTCGCGTTGCCACTCCTGCAGTTGCTGCTGGTGGTTGCCGGCATCCTCATCGAGAAGACCTACGTCAGCCGGGTCACCCCGTTCACCGGCGCGATGGCGCTGTTCGTCCACGTCGTCGCGTCGGGGTCGACCGACGTCTTCGTCGGCCTCTACCTCGACGTCGGCCTCGTCGTCGGCGTGTACGGGCTGTACGCCTACACCCAGAACATCCCGGTCGAGCGCCCGGAGTTCAAACTGCTCTCGTTCTTCGCGTACGGCCCCCTGACTGTCCTGCTGGTCATCGTGCTCCCGCCCTGGCTGCTCGCGGCGGCCCTGCTCGCGGGCGCGGTGGTCAACATCAAGCTCATCGACGAACTCCAGCCGGCGAAACCGTACTACTACGGCCACCCGGACGACGAGCACGACGAGGGCGGGGCGGGGATGGAGGACATCATCGCGGTGGTCCGCGACCGTGTCCGCGAACTGTACGCGGCCCTCGACCTCGACACCGGCGAGGGCGACCGGGCGAGCTAGTCAGAGCCGGTCCCGCAGGGTCCGGTAGAGTTCCTCTTCGCGGTCGGCGACCGCGAGCACCTGCTCGCCCGCCTCCTCGTAGGCCGCCTTGGCCTCGTCCTCCTCGTCCGCGAGGCCCGCCCGTTTGAGGCTCTGGCCGATGTCGGACCAGTCCGACGCGATCTCGTGGGCCTCCGCCGCGAGTTCCGCGGTCACGAGGTCGGTTCGCTCGGCTGCCTCGTCGAGGAAGGGAGCGAACAGGCCGCGGAAGGCGCCGCCACCGGTTCCACGCTTCTCGACGTTCTGGTAGGCGAAGCGGGTGCACCAGGTCGCGTCGGGCAGGGCCTGCCAGTCGGGGAGGTCGCGCCCGAACGCACGCATCCCGGCCAGGCCGTGCGTGCCCGTGCTCGTGCTCGCGTCCGAGAACGAGAACGACTCGGGTTCGAGCATCGTCTTCGTGGTCAGCGCGATGCCGTCGTGGATGGCGTTGGCGACGGGCCGGGTCGGCTCCTCCCCGGTCGGCGCGAGCCAGTGGTTCCGGATCGGCCCGAAGAAGCCGTGGTCGGAGTCGAGCGAGTCGGCGAGCTGGTCGAGGGGCAGGCGCTGGACGTCGTCGAACTCGCTGTCTGCGAGCAACACGGTGTCGTCCTCGTGGCCGACGGCGACGACGACGTGCGGGCTGAAGTGGACGTCCGAGTCGAAGTACTCGAGGTAGTAGATGTCGACGAACAATAGGACCGGCCGGCCCGCATCGAGATGTGTCCGGATGTCGGTCCAGGCGTCGTCGAAGGGCTGGCCGTCGCGTTCCTCGAAGGTGATGCCGAGGTGGTCGTAGAAGCCCGTCTCGAGCCAGGGGGACCGGCCGACGAACTGCCGCGTCGGCGAGTCCTCGCGCTCGATGTAGCTGAACCCGAGGCCGGCGCCGATGCCGAAACACAGCGGTTCGGAGAGCCCCCACTCGTTGAAGTCGGACACGTCGCGCAGGGAGGTAGAGCCGCAGTGGTTCCCCGTCTCGTGTGCGAAACCCGTGAGCATACGCCGAGTGACTGCGTCGGGTGCAAAAATCGTGCCGACTCGTCGTCGCGCTGGCGACGGGACTGCGAGGGGACCCTGCCCTAGCCGGCAGCCGGGTCCTGACAGACGGGGCAGACGGTCTGGTCGTCGCTGTGCTCCAGGTCCGACTGGGAGCCGGTCCAGCCGCACATCGGACACTGCACGGGCTCGGAGTTGGCCATAAGCCGTCTTGGATGTCTCACTCGCGCCCGAAAAGGGTGGTGCCGAAGTGTCTGTACGGGGGCGGCGCTCGGGGACTCCGAGGCAACTGGGATACGGCTGGAATCCGTACTGGACGGTAGGAATCTGGAGGCCACTGCCATGCCCATCGACCCAGTCTGCGGGATGAACGTCGAGGAAGCGGACGCCGAGACAGCACGCTTCGATGACCGGACCTACTACTTCTGCTCGGCCGACTGTCGCGACCTCTTCGAGAAGGACCCCGAGACGTTCGTCAGCGAGCCCTTCCCGCACCTGACGCGCGCCAGTGGCGTGACGGTCCCGCGGGTTCCCTACGGTCGCGCGAAGGGGACGGTCGAACTCGACATCACGGAGCCGGGGACCCTCGCGGTCGGGGACAGTGCGACCTTCACGAAGGAACTGACCGAGGCTGACGTGCGGAAGTTCGCGGAGGCGACGGGGGACACCAACGCCCTGCACCTGAGCGACGCCTTCGCCGCGGAGACGCGGTTCGGGGGCCGCATCGTCCACGGGACGCTGGTCTCTGGGCTCATCAGCGCCGCACTCGCGTGTTTCCCCGGGCTGTCGATCTACCTCTCGGAGTCGCTGGAGTTCAAGCAGCCGGCGAGGATCGGCGAGACGGCGCGGGCGACCTGCGAGGTCCTGGAGGTGCTGGGGGACGACAGGTACCGGCTGGCCACTCGAATCGAGAACGCGGCCGGCGAGGTGCTGGTCGACGGGACCGCGACCATCCTGCTGGACGACCTTCCGGCGTTCGCGGAGTGACCCCGACTCAGGGCCAGAGGCCGCGGGCTTCCTTGGCCTTCCCGATGCGTTCGAGGGCGACGATGTAGGCGGCGTCCCGCCAGCTCACGTCGGCGGCCTCGACCTCGGCCCTGACGTCGTCCCAGGCCGAGAGCATCTCGGACTCGAGTTCGTTGGCGACGCGCTCTTCGGACCACTGGCGCCGGTTGATGTCCTGCAGCCACTCGAAGTACGAGACGGTCACGCCGCCGGCGTTCGCGAGGATGTCCGGGAGCACCGCGACGCCGCGCTCGTCGAGGATGGAATCTGCGCCCGAAGTGGTCGGGCCGTTGGCGCCCTCGACGACGATGTCGGCCTGGATGCGGTCGGCGTTGTCCCTCGTGATGACGTTCCCGACGGCGGCCGGGATGAGCACGTCCACGTCGAGTTCGAGGAGGGCCTCGTTCGTGATGGTGTTCGGGGCGTCCTGTGCCATCACGCCCTCGGCCTCCTCGCTGTGGGAGGGGACCGCGTGGGTGTCGAGCCCGGTCGTGTCGTAGAGGCCGCCGTTCACGTCGCTGACGGCCACGACGGTCGCGCCCCAGTCGTCGAGCAGGCGGGCCGCGTTGGCACCGACCGACCCGAAGCCCTGGACGGCGACGGTGGCGTCCGAGATATCGAGGTCGTGGTAGCGCATCGCCTCGCGGGCGATGATGGCCACGCTCCGGCCCGGCGCTTCCTCGCGGCCGTAGCTTCCGCCGATTATCGGGGGCTTCCCGGTCACGACACCGGGGATGGTCTCGCCCTGTTGCATCGAGTAGGCGTCCATGAACCACGCCATGGTCTTCGCGTCGGTCCCCATGTCGGGCGCGGGGATGTCCTGACTGGGGCCGACCTCGTCGCGGATCTCCTCGGCGAACCGGCGGGTCAGGCGCTCTTTCTCCTCGGTGGAGAGGTCCTTCGGGTTGACCACGATGCCACCCTTGGCGCCGCCGAAGGGGAGGTCCATCACGGCGCATTTCCACGTCATCCACATCGAGAGCCCGACGCACTCCTCGGCCGTCACGTCGGGATGGTAGCGCAGGCCGCCCTTGTACGGGCCGCGGACGTCGTCGTGCTGGGCGCGATACCCGGTGAACACCTCGACGGTCCCGTCGTCGCGCTTCAGGGGGACCGAGACCTCCACGACGCGGGTGGGGTGTCTGAGTCGCTCGATGACGCCCGGGTCCACGTCGACGTGGGTCGCAGCCTCGCGGAGCTGTCGACGGGCAGTCTCGAGTGCGGACTCGTGGGCGGGCTCCTCGACTGGGTCGTCGTCGGTAACCTGCATTGCCATGGGCGCGGATTATTCGAAGGGGGTGCCGCAGTTGCGCATGGTCCCGCCACACTCCGGGCACTCGACGGGCGAGGAGTCGTCCCGGACGCGGGCGCTACAGCTGAAACATTCGTAGGCGGTCGTCGTCTCTGCGATGTCGGGTGCGTCGCGAACCATTGAGTTGCAAATATTGCTATCGGATGGACGGACAAAGCGAACGAGGTTGAATAGTCCACACCCGACCGAAACAGACGGTTGACTATTCAACCGCCGGCTGGGGTCGGTCGCGGTCGACGAGGCCCGCGAAGAGTTTGCGCTCGATGCGGTTGATGTGGTCGTAGAAGGCGGTGTGGGAGATGCCGAGGCGGTCGGCCACGTCCCGGCCGGTCACGTCGCGGTCCGCGTCGAAGAACCCGCAGTGGTACGCGACCTGTGCGACCTCGCGCTGGCGGTCGGTGAGCCCCGCGTCGTCGCGGTCGTCGGTCTCGATGGGGCGTGGCTCCTTGCGCTGGGAGACGAGGTCGACCGAGGCGAATCGCTGGGAGAGCATCTCGTCGACCGCGCGGATGGTGGCCGTGTCCGGCACGTCGACGACGAGCTGGACGGCCCGGGGTGTCGCCACCAGCCGTCGACGGGTCGCGCCGTGGCTCGCGAGCAGCGCCGTCACGAACTGGCCGCGGACGGCGAAGCTCACCAGTCCCTCGTCCTCCCCGTCGCGGATGCACTCGGCCGCGGTCACGTCGACGTAGGAGGCCGCCTCCTCGACCACCGCCTGTGGCGAGGCTCCCTCGACGGTCACGAACACGAGTGTCGTCTCGTCCGAGCGAGAGACCTCGCTCTCGACCGTGAGGATACAGTCGAAGCGCTCGGCGAGACGCAACAGGACCGACGCGGGGTCGCGGATCTCGTGTTCGAGGCGGAACACGGAGTCGCTGCGGAGGGCCTCCTTGCGCTGGATGCTATTGATGGCGGCGCCGATGGTGGTGCCGAACTCGGCGAACACCGACTGGACCGTCTCGCCGAAGGAGTACGGCTCGTCGTCGTAGACGGTCAGCGTCCCGAAGGAGACGCCGTCGTAGACCAGCGGAATCGAGAGCACGGAGTCGAAGTTCCGCGAGACGGCCTCCTTGCACCACGCCGCCTCGTGGAGCCTGTCGGCGACGTTGGGCACGACGGTCAGGGCGCCATCGCGGAGCGCCTGTGCGGCCGGCTCCGGGGCGGTGTCGTCGCCATCGACCGAGAGCGAGACGCTGTCGAGGTAGCCGGCGCCCGTCGCCGCCCATTCGCGGGGTCGCAGCCGCCGGTTCCGCGCGGTCGACTCGGCGATCCACGCGAACGCGAACCGTCCCTCTGCAGTCAGTTGCTCGACGACGGCGCGCTCGATCTCCTCGCGGGTCTCGGCCGCCACGAGCGCGCTGTCGATGTCGCGGATGATCTCGTTGACCTGGTTCACCTCCGAGAGGCGGTCGTTCTGCTCCTGGAGCGCCTCGTCTCGCTCGCGAAGCGCCGCCTCCCGGGCAAGGCGGTCGAAGGCAGCCTCCGTCGTCGCCGCGAGCAACTCGCCGACCTCCTCGTCGACCCCGTCGAGGCCCGCCTCCTCGACCGCCCCGACGAGCAACACACCGTGTTCGCCCAGTGGGACGACCGTGTAGCCAGTGAGGTTCGCCAGGACGCCCGCCCGTCGATCGGAGTCGGCCGGGTCTGGGGTTGCAGCGGGTCGGGTGGTCGTGCCCTCGAGGTAGGCCCGGCTGATGGGGTGGCGCTGGTCCAGCGTCACGTCGGGGAGCGAGCCGAGGTGGTCCCAGATTGGCTGGGACGCGGCGAGGGGATACAGCGTGTTCTCGGCGTCGTCGAGCCGGTAGAGGGCGACCCCGCCGTTGGTGAGCGCGGTGGTCGCGTCGCGGGCGACCTGGTTGGCGACCGCGGTCGTGGTTTCGGCGTAGAGCAGTTCTCGGCTGGTCTCGTGGAGCTGGGTGAGCGCCTGCTCGCGCTGCTTTCGCGTGGTGATGTCGCGACAGCTGTAGAGCCGTGTACCCTCCTGGATGGAGACGTTCCGGACGTTGACGAGGAGGGTGTGCTCGTCGCCGGCCTTGTCGGGTGCGGTGCACTCGATGTTCGTGATGACCGTCTCGGATTCCAGCCGGCGCTCGTCGAAGAGGTCCGCGCCGAGGAGTGCGTCGATGGTGCCGAGGTCGTAGATCTCCTCGGCGGTGTAGCCGAAGATGAAGTGGACGTTCGGGCAGACGTAGGTGAACTCGCCCGCGTCGTTCGTCACGAGAACGGTGTCGGTCATGTTGTTCAGCGTGACGCGGTGGAGCTCCTCGGAGGCCTGGAGTTCGGCCTCCAGTTGCGCGCGCTCGGCGAGGACGTCGCCCTGGACGAGCAGGTCGCCGGCGTCGGTCGGTCGGACGCGGAACTCGAGTCTCTCCTGCTCGCCGGTTGCTGTCGAAAGCACTGCCTCGAAGCGGCTGAGGTCGCCCTCTCTGGCGTCCTGCACTGCTTGCTGGGCCTCCCGCTTCGTGAGTTGCCCGTCGCGCCAGGGCAGCGCCCAGAACCGCTTGCCGGTGTAGCGGTCGCCCTCGCCGCCGAGGGCGTCGTCGGCCGTCGCGTTGAGCGACTGGATGGTACCATCCCGCGCGAGGACCGCCACGAACCGGTCCGGGTCGTCGGCGACGGCCTGGAATCGTGCGCCCCGCCTGCGCTCGCGGGCGTGGTCACGCTCTCGTTCGAGGACGGTCGCGAGGCCGGCCTCGCCGACGGTTCCCGGCCCAGTCTCGTCCATGGGCACGACCCACGTCGCGGGGGTACAGTCGGCTGCTTCAACTGACTCGGCAGTCTCCGGGGCGAGGACGAACGGGCGTGGATTCTCGCCCATCTGGGTGGTCTCGGCGAGGTCGCGACCGGTCCCGTCGTCGAGCTGCTGGGCGCTGACGACGATGTCCGGCGGGGTGTCTCCGCCGAGGCGGTCACGGGCAGCCGCCGTCGTGGAGACGGGTGTGGTGTCCAGTCCATCGACCTGCTCGACGACCGGGCCGACGTGTGAGCGCCAGGCTGTCGACCCCACGAGGAGGACCGTCACCGGAGACGCGGGGCCCCTGTCCGGGTGCATGTCGCTAACTGAATGGGGTCGGCGCGAAAAGGTTGCCCCTCCCGGTTCTCGGACGGTCCCACTGGAATCGGTGTCCGCCAGAAGGCGATGACGCGTCCACAAGCAGGAACCATCGCCGGCACGTCGTTCGAACTGTCTACACAGTGTAAACATTCGACACTGTGTGAAATGTGTTTACGTCCCAGGAGTCGTAGATGATTCAGAACTCGGTCACGACTTCGATGCCACTCGTCTCGTAATCGCTCATGGCAGCCAGTCGGTCGGAGACCGCCGCCAGTGAGACGCGATTGGTGACCAGCGCACCCGGGTCGAGCCGGCCCGACGCCATCATCGTCAGCAGTTCGTCGTAGCGCGAGGGCGGCATCCCCCGCGAGCCGAGGAAGTCCACGTCCCAGCGCGTCATCGCGTCGATGGGCAAGGCGACCTCGCCCTTCTCCGCCTCGGTCGTCAGGCCGAGCTGGACGTGGGTGCCTCGCGTCGCGAGGCAGTCGACGCTGTTGCGGCAGGTCTCTGCGCGCCCGAGGGCGTCGACAGATACGTCGGCGCCGCCGCCGGTTCTCTCTTGGATAGCTCCCGGCACGTCCTCGGTCGCACTGGCATCCACTATCGCGTCGGCGCCCAGACGCTGGGCCATCGAGAGCGGTTCCTCGCGGACGTCGACCGCGACGACGCTGGCCCCGAGCGCAGACGCGATCTGCACCCCTGCGAGGCCGAGCCCGCCGCAGCCGTGGATGGCGACCCAGTCACCACCCCCGACCGCGGCCCGGTGCGAGAGCGCGTGGAAGGCGGTGACGTAACGACACCCGAGCGCGGCGACGTCCTCGGCCGAGACACCCTCGGGGAGTGTAACCGCGTTGAAATCGGCGTTGGGGACGTGGACCTGTTCGGCGAACGCGCCCGGGGCATCGGCCTCGAAGCCGAGGGCGTAGCCGTCGTCACAGACGTTCCCGTGGCCGTTGCGACACTGTGGGCAGGTGCCGTCGCCGAGGTTGAACGGGACGGCGACGCGGTCGCCGACCGCGAGTTCGGTCACCTGGTCGCCGACCGCGACGACCGTCCCTGCGGGTTCGTGGCCGAGTACCTGCCCGAGTGGTACCTGGTCGTCGGCCCACTCGCCGTGGCCCTGCCAGGCGTGCCAGTCGCTCCGGCAGATGCCACAGGCCTCGACCTCGACGACCGCACCATGCTCTGCAGGCTCCGGGGAGTCGAGCGATTCGAGGACGAGTGGTTCGCCGTATTCCTCCAGGACGAGCGCGCGCATGCGGACCCAGACCCGCGCCGGCGGCTTAAAATTTCAGCGGGTAGGTGGTCATCGGTCGCGCTTGCCGAGCACCCGGGTGTTCCCGCTCCGGTTGTCGACGTAGACCGTCCGACTCTCGCCGTCGGCGTCCGCACGGACGACCCAGAGGGGCTCCTCGCGGTAGGGGTCCTCCTCGACGGAGACGTCGTCGTACCCCTCCTCGCGGAGTGCGTCGACCGCGAGTTCGATGGCCTGGTCCGCGGTCGTGACCACGAAGTCCGACTTGTCGAGGCGGACGACGAGCGTGGGCGTATCGACCGACCGGATGACGCGCTCGGTGACGCTCCCGAGCAGGTACCGGTCGACGCCGGTCCGGGCGTGGGTCCCGAGCACGATGAGGTCGATGTCGTGCTCCTCGCTGTAGTCGCGGATCCGTTCGTGGGGCGTGCCTACCTCGATGGCCGTCTCCACCGTCACGCTGGTCTTCGCCGCGAGGTCGGTCACCTTCGAGAGTGCCTCCTCGCTCGAGGGTGGATTCGGTCGCCTGTCCAGCTCGTGGAAGTCTTGATTCGGACTCTCGACGTAGAGCGCGTGCACTGTCGCGCCGAACTGCTCGGCCAGTTCGAGTGCGTGCTTCGTCGCGTTCTCGGACCCGGGGCTACCGTCTGTCGGAACCAGGATGTGCTCGTACATGGTCGGTGCTCCAGATGACCCTTCGCCCTCCCGGCAGAAATAGGTGGGAGGCACTTCCATCCCGGTGAGAAACTGCCCCCGGGCGGCCGGCTCGCCAGCAACCGTTACCCGGCTGGCGTGCGACTATCGCCCATGGCCAGTCTCGACCTCACGCCGGTTCCCCGTGGGCACATCGTCGCCGACGAGTCGTTCCTCTTCGAGGGCACGTCGGTCGCGACCGCCTCGGAGCCCGACCCCACGCACGACCGTCGGCGCTGTCCGGTGTACAACGTCGTCATCGACCACCCCGACGCGACCATCCTCTGGGACACCGGCTCGCACCCGGACGCGGGGGACGGGCACTGGCCCGCCGAGCTGTACGACGCGTTCACCCACGAGGACACCCGTCGACTCGCGGACGACCTCGACGCGGTCGGGTACGACATCGACGACATCGATGCGGTCGTCATGAGTCATCTGCACCTCGACCACGCCGGCGGCCTGTACAACTTCGCCGGGACGGACGTCCCGATCTACGTCCACCGCGAGGAGTTCGAGTTCGCACACGTGAGCGCGAAGACCGCCCACGGCGACGAGGCCTATCTCGCCGGCGACTTCGACCACGACCTCGACTGGCACCTGGTCTCCGGCCCGCGGTCGACACCGTTCCCGGACGTGGACCTCTTCCATCTCCCCGGGCACTCGCCCGGTTTGGTCGCGACTGCGATTCACCGCGAGGAGGGGACCGTGATTCTGGCCGGCGACATCGGCTACGTCAGAGAGAACTGGACCGAGCGTCGCCCGATGGGTGGCGCCCTGCTCTGGAACAAGGAGGACTGGCTGGCGAGCTGTGCCCGGCTGGACGACCTCGCGACGCGGTTCGACGCGACCGTCGTCGTGGGCCACGACCCGGACGCGATGGAACAGCTACAGAGGTGAACTGGGGGTGCCGGGGACCCGGGCTATAATGTCTGCGACGTGGTCACCACCGTCTCTTCTGGCGTTCAATCCTCACGTACGTCTGGCCGATGGCCCGGGGAGGAACTCGCTTCCTCGAGCGCTCCCGTCGAACTGGGAGGTCGAACGACCCGCGGGGGTAGTCGCGTTCCCCGGTACAGCCAGACCCCGGTCGAGACACTGCCCAGCAACAGGAGGACCGAATTCGCGGTCGGATTCTGGGCGTACACCAGTGCCAGCGTGGCGTGCGAGTTCGTGAGTGGCGCGAAGGCACGCAGGCCCATCGGGGTGATTACGTCGCCGAGGAGGTGCGAGCAGACCGAGAGGGCGACGACCAGCCCCGGGAAACCACCGGACAGGTACAGGGACCTGTCACGACTTCTGGAAGACTGGAGGAGAACCGTCCCGAGGACGCCAGCAGTGAGGCCACAGAGGGCGACGAACCAGATGGTGTGTGTCGGGCCGCGGTGTGCGAGGAAGGGAACGAACAGGTCGAGGTCGGGGAGCGTGGCCGAGAGGGCGGCGAGCACGAGCCCACCCAGCGCGACCCGGTGGTGTCCCCGCGTGCACAGCAGCCAGCCGACCGGTGCGAAGGCCAGCAGCGCGAGTCCGATGTGGCCGGCCGCGTACATCTACACCGCCGCCTCCGTGTCCTGCTGGGTCGTCTCGACCGTGGTGCCTGACTCGCTCGTGCGCATCTGGGTAGGACTCCGTCACAGTGGACGGTAGAGCGGTAGCTTCAGCATGCCAGTCTTCAAGTGGGGTTACGAGTTCTCACGCCGCTGGCTACCCGACTGGAGACGAACACCGATACAGGAACACCGAGAACAGATCAATCCGAATCGAGCGCTTCGACCGTCACGGAACCGCACGGCTCCACCGTCACACAACAGTCCGCGTACGGGAACGCGACGGTGGAATCGAGTGACTCGTCGGTTCCGAGTGTATCGCGGAGAACCGAGAGTACCATCGGGTCGATTGCATCGTCCAGTGCCGGCAGCTCGTCGGGCGCGACCCCTCGGACCCTCGCGACCTCGGCGACCACCCTGGCGGTGACCGGCGCGGCCTCGTCGTACACGTCGGGGGTCGGTGCAGCGATCGTCGCTCGCATCTATACTACACGTTACGGGTACTTCATCTATATTGGTTTTTCGTAAGTGTATACAGTCTGGCCCCGATTGGGGGGTTATACTGATACGTGTGGCAAACCGTGACAAACCCCTGGCCGGGGATTCTGGGTCACGTTCGTCCCTTCGAGATTGGAGGCCTGACGGCTTTATTCGCTATTATCCGCGTACAACAGTCGGGACCTTCGCGAAGAGTCGCAGCCCTGCGGGGAACTGTCGACGGGTGGCACCGAAGTCGGTGCGAAGCCCCGTTCTTGGCTCGCGCGCGCAATAATGCAAGTGGCCCGCGAGCAAGTGCGATGAACAACTGTCGTCCTCATCGTGGGTCGACACGGCGGAAAGAGAGCTGTCGCTGGACAACGTGTCGTGCGTGCGTCGGCTACATCGGTATAATCAGAGACGCGAGTTCAGTCCGAGGCCTGGGCGCTCGGCTCCACGTCGACTGGTTCCTGCCCACTATGGTGATAACATGGCGCGCCGGGAATCGGGACGATCTGCGTGCAGATCGACCCGTCCTCGCAGCGTCGGTGACAGCGGTTCGGTTCGGCGTCGGTTCGGCTGGTCGCTGTTCGGTCGGATTCGGTCGGTCGCTGGCTCTGGCTCATCGGTCGGTGTGGTGTGGCTGCGGTGCTGGTTGGATGGCTGTGCTGGCTCACTGGCTACTCTTCGGGGAACACGAAGACCGAGGACTGGATCCACGCCTCCTCGTTCTGGACGTCCTGGATGACGCCTGCCTCCCCGCTGTCGAACTCGAGTTCCATGAACCGGTACCGCGGGTGGACGGGGTCCTCGTACCGTCCCTCGCGTTCCGGCTCACGCTGGCTTTCGCTCTTGTGCTCACTCATGCGGGATCCTCCTCCGAATCGACCCAGGTCTCGCGACAGCTATCCTCACAGAAGAGGAAGAGCTCGACGGACCCATTGGTCCGGGTCGCGACGGGGTGCCAGTCGTGTCGGTCTATCTCGCTGCCACAGACCGCACAGACGAATGTCGGCTCGTCGTCGGTGACGGTGTGTTCGAGGGACGCTTCTGCGATCTCATCCGCGGAATACTGGGTCATCGATTGGTGGGAGGGGTGGGTCTGGTCGGGGACGGGCGACAGGGCGAGGCACATCGGGCGTTCACCTGCGGTTCCCCTGCTGGTCGGTCAGTGGTTCGACGGCGATGCTGCGGTCGCCGTAGACGACGACTGCACACTCGGCGTACGTGAACGAGACGTAGCCGTTCGGATTCGGTGTCTCGCGGCCTGGCGGCTGGAAGATCGACTCCAGGGCGTCCGGGTTGACGGTGTCCGTCAACGGCGGCAGGTCCAGCGGGTCGAGGTTCCGGACAGACGCGACGGTCTTGATGACGTCGAGCAGGATGGAGTCGGTTCGATCGGCCGGAGATAGCTCGGCGCGTGTCGCACTCATCTTGTACCTGTACAGACGGGCCGACCCCACATGTCCACTTCCGATATGTGTATATCGCTGGCGCCAGCGAGGGGGTTATACAGTTAACCCCCCGTCTCGGAATCGTCGAAGACGAGGTCGAGGAGTTTTCGCTCGCTGTTCCTGATGTGCCGGTTCACCGTCGGCTGGGAGACGTCGAGCATGTCCGCGATGTCCTGACCGGTATGCTCGCGCGGCCACTCGAAGAAGCCGCTGAAGTACGCGGTCCGGAGCACCTCCTCCTGGCGCTCGGTCAGGCGTTCCCGGTAGACGGCCTGGAACTCCTCGCGGGACTGGACGGGGCGCTCGCGCTCCTTCCGCGAGATCATCTCCGCGTCCTCGAACGTGTCGAGGAACATCTGGATGAACGACTGGATGTCGCCGCTTCGCGGCAGTTCGACCGTGAGTCGCCCCGAGTCGGGCGTCGCGGACATCTCCTTCGGGTAGGCGCCGTGTGAGATGAGCGTCCCGAGGAACCCGGAGTCGGTGACGGTCGCCTCGAAGCGGGCGGCCCCGTCGCGCTCGGCGAGGAAGGAGACGTCCCTGACCGACGTGGTGTGCTCGCTGAACGCGTAGACGTCCTCGGGGTCGGCGTTCGAGATGCTGAAGAACACGCGGTAGGTGCCGTCGGCCTGCTGGACGAGTTCGTCGAACTCGAAGATGCTGTCGTTCGACCGGGCGAAGCGGATGGCCGGCACGTCCGGGTCGTCGAGTTCGAACTCGAGTGCGATGGCGGCGTCGCTCACGAGCATCTTCTTTCGTTCCATCGCGTTGATGGCGTAGCCGACCATCTCCCCGAGTTCTTTGAGCACGGCGACCTCCATGTCGTCGAACACGCCGGTCTCGTCGGCGTAGATGTTCAACACGCCGTAGAGCGTCTGACCGTACGTGATGGGGACGGCGATGCTCGCCCGGAAATCGCGCTGGAGGGCGTCGGTCCGCCAGGGCTCGAACGGCGGGTCAGTGTGCAGGTTGTTCTGGACCTGTGGCTCGTGGGTGAGGAACGCGCGGCCGGTCGGGCCGTCCGACTCGGGTGTCTCGCCGTCGATGGAGATGGTGATGGCGTCGAGGTAGCCGTCACCCTCGCCGGCTGCTGCCCGTGGGGAGACCGACGCACCCTGGACCGTCTCTCGCTCGGCCATCCAGCTGAAGGTGTAGGGGCCGCCGTCGGTCAGTTTCTCACAGACCGTCTGCTCGATCTCCTCGCGGGACTCCGCGTTGACGAGTGACTGCGTGATGTCCCGGATGAGGCGGTTGATGCGCTCGATTCGCGCAAGGGCGTCGTTGCGCTCCTCGAGCCGGTCGCGCTGGCGACGGAGTTCCTGCTCGCGGTCGACGCGTTCGAGTGCGGCCAGCGTGTTCGAGGCCAGGATGTTCGCCAGCGTCACCTCGGTGCTGGTGAAGGCGTCGGGGTCGGTCGACCCGGTGACGAGGACGCCGTGTGTCCCGATGGGCAGGACGATGGCACTCTCGAGGGTGGTCTCGTCACTGGCAACCTCGGGGGCGTCGCTGAGGTGGTCGTACACGCGACCCTCCTGTTCGGCGTACACCTGCCACGGAATCCCCTGTGTGCCCGAGAAGAGGGGGCCGTCGCCGACGAGGTCGGTGACGGAGTCCGTCTGTGCGACCGTCGTCAGGTGACCGCCGTCGTCGTCGTAGAGCTGGACACTCGTCACCGGGAGGTCGAGCGTCTCGCGGGCGGCGCCGACGACGGTGTCGGCGACGGCCTTCGGCGTCTCGACCCGGGTCAGCGTCTGGGCGACCTCGTTCAGCAGCGCCAGGCGCTCCTCGCGGCGCTTCCGGCCGGAGATGTCCCTGACCACGCCGACGCGACCGTGTCCGTCCTCTCGCGGGAACAGCGAGAGACTGACCTCGATGGGGACCACGTCGCCGTCTGCGGTCGTGAGCGTGGTCTCGAGGGTCTCGGTCTCGTGGTCGTTCTTCGCCAGGTGCTGCTGGAGGCGTTCGGCCTTCGCACTGGTCCGCGAGTCCACGAACCGGTCTGCCGGTTCACCGACGAGTTCCCCGCGCTCGTACCCGATGAGGTCGGTGTAGGCGTCGTTGACCGCGAGGAACCGGCCGTCCTCGTCGAGCGCGTAGATGCCGTCGCTGACCGTCTGCATCACGGCGTCGTGGCGCGCGAGCTGTTGCTCGCGAGCCTTGCGCTGGGTGATGTCCTGGAACGAGAAGATGGCCGCCATCGTATCGCCAGCCTCGTCTGCCAGGGGCGCACCACAGGCGAAGAACCAGTGCGTCTCCCCGTCGACGTCGAACCGGAACTCGCCCTCGATGGTCTCCTCGTGTTCGATGACGGCGGTGTATGGGTGGACGTCTTCGGCGACGTTCGTGTTCTGGCTGCCGCGCAGGTCTATGTCGACCGCCTCGTAGGTGGCGCGCTCGCCCTCGGGGATGCCGAGGGTTTCGCGGGCGCGCTCGTTGGCGTACGTGAACTCGCCGTCGTCGTCGACGATGAGGATGCCCGCGGGGTTCGTATCGAGGATGCGGCTGGTCAGAGCCTCCTGCTCCCTGAGGTCGGTCTCGATGCGGAGGCGTTGCATCAGTAGGCCGAGGTCGGTCGCGACCGCCGCGGTCGCCTCGACCATGCGCTCGTTCATCGCCCGCGCCTCGGGCAGTAAGAAGACGAGGACGGCGACGACCTCCTCACCGGCGGTGATGGGGACGCCGAGTGCAGCGTGCAAGCCGGCCGCATTCGCTTCCTTCGACCGCCCGAAACCGGCCGTGTCGTCGGTCACGTCTGCGATCCACTCCGGCTCCCCTGTCTCCCAGACGCGGCCCGGCAGGCCAGCGCCTTTCTCGAACGTGTGCGATTCGGCCGTCTCGGCGAAGGCGGCTGCATCCTCGGTCGCGACGTACTGCTCGGGGAGACACGCCAGCTGGTCGCCGTCCTCGGCAGGGACCCACACCTCCCCGTAGGTCCAGTTCATCGACTCGCCGACGCTCTCGAGGGCGACCTCGAGGCCCGACTCGAAGTCCTCGGCCTGGAGGATACGCTGGCTCGTGTCGTGGAACAGTTCGCGCTCCTGTCTGAGCGTGTGTCGCTCGCTGATGTCCCTGATGATGCCACTGAAGACGCGCTCGCCGTCGACGGTGGACTCCGAGAAGGACACGCTGATGGGCACCTCGTGGCCGTCCCTGTGCTCGCCGACCAGCTCGACGTCGGTCCACTCCAGCGTCCGCGTGCCCGTCTCGAGGTACCGCTGGAAGCTCTCCCGGTGGCGCGCGGCGACCTGGTCGCTCATCAGGTCGGTCAGGGACTCGCCCACGACGGCCTCCGGCGTGTACCCGAAGAGGTCCTCGATGCCGCTGGTGGCGTAGCGGATCTCGTTCGCCTCGTCGATAGTCACCACGGCGTCGTCCGATGCTTCGATGAGTTCCCGGAGGTGTCTCCCGGGTGGCTCGTCGAGTGTGTCGGCATCGCCGCTCTCGAGGATCCTGGAGACGTGATGCGAGAGGATCGGAAGCGTCTCCGGTCCGGTGTAGGGAACGATCTCGTCGATGCCGGCGTCGTACGCGGTCTGGATCTCTGCTGCGGAGAGGTCCGGTGCCAGCAACACCGTCTCGATGCCGGGCTGGCTACTCACGAGAGTGTCGATGACCGCCTCGGTCGGCTGGTCGAATGCGTCGAGCCCATCGAAGACGACGCACGCGACCTGGTCACCGACCCGGTCCTGAAGCCCCGCGACGGACGTCGTCGAGACGCGCTCCGCCCCGAACTCGGATTCGAGGAAGGCACGGACTCGTCGCGACTGGTCCTGTCGCTGGTCCGCATAGAGTATCGTAGATACGTTGCCGTCAGGCATTGATACCCACACTCATAGGTCCCCCCATCACACACTTCATACTTGTGGAATTACCACTGGTGGTAGTTGGATTATTGGCACTTACGGGGCCAGAAAAGCCTGTTTTCCGTGGCGGTGTGTTGCAGCCTCGGTGGTCCCAGTCAGGATGACACCCTGGATGCTGTCGGGAGCGACTCATTTGGCGCCCCCTCTCAGGGAGGCCTTATTTAGTGCCCGCTGGAGAACGCCCGGCATGGCATCCGATGACGACCGCTCCGTCCAGCGGTACCGCACTCGGCCCCGAACCGTCGCGACCGACCGTGGTGACGGCCCACCGCTGGTGCTCTGTCACGGCACCCTCATGGACCGCACGATGTTCGACCCGCAGGTCGAGGCGCTCTCTGACCAGTATCGCGTCGTCGCGTACGATACCCGGGCCCGGACGGACCGCTATGCCGACTCGTACGACCTGTACGACCTGGCCGACGACTGCGCCGCCCTCATGGACGCCCTGGACATCGACTCCTGTGTCCTCGGCGGCATGTCGATGGGCGGATTCATGGCATTACGGTTCGCCGAGCGCTACCCCGACCGCGTCGATGGTCTGGTCCTCATCGACTTGACGGCAGGCACACACAGCGACGACGAGATCCAGCAGTACCGATCGATGATTGAGTCCGCTCGAGAGGCCGAGGAACTCTCTGCCGACCTCGCCGACGTGGTCAAACACATCCTCTTCGGGGAGACGACGCTCATGGAGAACCCCGCCCTCGTCGAGACGTGGGTCGACCGCTGGCTCACCTACCCCGGCGAGGCGGTCTATCAGGAGGTCGACTCCTGGCTCGAGCGCCCGGACTTCACCGACGAACTCGCCGACATCGACGTGCCGGCTCTCGTGGTCCACGGGGAGGAGGACGTCGCACTCGCCCCTGACCGCTCGGACGCGCTGGTGGAACAGCTCGATGCCCGGCGCGAACTCATTCCAGCGGCGGGCCACTCCTCGAACGTGGAGAACCCCGACCCGGTAAACGAGGCGATCCGGGAGTTCCTCGAAGACGTATACTGAACCCGACCGATTCCTTCCCGGTTCGCGAACTCACGTTGCGGAGGGCCGCGTACTCGAGGATGCCCCCACGTCGAGGACATAATCAACCTTTCTCCGATTCCGGCTGGACAGGAATCCGCCGTCCGGCTTTCAGTTTCCCTGCTTGCGTTTCGGGTGAATGTCGACACTCTACGAGCAACTCGGTGGAGAAGAGGGCATCTCGGCGGTCGTGGACTCCTTCTACGACCGCGTCCTCGCCGACGACCGTGTCGCACACTTCTTCGAGGACACCGATATGCAACAGCAGCGTGCACACCAGACCCAGTTCCTGAGTTCGGTTGCGGGTGGTCCCGTCACATATTCCGGCGAAGAGATGGACGAAGCACACGATCATCTCGACATCCATCAGGAACACTTCGAGGTCATCGCCGAGCTCCTCGAAGAGACGATGGTCGAGTTCGATGTCGACGAAGACGATCGGCAAGCGGTGCTCGACGCAGTCGCGCAATACGAGGATGCGATCGTGCAGTGTTAGCTAGCGTGGTCGTCCACTGTCGCCGGTAGGGTATTGCTAACCGTTCTCGTCTCTCAGGAAACCGTCCTGTAGCGGCCGAAGGGCGGGTCTCGTCATAGCCTCCTCAGACCGGTCTCAGACCGGTGGTGACCCGCTTTTCGGACTCGGGACGCTTTCGGTACGGTCCAGATCAGTCCTCGCGCCACTCGAAGCACCGTCGACAGTCCACTGCAAGTCCCACCCGATATGTGGGCTTGCAAAAAAATCACCTGCCTATTTCCGTCTGACGCAACATGTTTTCTCCCAAGGAGCCACGACAGCACACGATGCGCCTGCATCCCTGGGGTGGGCGATGTCTGGATCGCAGGTCATCGGTCGTGTTGTCCGTCTACCGGTGTTCCCGTGCCACGTTCGCGCGGGACACACAGCGCCACTACCGGTTCCAAACGAGTCACCCAGCCATGATTCCAGTCAGC
The DNA here is from genome assembly GCF_026616195.1 of Haloarchaeobius amylolyticus. Classification (NCBI taxonomy): domain Archaea; kingdom Methanobacteriati; phylum Methanobacteriota; class Halobacteria; order Halobacteriales; family Halorubellaceae; genus Haloarchaeobius; species Haloarchaeobius amylolyticus. The sequence goes on from NZ_JANHDH010000003.1 coordinate 101,114, forward strand.
AACCCGTTCCAGTCGTCGCGTGCACAGTCCCTGCCGCTGTCCACTCGGCCAGCCGACAGCCGACAGAGACACACGACACACAGGGGGTCACCATGACACTCTCACAGACAGCGGCCCAGGTAGTGTCGACTGGCGAACTGGCGAGCAACCATCGCGGCCGTCCCTGGAGGTGGTGACCGATGTTCGAACTGCTCACGCGACTGGTCACCGGGCCTTCCAGCGAGGAGATCGTCGAATGCCGTAACTGTGGCACACCCATCGAGCACGAGGGCGTTCCCTGCCCGGCCTGTGACGGGACCAACTTCGCGCGATACGAGCTTGCGGCCTGACACTCTCGGATGGTTCGTTCCATCCACCAACCACAAGTGTGTCAATTTATAACATATGTAGTAGGCATGTGGACCCCAGATCTCAGTGCCGACAAATCGGCATTCGACCGGATTCGAGAGGCAATCCTCAATCGCGGCGACCCTGACGACGACCGAAACCCAACCGCCCCCGGCTCGCCCGCGTAAGCTCGCGTCGTCTTGCTCTCTCGAGGTGTTTCTATTCGAGACCCCCACCAGAGAGGTGCATATCGCATTCGGGACTGGAGTACGCACGCAGATGGACGGGGAACCCATGTATCAGCCGCGGGAGCAATCCGACAGAGGGTCCGTCTGATCGTGTTCGACGATGCTAGCCGTGCCCAGTCGTCGCATTCCCGTGGGATTTCGGTCCAACGATTCGCCCGATCGAACGCATCCACACCCACGTAACTGACAATACCCAGTATGACGTCTCTTCACTGGAGAGCTATATGTCCGCCCAATCTGATCTCCCAGCCAACAGCCGACGAACGATACTCAGAACAGCTGGTTTCGTGGCCACAGGCCTTCTTGCCGGGTGTCTAGGACAGGAACGTTCGGACGACTCTCCTCCCTCGCCCGTCTCACCGAAAGCGAACGCAGTCACGTTGTACCGGAGTCCGACGTGTTCCTGCTGTCATGAGTACGCCGACTACCTCAGGGGCGAACTCGACTCACCGGTTGAAATGGTCGACAAAGCGGACTTGAGCGATATCAAGGCCAGATACGGGATTCCGGAGAACCTGCTGAGTTGTCACACCGTCGACTGGGGCGACTACTTCGTCGAAGGACACGTCCCTTACGAGGTCGTCGAGCGCCTGCTCGCCGACAGGCCAGCGGTTGCAGGAATCGCGTTACCGGGAATGCCGAGTGGTTCGCCCGGCATGCCTGGTGAACAGACGGAGCAGTGGAAAATCTACTCGGTGCTCAAGGATGGTACTGTCGACGTGTTCACCACGGTGTGACGACGGTTCTTCTGCGTGCGCCAGTCGGAGTGAGCGGACGGTCGACAGAGCGGGTTAGCAGCCGCGGCCCTGTCCACCCATCCAGGGTCCGTGGGTGCCGTCAGCCATGCCGCGACCCATCTCCTCGGTCGAGACACCCATGTGCGACTCCATCCACTCGACGGCCCCCTACCCACCTGCCGTTCTCACCGAGCCCGGTCCCCTCCGACCGCCCCGTACCGTATCAGGGGCCGGACAAGACAAGGGGGAATGGCACCAACACGAATACTATGAGAAACCATCCAGACGACGACCATTCCCAGGGTTCACCGGCAGACACGCGCCAAGAAGGCACTGTCACCTGCTGCCGCCTCTGCCAGTTAGAAGCACAAGCCGGGAAGCGAGCGACAGTACCCTCCTCCGCGACACAACAGACCGACTCACCCGCACACGACCACCACAGGCACGAAGCCGAGGCCGGACACGACCACGCTGAGCACCTACACGACCAGCACGTCCCTCGAGAGGAACACGAAGCCCAGGCGGAAGGACACGACGGTCACACGGCCCACACCGACCACTCGGGCCACGAGGCGATGTTCCGGCGGCGGTTCTGGGTCTCACTCGTCCTCTCGCTGCCGGTCATCTACTTCAGTGAGTTCATCCAGACCACCGTCGGGTATGCTGCGCCGACCTTCCCTGGCAGCGTCTTGATCACGCCCGTCCTCTCGGTGATCATCTTCGCCTACGGTGGTGTTCCCTTCCTCTCGATGGCCCGGGCCGAGCTGAAGAACCGCGAACCAGGGATGATGATGCTCATCTCGCTGGCCATCACCGTCGCGTTCGTCTACTCGATCGCGAGCCTGTTCCTCGAGGGGACGACACCGTTCTTCTGGGAACTCGTCACGCTCATCGACATCATGTTGCTCGGCCACTGGATGGAGATGCGCTCGGTCCGGCAGGCGTCGGGCGCGCTCGACGAACTGGCGAAGCTCATGCCCGACACCGCCGAGCGCATCACCGAGACCGGGGATACCGAGGAGGTACCGGTCTCCGACCTTGGTGGGGGCGATGTCTTACTCGTTCGTCCGGGTGCGAGCGTGCCTGCTGACGGAGAGGTCGTCGAAGGAGAATCATCGGTCGACGAATCGATGATCACGGGCGAGTCCCGCCCGGTCGACAAGGAACCCGGGTCCGAAGTCGTTGCTGGCACTGTCAACCAGGACGGCAGCCTCCGCGTTCGCGTGACGAAGACCGGCGACGAAACGACCCTCGCGGGCATCATGCGACTCGTCGACGAGGCCCAGCAGTCGAAGTCCAGAACGCAGTTGCTCGCCGACCGGGCCGCTGGCTGGCTGTTCTACGTGGCACTCACTGTCGCGGCTATCACGGCTGTCGCGTGGGTCGTCGCGCAAGGGTTCAATATCGGTGTGCTCGAACGGGTCGTGACCGTTCTCGTCATCGCGTGTCCACACGCACTTGGTCTGGCCGTGCCGCTCGTGGTCGCGATCAACACCTCCACCGCTGCCCAGAACGGGATGCTCATCCGCGACCGCATCGCCATGGAGGAAGCCCGGAACCTCGATACGGTGATGTTCGACAAGACCGGCACACTCACGAAGGGCGAGCAGGGCGTCGTCGGCGTCGAGACGGCGGGCGACTGGGACGAACAGCGCGCGTTCGAGGTCGCGGCAGGCGTTGAAGGTGACTCCGAACACATGATCGCTCGCGCCATCCGGAATGCCGCCGAGGAGCGGGGCGTCCAGCGAGCCAGCGTCTCGAACTTCGAGAACCTTCGCGGGCTCGGTGTCAGGGCGACCGTCGATGGTGAGACGGTTCATCTGGGCGGGCCCAACCTGCTCGAGAAGCTCGGCATCGACCGACCCGACGATATCGCCACCTTCGCGGCGGAAGCAGGCTCGAACGCACAGACGGTTATCTACCTCATTCGGAACGAATCCGAGGTGGTGGCGGCGTTCGCGCTGGCGGACGTAATCCGCGAGGAAAGCCGCCAGGCCATCGAGGCCCTGCATGGGATGGGTATCGAGGTGGCGATGCTGACGGGTGACTCCAAGGACGTCGCACGCGCGGTCTCCGAGGAACTCGGCATCGACCAGTACTTCGCTGAGGTACTGCCCGAGGAGAAAGATACCACGGTCGCACAGCTTCAATCCGAGGGGAAACTCGTCGCAATGGTCGGTGACGGCGTCAACGACGCCCCGGCACTCACGAGGGCTGACGTCGGCATCGCCATCGGCTCCGGGACCGATGTCGCCATCGAGTCGGGTGATATCATCCTCGTCGATAACAACCCGCTGGACGTGGTACGGCTCGTTCGACTGTCGAAGGCGAGCTACCGGAAGATGCAGGAGAACCTCGTCTGGGCGACCGGCTACAACGTGTTTGCACTCCCGCTCGCGGCGGGAATACTCGCTCCGGTCGGCATCCTCCTGTCACCAGCGATCGGTGCGGTGTTCATGTCTCTCTCGACGATCATCGTCGCCATCAACGCCCGACGGCTCAAAGCGGTCGACCTGACGGTGTCAGTGACCCACGACTGAACTCGACTGGACGCGATTGCGGACCTCTTCCACAGGGACCGGACGGACCTCCTCATCGAGGCGATTCGCGAGCACCTCGAAGACACAGCCGAGAATACGACGTTCCAGGAACTGGTCGCGACGAAGTCTTACGAGGAACCCAGAGAGGGCCGGTGGGGTCGACGACGTCGTAACCTCTCTTGTACCACGTCTTCCGGGCTTCCGCGAGGACGTCCTCGTTCCATCCCGCATCTCTGGTACGGGAGTTCGCCTACCCAACAGAGCAAACATACCAAATAGCTATGTTCCAACAGTCCCAACACTAGTTTATGTCGAGTGGTGCCATCGATATCGAAGAATTCGAGAACGCCGACCCGGACGAATTCGAGGAGCGGAACGACACCGAGCGAATCGTACTGTTCCTTGACGACCACGACGACCGTGCGTGGAAGGCGGCGACGATCGCCGAGCGACTCAGCCTTGAGACAGACGCTGTCAGTGCGATTCTCTCGCGACTGAAGGACCGCGGGCTCGTGCGACATAAGCGCCCGTACTGGGCCATCACGGACGACGAGGAACGGCTTCGCGCTGCCTATCGACTCCACCGACACCACGAGACGGCAGACGAACAGTACGGCGAGGAAGATCTCGAGGAGCTCCAGACCGACGAGATGGATCGAGTACAGTGACAGCGTTCGAAGACCTGGAGCGTGGCGATATCGTCTGGGCGAGCGATCCACTCTCGGAGAAAGGTCGCCCGATGCTCGTGCTGGGAGCGCCTCAATTCCCAAACTAGGTCCCAGCGGCCGTGCTGCATACAGCGCGCGAATCGGGCATCGAACGATAGCCTACTAGAGATCGGCTGCTTCGGTTGATTCAGAGTTCTCGGTCTATTGTTTCACTCAGTGTTCTGAATCAACCCTGTCAGATGTGCCGTGCTGAATAGAGAGAATCTATTCGCCACGGATTGCATCGGCCAGATCGCCGGTCCAGGGATCACCGTGGCCCGGCAGCAGGACGACTTCCCCAAGTGATTCGAGACGCGCGAGAGACTCCCGTGCTCGGTCATCATCGACGTTCAGCCAGGGTGGGAGCAATTGTGGGGAATTCCCCCGCCAAGTCTCGAAATCGACGGTGGCTAGGGCGTCGCCACAGAGCAATACCTCGCGGTCTGGGAGATAGAACGCGACCTCGCCGTCGGTGTGACCGGGGAGGTGAATCACCTGGGGCTGGCCGGGGACATCGGGGTCACTCCCCTCCTCAAGCGGTTCGGTCATCCTCACGGGAGGAATCGATGTCCCGTCAGATTGGAGGACTTCGATGAGATACCGCAACACGGCCGGGCGCCAGAGGTTCTTGACGAACCCACCGAGCGGTGGTTGTCCGCCCGCCTGTGCTCGCTCTCTGTCTCCGGGGTGGAGCCAGACTGGCAGATCCGCCCGTTCACGGAGTTGTGCAGCGAATCCGATGTGGTCCGGGTGGGCGTGGGTCAGCAGACACGCTTCGATATCGGCGAGGTCGTAGCCCAACGTATCGAGCTGACCGATCAACCCTTCCCAGTGAGTTGGAAAGCCGGTGTCGACGACGGTTAGTTCGTCGTTCTCTTCGATAAGGTACCAGTTGAGGCGCTGGCTTCCGCACCGATAGACCCCTTCGGCGATTTCGACGGTACGTTCAGTAGTTGCCATGGGTTGTCCTTCGCCGGTTGCGTCTGTCGTAATCACGAGATGGACGATGCATCCGTTCAGGCCGGGGTCGGCGCGGTTAGTGTCACCTCGAGTTCGATGGCTAGGTCATCTATGGTGACAGAACCTCGGTCGACGATTGTATCCGGGGCCATCTTCGGTGGTCCGAGTGCTGGATCGTCGGGCGGAAGACCGTTCCCGAGGAGTGCAGTCGTCATCGGGAGCGGGGGCCGTCCCGGCTCCCTGACGACATCGCCGGGATTGTCGCCGACGACGATTCGCATACCCATCCCGCCCCACTCGTGGGGGGTACAGAGGAGGTCGTACACCCCCTCCTCTTCGAAGCGATACAGCCAGAAGCCGTGATGTTCGATGACCGGCGAGGAGAACGCCGGGACGCCTTCCGGCACGCGCTGTTGGCGCTCTTGACCGGGGTGGTACGCCGTGACCGTATGTTCGGGGGTGTGGAAGTCGAACTTCACTATCGTTCCCGGATCGACGTGTAAGCCTACGGGATTGAAGTGGAATGCGCCGAACTCGACGGTGAGTTCGGGGAGGTTCGAGTCGTCGATTTTCGATTCCTCGACGTGGAGTTCGACCGTTTCGTCCGGCGTCAGGCGGTTCGGAACGTCGTCGTCACTCGTCCCCGAGTAGCCGAAATGGGGGTGAACAACCGGTGGCCGCGCATCGTTCTGGTATGCCTGGTGGCCGGCTGTGGACTCCGCCCGTGCCGTTGCTACGTTCCCGAGGAACGGCAGCGTCGCGCAAACGCCGGCCGCTCTCAGCACTGAACGGCGTCGGAAGATCGATCGTCTAGTCGACTGTTCGAGTGTATCCGCTGTCTCGTTTGTCATTGTCCAAGATCGTGTCTCTGGTAGTTGTTCGATTCGCTGGGTTCGCCTTCTACCCGGTTTCTGAATCGGTCGGCGTCATGGGTCAGGCCTTGACGATTCGGCTACCGATCGGTTGGACCACCTCCTCGAACTCCCCGACGACGGTACTATCCGAGAAGAACCCCAAGCATCGTGCCGTCTCGTCACCGGTGTTTCGGAACCCGTGGGGAGCCATCGGCGGGATCACCAGCAAATCGCCGGCACCGATCGTTCCCTCGGCATCCCCGGCCCAGGCCTCGATTCCTTCACCGGTGAGACAGACGACGATCTCCTCGGGACTATCCTCGTGTGTCCCCAGTTCCTTCCCAGGTTCGAGTTCGAAGTAGACGACAGTGTGGCCCCCTTCGAGTTCGACGCCGGTCGATGCTGGGAACGCTGACGAGAACGGGAAGCTCGCGCTGACGTCCATGTCTGTCCCCTCCTGTCCTATCTCGATCAGCTCCAAGTCGTCCAGATGGATCGTTTTCAGTCCCGTCATGGCCGATTCAAGGTACGTTGCAGGGAGTATTAGTTATTGGGAGAATGATACTTCACTAGTCTGGCTTAGTGAAATTCCGTTCACGTGCGAGACCGGACTCGACGGAAATATCACTCTGAAGCGTCCCGGTTGAGTCCCACGAGATCCATCTCGTCGTCTAACGAGACCTCCAGGGCTCTCGCATCTCCCCGGATGGTGATAGTGACCCGAAACGGGTCCTCTGAGACGGCAGTCTCGACACCGTTGTCGAGGAGGTCGACGATTTCATCCATGGAGGGAGCGAGGACGTCGATCCCTTGCTCGTTGAGAAAGCTAATCGCGGGGGTTAGCCCCAACGCGAACACCTCGACCGGGAGTCGCTTTGCGAACCCACACGTCTCGCACCGCTGTGTCGCCCAGACTGGGGAACGGGTTCCACACCGGGCGCACGAGTCCCCCGCATGAGACTCGTGATCGGAACAGACCGAGACGGAAGCGGAGATCGAGCCACCACATTCCCGGCAGATACCCTTCATAAAGTAAGCGTTGTCCAACATACATCGGTAGAAACCGATGGTGAGCGCTTCGTCGGCGGTTCGGTCGGTCAATGCGGCCGCCGGATAGTTCGATAGGAAGACCGACCCATAGGGAGTTTCCTCGCCGAACTGTCCGGCACATTCGGTGCACCTGACCCGAAGCCACTGATCCTCGTAGGAAACTGTCATTGGTGCGTCACAGAGCGGGCACGGCTGTTCCAGGTCGGCGGAGAAATCGAGGTCGTCGGTTCCCGATATCGCGATGACCGTTCTAGCTATCTGCTTGCCGGCCCCGCTCAACCGGTACCCGTCGTCGGTTTGCCGGACAAAGTGGGGAACGAGTCTGGAGAGGTGGTAATTAAAACGTCCGTTGTCGTCGATGTCGGCCTCTCGGCGCAGATCGGTGAACGAGAGCGTCTCAGCCACGTCCGACACCTCGTCGTACTTGTGGGCAGCGTCTGCGTGCCAGAGTACGCGGATGATGTCGAGCCGAGTTTTGTTGCCGAGGACAGCGAACGCCTCGTCCGGAGAGATTCCGTTCAATTCGACGTCGGGTGTCAAACGGGCATCACTCATGCTAGCGAATCTCATGCCGCGTTCAATAAGTGTACCCCAGATCGTTTCGTCTTCGGGAGCACGGATACGGATACGCGCCCACTATCTCTCAGAAGCGGAAACTCGCAATACTTACCATCAAATATATGTCTTACGGCCGAGCATTGGTTACTGGTATGCCAAATCATAGCAGACGGGGATTCCTGAAATCGGTGGCGGTCGGTGCGACCGCACTAACCACGATGGGTGTGGCGAGTGCATCCAACGGCAGGAACCAGTACGTCGTAACAGCCCGTGGACGAAGTGTACGAAAGCGACTCGAGCGGACCGGTGCAGAGGTGCTCGCGTCGATCGCCGATGGAGAGGTCCTGCTCGTCGCTGCGACAGACGCAGACAGCCTGAAACGTATCAACGGCGTGGTCGACGTCCGCGAGAACCTCGGGTATCGACCGGTCGGCCCAGCAGAGCAATCGACAGCAGAGTCTACCGACGAGCAACTTGCAGACTACCAGTGGGACAAGTTCGAGAGCACGACGGGCGCCTTCGAGGCCCATGGAACGGCAACCGGCGCCGGCCGAAGCGTCGCCATCATCGATACTGGAATCGATACGTTCCATCCCGACCTCCGAAACGCCGTCGAGAGAGGGAGGCTCTTCCGGGCCGACGGGGCGTCGAGCCCGGATGATTCCCCCACGGTTGCTGGTAACACGACCATCGAGGCACGACTCCCACCGACCGACGAGGAGATTGTCCCGTATGTGTATCTCGGCTCACCAGCAACCCGTGAACAGGCGGCTGCTGACGACGTGGACTCACACGGCAGTCACTGTGCCGGTATCGCGACGGCGAAGCACGACGATATGGAGTCAGCCCCCGAGGACTTCGGTATCGCGGGCATGGCCCCCGACGCCGAAGTAGTCCCACTGCGCGTGTTCTACTGGAAGGAGTACGAGGGCTACCCCTACGATGTGGACGACGACGGCGAGGCCGAATCCGTCACGGTCACCACGCTCTGGACCACCGACTTCGACATCCTGAGCGCTATCGACTACGCTGGCGAGACCGGCGTGGACGCCGCCAACATGAGCCTCGGCGGCGGTGTCATCAAGGGCTCGGCCCACCAGTACGGTGAACACGTCGCCTACCAGCGAGTCATCCAGTCGGCTGTCCAGCGCGGGACCGTCGTCACGACCAGTGCCGGCAACGCCAGCACAGACCTGCAACACGAGGGCTACTACACGCTCCCGAACAGCGTCCCGGGCTCTATCAGTGTCTCTGCGACCGGACCGAACAACAAGCGCGTGTTCTACTCGAACTATGGCACCAGCGACATCGATGTCGGGGCGCCCGGTGGCGGGTACGAGACGCTGGAGAAGACACTTGCAGGCGACACCGAGTGGCCGTTCCCGACCAATCTCGTGCTCTCGACGGTCCCACCGGACCTGAACGACGGTAGAGCATTCGACTGGTACGCGGGCACCTCGATGGCTGCCCCACAGGTGGCCGGACTGGTCGCGCTCATCCGTGAGGTCAACCCCGACCTGAGCGCGAAGCAGGTCCAGAGCATCATCGAGAACACTGCCCGGTTCAGCGACGGGAAAGGCGATGCGGACATCGGCGCTGGTGTGATCTACGCGCCTGCTGCTGTCGAAGAGGCAGCCCGGAAGAGGTGACCTGACTCCCAGAAGAAAATGCGGTCGTAACCGGCCCCAGAGGGGACCGGGGGTTGTCTCAGTCGCCGAACGTCTTCACGAGGTCCCCGTTCACGTATCGCTTCTGGACGAATCCGAGTGCATTCGTCAGAACGGTATGGCCGAGGAACGACACCGTGTACTCCCGAAGACCGAACGGGTGCAGGCTCGTCTGCTTCCCGGGTGGGAGTAACGCCCCGACCAGCTGGACCGTCCCCCCGTTGTCGGCGGACAGCGTCCCTGCACCGACCCACGGGGTCCGCTCACCGAAGAAGTTGAAGGGGTTCTCGTAAGCGATACCGGCGGCGGTACCACCGGCCGCAGCGAATGCCTCTGGGTCGATACCCGTGAACGGCGTTGCTCCCCGGAACGATATCGGATAGCCCATCGGTGCCGGCTTCCACAGTTCCGCCTGGATGGGACGGACACCGTCCATCAGTGGGTGGTCGAGATCTTTCTCCCCGAGGAACCCGCTGAATAACTGGAACGTATGGATGTCTTGGGGGCTGATGTCGGCGGTCGCTTCCGCATCGAGGTCGCCGAGCAACTCTACTGCTCTGTCCGTGACTACGAGTGTGCCACCAGCGTCGACGTAGGCTGCCAACTTCTCGAGATACGACTGGTCGGCACCGTGCGCGTGAGTCAGGACGAGGTTGTCGACGGCAGGCTGCTGCCCACGGAGCAACGCTCCGTCACGCACCGCGTCGATTCCGACTCCTTCGAGCGTTCCCGGGGCACCGACTGGAGGGCGCCCCCCACCATTTCCGTTACCGCCTTGCCCACTGTGAACCCCATCCGTCACGAACGCTTCGTAGTCCTCGAAATACGCGAGTGGCGAGACAGAGTACGAGCGCTGCTGGTAGCCGAGCGCTTCCACGGGGTTCGGCGCCGACACCGATCCGTCAGCATCCGAGAGCAGTGCTGTCGAGCTGACCGTCGCCGTGGCGGAAGTCGTCTCCTTCAGTGGGGTGAGCGTCAGGTTCCACTCCCCCGCAGGTGGGTCCTCGAGGACCCATTCGACACCATTCTCCGACGTACTTCTGCCAGGACCCGCGAAGGGGTTGAAGTGTCGCACTCGTTCCCCGCTCGGGTTTCGCAACGTCGCCTTCGCGAATCCGTGATTGAGGCGAACGGAGACCGAGATCGAACTCGCTCCGTCAGGGACCGAGAGGGTCGTCGAGTTCCGCCCGCGATCGACTGTGACCGTCTGCCTCGACGTGACCCGGTCCGTCACGTGGTCGAAGTCGAGGGCGGCCGACGTCCGCTGGACCGCGTCTGTCTCGACGTACGCCGTACTCTCGCTCCCGGTCTCGATGGTCGCGTCGACCGACCGGACAGCGTGCTCACTGACAGCTCTGATGACCTCCTTGTAGCCATCGACCTGGAGGTCGACGAGCCACGGTCTGTATTCGATACGTGGTTCCGCCCGGTTGTCCCACCCCATCTCGTGGGCCATCATGGTTACTCCCAGTCCGCCCTGTTCGGGTGGGTGACTCATCCAGCTGATGAGGGTCCCCGACGTCGTGTAGCCGATGGTGTCCAGAATGGTCCCATAGGCGTACGCCTCCTCGGGGACCGGACCTCGGTCTCCGGTGAGGGTCTCGTTGAGGTCCTCGAACTTGGAGCGAGACGCGTCGAGACGGTCGCCGAGAAGCGATTCCAGCCGCTCGTCCAACCGCCGATTCATCTCGTAGATGTCGTGTAGCTCCTGGTGGTCGTACTGATCGTTGACGAGCAGTCCCTCGATGAAGTCGGGGGACGTGAACATCCCGTGCAGGTCTGACCCGTACGCTAGGTTATCGTACCCTCGCAGGTGTTCGACGATGTCCAGGGCGTCCGGTGCGACCTCCGTGTATCGCGAGACGACGTCCGAATCGACGCCTGGCTCGTCGTCGACCAGGTTCAGACCGTTGGGCTCGGCAGGGTAGTGGGAGGGGTTAATCCAGCCGACGGTTGGGTAGAGCCGGTTCGGGTCGACGTCCGTCGCTGTCTGTCGCTTGAACGAGTTCTCGGTATCGGCATCCCAGTAGTCCGTCGAGAACTCGTACTGCTGGTTCTGTGCGACCCAGCCGTCCGGGTTCGCATACACGAAGAGGAGGACGAGATCGTCGAGTAACGACTCGACGGCCGGTTCCTGTCCTTCGAGAAGACGTTCGATGAACCGCGTCCCGGATTCGACACCCGAGCGTTCGTCTCCGTGGATCGAGAGGACGAATACGACCTTGTCCTTCTCGCTGAAACTGGGCTCGTCGGCGATGTTGTTCGTCACCTCCGCGACGAAGATGTCCTTCGGGTCGTCGACGCCTTCGAACGCGTTGTAGAACCCTGGACTCTCTCCGATGGAGTGGAATCGGAGCCGGTCGCTGTGCCGGGACGTCAGTTCGGCCATCCCGTCTTTCACCTGCTCGTAGTCGATGTGGTCGACGCTGTCTTCGACGGGCGGGAACACGCCGTTCGGATAGTGGTCGAGCCGCCAGAACGGGTTCGACCCCGGTGCGAACCGGAGTTCCGTCACCGCCTCGAGCGCCGTGAGCTGCGAGACCTCGCCTGGCTGTGGACGGACGTACGCTGCGGCCGTCGGGGTCGTGGTCGTCACGGTCTCGAACCCGGCGTTCTCGATGGCATCGAATCCGTCATCACTCGATACGAGGGCCAGCGTCGGAATCTCGACGAAGTCCCGCGCATGATTCACGATGAACTCATAGAGGTCCGTGAACTTCGGACTGGACTCTTGACCGAGTGCAGTGCGGGGAGCGCCACTGCCCCGCCGAGTACGGCCGAGACGCGGACGAAGTCCCGCCGCGAGATGGGGACACTGTCGAACGCTGCAACAGAATCTGAATCCTGCGATTGCTCTCGTGGCATGTGTTGTCTTGTCACCAAGCACTGTTCAAATTTCACACATAGTAACTTAATAGTTATATAACGATAGTTATATTTGTATGAGGGGAAGCTTCGGGTTCTGCTTTCGGTACGGCCTTGCAAGCGAGCGAAACCCGGAGCCGACCCGATAACCGGTTTCCGTCGTCTTCGGCCGGAAAAGAGGGCGACGACAGGATTCTCTGCGTAGTGAACCTACTGTACGCGGACTACCTCTGTGTTAATCGCCGGTCGTGGCGGCGATGACACCCAGCATCGCGACGACTGCCCACTCGAAGCTTACGAGGTCGATCGAGAACATAATCACCACGATGAGAGCGAGCACGATCCCCGTGGTATCGCCCTCGTCGGCGGCTGCAAGCTCATACCAGTCCCAGTAGGAGGGTCTGGTACTCTCGTCCGTCTTCGACTGGTTTCGGTCTTCGCTCACTGGTTGTGTTGTCCCGTCCACTTCCGAAGTAACTGGCGAAGACGAATGTCACACAGGAATATATTATTCAAACCATTAGTTTCAGTAGTTGTGTCATGAATAACACACACTCTACGCTGTTCACATAGATGCACGGCGGACGACCCGTCTCTAGTCACGAGTCGACGACTCCTCGAACGAGAACTCGAACCGCGCCCCACCTGACGCACTGTCGGTCACGCGGATCGACCAGCCGTGTGCATGGACGATCTCGGAAGCGATGGCCAGCCCGAGGCCGGTCCCATCGTCGCTGAAGGTCACGCCGTGTTCGAGGACCGCGAGGCGGTTCTCGGGGTCGATACCCGGGCCGTCGTCGGCGACGAAGAACCCGTCACCGGACGCCAGTGGCTCGACGCTGATGTTCACCCGGTCGCCGCCATGCTGGATGGCGTTCCGGAAGAGGTTCTCGAACAGCTGGAGGAGGCGACTCTCGTCGCCCTCGATGACGGGGAGCTCGGGGGAGATGGTACACGACGCGTCGGCGGTATCGAGGTGGACCCAGGCCTCCCTGGCGACCGTCTCGAGTGCGATCTGCTCCGGAGAGTCGATGGTCCGGCCGCTGTGGGCGAGCGTCAGCAGGTCGTCGATGAGGGTCTCCATGCGGCGGTGCGCCCACTCCACCTCGGCGAAGTGGGCGTCGTCGCCCGTCTCCCGCGCCACGTCGAGGAACCCCTGGGCGACGGTCAGGGGGTTGCGCAGGTCGTGGGCGACGACGTCCGCGAACTCGCCGAGGCGCTGGTTCTGCCGCCGGAGTTCCTCCTCGCGTTCGGCACGGCCCAGGGCGGCTTCGACGCTCGCGGCCAGGATGCTGAACAGGTCGATATCCCGGTTCGAGAAGGACTGGGCCGTCGTGCTGCCGGTCATGAGGAGACCGTGGCGGCCGAGCGGGGCGATGATCTCGCACTGGATCACGGTCTCGGGATTGTGGATACCGTCCGTATTCGGGATGTCCTCGTAGACGTCGAGGTCGCCGTCGACGAAGGTGTCCCACGCGAGGCTCTCTCCGGGGGTGAAATGGGGAAGCTCGCCGAGTGTCGCGCGTACGTCGTCTGTCGCAGCCACGGGAACCAGCTCCTGCTCGACCTCGTCGTATTCCCACATGGCGGTCAACTCCAGGTCGAGGATGTCGGCGGCCGCCTCGACGGCGACGGTCCCGACCTCCGCCATCGAGGTGGTGGTGTTCAGTCGCTGGGTGACCTCCTGCAGGGCCCTGAGCCGTCGTTCAAGCGTCTTCTGTGCGGAGATGTCCCGGGAGAAGACGGTGAGGCCGTCCTCGTCGGGGAAGGCCCTGACCTCGACCCAGTAGCCGAAGGGGTCCTCGACGTACTCCTGGAAGGCGGTCGGCTCGCCGGTCTCGATCGCCGTCCGGAACTGCTCTTCGTGGTCGGTGCCGACGAGACTGGGGAACTCCTCCCAGAGGACGGCCCCGAGGAGCGAGTCGCGGTCACGGCCGATGCGCGTCGCCATCGTCTCGTTCACGTACTCGATTCGCCACGACACGTCGAGCGAGTAGATGCCGTCGGTCGCCCGCTCGAGTGTTCGTTCGTACCGGTTGGTGTCGGTCGCCGACGTTCGTTCCTCGCGGTAGCGTCGCCCGAGGGTGACCACCCGGTCGAGGAGGTCGGCGAGGTCGGCGCTGTCCGACGCGACGGGGTGGTACTCGGTCGCGCCCGCCCTGGTCGCTTCGGCGGCGATGGTCTCGCTCCCCTCGTCCGTGTAGAGGATGATCGGAAGGTCGCTCGCCTCCTCGCGAATCGCCCTGACGAGGTCGATACCAGTCTCGTCGTCGAGTCTGTACGCCGTCGTCACGCAGTCGACCTGCTCGCTGGTGACGGCGTCGAGTGCGGCGTCGAACGCCTTCGCCCGGTGGAGGTCGATCCCTGTCGTTGCGTCGTCGGCCTGCGCCTGTAGTCGAGTCGAGAGTGCCTCGTCCGACGCGATAGAGAGAACACTGAGACTCCCCTCGATATCCGGCCGTGTCACGGTCGTCCCCCGCTACGAACCGATACGGGAAAAACGTTATAGTAGGCTGTCCTGTCATCGATTCGGAAACCGCCACTGGCGCTGGTCGGTGGGTGCGGGCGACGGTGATTCGGCTCCGCGACCGGCCTCTTTAGGTAGTTTGAGACCGTTGACACGAACATGGATGGGGAGATTGTGGATGGGGAAATCGTGGCGGCCGACGACGACGAGCAGATCCGGCGGCTGGTGGCCGTCACCCTCGGCGACGAGTTCGCGGTTCAGACGCTCGAGACCGGACAGGCTGCCTGGGACTACCTGGAGACGCGGTCGGACAGCCCACCACGGCTGGTCCTGCTGGACGTGATGATGCCAGAACTGGATGGGTTCTCGCTGCTGGAACGCATCCGCAACGAGGAGGCATTCGCCGACGTCCCTGTATTGATGTTGACCTCACGGTCCCGCGAGGAGGACGTACTCAGGGCCTTGGACGCTGGGGCGGATGGCTACATCGCGAAACCGTTCGATCGGAGGGCCCTCGTCGATCAGGTCCGCGACCTCCTGGAAGCGTCGGCCTGACCACACCAGAATCCCGGTCGAGACGGCTCGGTCTCTGTCCTGCGTATCGCCATCGCCCACCGGCAGTGGTACTTCGCCCCTCGATTGCGGCACCGTTTTGTAAGCGTACTGTCTCCAGTGGTGTATGTGGGTTGCCACCATGCTGACCATTCTCGGGCTGCTCAGCGTGGCGACCATCACCCAGTTCACGGGGTACCGGCTCGGCGGGACCATCACGGTCCCCATCCTGGCCGTCTACACGCTCAAGGACCTCTCGCTGTTGCCGGTGTTCGTCCTGAGCACACTCACCGCGTACACAGGGCTGTGGCTGTTCCGGCGCCGGACCCTCGTCGCGGGCCGTGACGAGCTGGTCGTGGCGATGGTCGTCGGGACGACCGTTCCCCTGGCCATCTTCCTCCTCGTCGACCAGGTCGGGCTCCGGTCCGACGTCATCGTGTTCTTCGGCAGTATCCTCCCGGGGCTGGCCGCGTACAACTACCACCAGATCCGCCCCGAGTACCGCCGCAACGACCTCGCCGCGGCCGTCACCCTGTTCGTCGGCCTCCTCGTCATCGGGTGGGTTCTCGTCACACCCGCCGTGGCAGCCCAGTTCGGGACGCTGACACCCCCGGTCCTCTTCTCGCGGACGGCAGACATCGCGCTCCTCAAGAACGCGACCGCCGGCGCCGACGTGGCCCCCGACGTCATGGCGCGCGAGGCGGTCGCCGTCCTGTTCGCAGCCGGACTGGTACTCTCCGAACGCCTGCGTGACCGTTTCGGCGTACGCCTCGGTATCATCACGGCCGTCCTGCTCGGCATCTACGCGCTCTCTAACTACTGGCTGCTCGTCCTGTACCTCGTCCTGTTCGTCCTCGCGTTCGGGTTCGTCCAGGCGGCCAACTACGCGACGCTGCGCTACGGGCGCGTCCTCTTCGGGCTCACCGCGGCGGTCGCCATGCTCCTGGCCATCCCGTTCGTGCTCTGGTTCCCCATCACCCGCGGGCTCTCGGCGTTCTTCGTCGCGAACATCGCCGGGGTGACCGCCTACAACGCACATGTGACGCCACCGTTCGAACGCCGCCTCGTGCTCCCACTGCAGGTCGGCGTATTCGTCCCGTCGCTGCTCTTCGCCCGGCTCTTCAGCACGCCACAGCCCCAGGGCTTCACCCACCCGGTCACGCTCCCGGTCGTCGTCGCGGGGGCCCTCCTCACCGCGATGGCACTCGGACTGGCGTACTGGTACTCGGTCGACCTCCCGGACAGGGCGGCCGTGCGGTCCGCGTCGGTCCTCCCTGGGGGTGACTCGTGAGCCGCACCGCCTTCGAGATATACGGGCGCGGCTTCGGCTGGTGCTGGCGCCTGCGCATCGACGCCGAGGTGGTCGCGACCTGCGGGACCCATCACGACCGGTCACGAGAGGCCCGGCTCGCGGTCGACGATGTTCGCGCCGCCGTCAGGCAACTGCTCGGCGAAGCCGTCCCGAACGAATCCGCGAGCGTCACGGACCCGCGGTTCGTCGTCGAGCCGGACCCGACCCCGGCGGGCGAGTTGCCTGCCGACAGGAACAACTGGGTCTGGCGGTTCGAGAGCGCCGAGCGGGTCCTCGCCCACAGCGCGGAGCGGTTCCCGACGGAGGCGGCCGCCGAGACCGCCGTCGACCGCTTCATGGCCAACGCGACGGGGGCGCTGCCGGTGTTCATGGTCGGCGCCGAGCACGAGTGGGCACAGGGCCCCCAACCCATCACGGTCGGTAAACCCAGTCTGACCGGCCTCGTCCGCGAACTCACGCGGGGGCTGCGCCACCGACAAGCGCTCCAGCAGGTCGATACGCGAATCGTCGTCGCGGGCACCCGTGGGAAGTCCTCGACGACCCGACGCCTGGACGACGTGTTCAACCGCCGCGACTACGACACGCTCACGAAGATCACAGGGGACCACCCGACGCTCATCCACAACGGCGAGGTGTTCCCCATCGAGCGGGAGGGCCCTCGCACCACGCTCTACGAGAACATCAGCATCATTGGCGAGTTCGCCGGGGAACTCGACGCCTACGACCCGGAGGACGTCCTCATCTTCGAGAACCAGGGCATCACGGAGTACACGACCCGACTGGTGAACCAGCGCCTCATCGACCCGGACATCATGGTCCTGACCAACGTCCGCCAGGACCACACCGACACCCTCGGCAAGACCAGGGGAGACATCGCTCGTGCCTTCGCCCGGTCGGTCCCGAAGGGTACCCACGTCATCAGCGGCGAGCAACACCCCCTGTTGCACGAATACATGCAGCGCGACATCGAGCGCCGTGGCGGCACCATCGAGCAGGTCGACGTCCCACCAGAACACGAGGGATTCATCGGGGCCGAGACGGTCCACGCCATCAACGCGGTACTGGCGGCCGTCGACGAGTCGCCGATTCTCGACTCGGAGATCGAGGCGTTCCTCGAGGGGATGCAACCCGCCTGGACCCTGCTCCCGAACGGCCGGATCTACGACGCCGCGGCCGTCAACGACATCGAGAGCACGGAGATGATCCGGCGGGCGCTCACCGACGGCGAGCAGATCGTCCCGTTCGTCTACCTTCGGCGCGACCGCCGCGGTCGGACCGCCTCGTTCGCCGAGTACGTCGACCTGCTGTACGAACACGACCACATCGAGGTCGTCCACGTCGGCGGGGCCAACGCCCGTGCCTTCGCGGCGAACGTGGACGTCCCGGTGGTACAACACGAGAACACTGAGGGCGCGTCCGCGGTGCTCGACGAGTTGCTCGGCGATGGCAACCGCGTCATCTGCATGGGGAACGCCGTCGACGAGTTCATGCGCGACGTGGAGGCCGAGATCGAACAGCGCGTCAGGGCGCAGAAACAGGTCGAACGCATCAGCGGGGAGGCGTCGGCGAACGTCGCCGACCAGGGCAGCTGGGACAGTTGAGGTCGTTCGCAGGAACGAATCGGCAGGCGACGCTCTCAGAGCGCCTCGCCGATCAGCTGGACCGCGACGATGGGAAGCGCGAGCAGCGCGCCGAGGATGATGGTCCAGGCGAGCAGCGCGAGGACCAGTCCTGTTCCGGGGACGAGCGCGACCAGTGCGTCGATGCCGAGCGCGAGGAGCGCGAGTGCAGCGAGCAGGAGGCCGACGCGGACGACGGTGGTCTGGGTGCGAGCGGGCTTCGTGGTGGTGATGCTGGTGTTCATCGACAACTGTAGAGAGGACTCCCGAGCACATATAGGTAGCCAGAATTACATTTCTGTAACCGGCGGGACTGAAATCGATTTCTGTCGGGGGACACTCAGACGAGTGTCAGCGACACCAGCGGGCGGCCGCTAGAAACCGAGTTCCCACCGCTGGTCGTTCTCTTCTGCCAGCGCCTCGCTCGCACGTTCAGCGATGCGATACGTCTCGCCTTCAGGAATCACGGCCCCGGTCTGCGCCAGATGTTCGAGGTGGGCGTACGCCTCGCCCGGCCCGTGGAGGATGTGGATGTCCGAAAGCTCGCCGAACAGCTCGGCACTGACCTCCCACGTGTTCAGCGGGCCGGATTCATCGAGCACGTTCAGGACCCGCCACGCCCGTTCCTCGTGGTGGTCGATGATGTGTTCGGCGCGGGCGGGCGGGTCGGCTATCGGGTCGCGGTGACCGGGCCAGGCACGGTCGTACCCGGCGTCTGCGATGTACCGGAGCGCCCGGAGGTACTTCTCGAGGGGGTTCTCGACCCGCACGTCGGCACCTCCGACGTTCGGCGTGTACACTGGCAGGAGTGCATCCCCGGTGAAGACGACCGGGGACCCATCGAGGGTCGTCTCGAACATGCACAACCCCGCGGCGTGTCCCGACGCGTGGACGACGCGCAACTCGTGGCCGTTGACGTTGAAGGTATCCCCGTCCGCGAACGGGATGACCTCCGGGGCGTCCAGCGCCGTCGGCTCTGCCATCCTCTCTCTGAGCACCGCCTGTTTCGGTTCGGGCATCCCCCAGTCGTCGAAGTACCGCTCCTGTGTCTCGTGCAGGGTCGCCCACGCGTCCTCGTCCCCCTCGACGAGCGGGGCGTCCTCGGCGTGGACGTACACCTCGGCCCCGCTTTGCGATTGTATCTCGCCGGCCAGGCCGGTGTGGTCCGGATGCCAGTGTGTCAGGAAGATCCGGTCGATGTCCGCCATCGCGACGCCGTGGCTGGCGAGTGCCTCCGTCAACTGCGTCCGCGTCGCCGCCATCCAGTCGCCGGTGTCGATGAGGACGGTCTCCGGCCCATCGTCGAAGAGGTAGGCGTTGTTGTGTCCCTCGAACGCGGCGTTCGACAGCGTCAGGCGTTCCATGCCCGGTACTAATCCACCACTGTCGTTTGAGTGTGTCGAGGGCGGCGACCGGGTGTCACGGCTCGCCTGGGATGTCTGCGGGAGTCAGCCCGTCGGCTTCCTCCCGGTAGCGCTCGTAGAGGTCCAGTGCCCAGTCCCGTGCCTCCGGGTTGTCCGTGTCCACGAAGACGGTGAGCATCCCGGTCTGCTCGTCGTATCCGCCGAGGCCGATTCGCCCATCGAAGATGGCGAGCCCGAACGGGAGTTCCTCGTGGGTCGAGAGGCTGAGTTCGCCGCTCTCGAGTGCAGTCCGGACCGCGTCGGGATACGCCTCGACGATATCGTCGACGACGGTCGGGAGATAGACCACGTCGGTCGTCATCCCGTCGAGTATCTCCTCACGGATCTCGTCGACGAAGATAGGGGCGATGGTGGTCGTGTCGAACCCGTAGAGGGTGCTCGATTTCCGGAGGAGTTCCATGAAGCGAGCGACGGGTGCGTACGGGTTCGAGGGTCCCGGTTCGGTGATGGTCGCGTCTGCGAAGGGGCCGACGTCGACATCCACCGATTCGTCCGTCTGGGTCGCGAGGAACGGCTGGAGCCGTCGGGCCGTGGTGAGTCGCTGCTGGAAGGTACTCACCTCGGCTGCGACAGCCCGTCCGAACGGCGAGAGTTCGAACTCGTCGTCGGATTGCACGAGCAGGTCCTGCGCTTCGAGGTCACGGACGATACGATGGATGGTCGTTCGTGAGACGTCGAGGGCTTTCATGAGGTCCGCCCGCGTCTTCGATCCATCTCGAAGCGTCTCCAGGACGTCCGCACGCTTGATCGCTTCCACCGGGAGACTGCCGTCTCCTTCCACCTGTTCGCCACCCATGAGGAGTACTCAGACCTGTCATCGTCATAGCTGTTCGTGTTCAGGAAGTGGAATCCGTTTCACGTCCTGAAACGGCGTTCAGACCTCGTTACACGGCCGATAGATGCATATTTAATGTCTCCACCTGTTGCATACTTATCAACATGGGGAGCACTTCGATTCGACGGCGGACAGATGTGGGTACGCGGGTGACGACACTCGGGGTCGTTCTCATCGTCGTCCTCTCGGGTGTCGTCGCACCGGTCGGCGCCGCCCAGACGATGGAACCCGCGGTGGGAGACTCGGCGATCACTGGGTCAGTAGCGGGAGATGGACTGGAAACCAGTGCCGCACACGGTAGCACTGGGGCACAGGTCGGGACAGGCGCCTCCTCGACGTGGGAGTCACTCGGGGCAGGCGACTGGTCGACAGCCGGTCGCGACCCGGGCTGGTCCGGCGACAACCCGAACACGACGGCGCCCACGACCGATCCCGACGTCCGCTGGCTGTACGAGTTCCAGGACGACGTCGGCACCGGACCGGTCGTCGTCGCCGATGGCCTGGTCCTGATACCCGGCCGGGACAGCCTCCGTGCGGTGGACAACGAGACCGGCGCCGTGGTCTGGAACGTCTCTGGCATCGATACCGAAGCGGTGTCTGTCGCCGATGGACTGGTCGTGGTCGACAGCGGTTACGACGGCATCTTCGTCTTCGACCTCGCGACGGGCACCGAACAGTGGAACGTCTCGTCCGTCGACGTCGACTCGAGCGTCGTCCTGAACGGCACGGTGTACGTCGATGGGGGAACCTACACGGGGCAGCGCATCTACGCGTACGACCTCGCGACCGGGAACGCACTGTGGAACACGGAATACGCCGATTCCGCGGGTGGTGGGTTCACCGCGAGCGGAAACACCGTCTACGCCACGGCACAGTTCGGGAGCGATGCACGTGAGTACGCGGTCTACGCCCTGAACGCCAGCGACGGCTCCGAACGCTGGCGGTTCGCCATCGAAGGCCAGATTCGTATGCGTCCGGTCGTCGCCGATGGCTCCGTGTTCGTCGGCGGCGGCAGTGACGTGTACGACCCGAAGTTCATTCGCCTTGATGCCACCGATGGCCATGTCGAGTGGATCTTCGACGTGAACGCCAGACCCGCGGGGGCAGCCGTCGCGAACGGGTCGGTCTTCCTCGCCGCGGGCAACACGGTCTACGGCCTCGATGCAGGTTCTGGGACGATGCAGTGGAAACACCGCCTTGCGACCGGCGTCGAGTACGGGCTCAGCTACACGAACGTCGATACGAATCCGCCAGCCGTCGCCGACGACGTGGTGTACGTCACGAACGACCGGGGAAGCATGGTTGCGCTGGATAGCGTGACCGGTACGGCGCTCTGGCGCGACCAGCTCGCCGGGCAAGCCGTGCGACCGGCAGTCGCCGATGGCCGTCTCTACGTGCTCGCCAGACAGACGGCCGGGTCGGGCACGGACACGACCAGGGTGTACGCACTGGAGTCGTCGCCCTTCTCGGTCAGCGGACTCACCGTCTCGAAGACGACCGTCGCGCCGGGCGAGCAGTTCACCGTCGACGTGACGGTCGAGAACGTCGACGATACAGCCCGGGACTACAACCTGTCGCTGCAGGCGGCCGGGCCCTTCCCGGGCGACAACTGGACCCTCGGGTGGCAGAACGGCACCCTCGCCGCGGGCGCGACGACCACGCTGACCTACACGACACAGCTCCACAGCGCCGATTCCTGGGCGCTCACGGTCAAGCGGCTCCGCGACGACGAACCGACCACCGCCTCGGTGACGGTCGACGTGGTCCACGCGAATCCGGTGGACACGTGGCGGATGGGCGGCTTCGACGCGGCGCGAACCGACGCCAACCCGAACACCGACGGGCCCACCCAGCACTACCAGGAGGCCTGGAACAGCAGTACCTACGCCGAGGACACGACGCCGGCCATCGCGAACGACACGGCCTACCTCGTCCGTGACCAGTCGCGGTACAACGGTCAGCCAGACATCCACACCGTCAGCGCCCACGACCTGGGGACCGGAACCGAACACTGGTCGTACAACTTCACGGCGGACAACCGGGTCCCGGCAGGCTCGCCGGCGGTCGTCGACGGCACCGTCTACGTCGTCACGACCCCCTACAAGTTCCTCGACAGCGGCCCGGCCATCGTGGACGGGTCCGTCTACGCGTTCGATGCCGAGACCGGCTCGAAGGTGTGGCAGACGGGCGTCAGCATCAACATCAGTACGTATCGCGACCACGGGCCGGTCGTCGCCGACGGCCGGGTCTACCTCGCGGGCGCGATCTACGAGCAGAACGATAACTACGAGAACGCCTCTGTCGTCGCCCTGAACGCGGTCGACGGGAGCTACGCGTGGTCGTACCACCTCGGGGACCGGTACCGCGACGAGCAGTACGTCACCTACGCTGTCGGCGACGGCTACCTGTTCGCGACGGTCACGGACGAAGGGGAGATCAGCGACTACGACGAGGAACTCCACGTATTCGACGCCGCGACGGGCGCGCGCGTCTGGTCGACCACCGGATTGGTCCTCGACCTTGGCGAGACACCGGTCGTCGCTGACGGCACGGTCTTCGTCGTGAACGATTCGCGGAACGCGGACGGCGAACTCGCCCAGGAACTCGTCGCACTGAACGTCACCACCGGTGCAGAGGCGTGGCGCTTCGCACCGACGCCGATTCCGTCCAGCTACGACACGATCGACGACGCATGGCGGGTCAGGACGCCCGCCGTCCACGACGGCTCGCTGTACGTCAGGCAGGTCGCCTCCTCCAACATGGACTACGACCGCCTCTACCGCGTCGACGTGGGGACCGGCGTGGCCGCATGGAACGTGAGCACGAACTACCTCTCGCGCATCCAGATCGCAGACGGCATCGTCTACGGCGGAGAGACGACGTTCGACCCCGGCTACACCCGCATCTACGACGCCGAGACCGGTGCGTACCTCGGCGACACCGAGAAGGGTATCTCCCGGTCGGTCGCGAACGGGACGCTGTTCGTCTTCGACGACTGGTCGGGCAAACTCCGGGCGCTCGTCGACGGCGGCGTCATCGAGTACTCGAACCTCGCGGTGGCGTCCCCGACCGTCGGGGTCGACGAGAACGCGACGGTCACTGCGACGGTGACGAACACCGGCTCGCTCACCCGGAAGTACGACGTGAACATCGGCGTCCTCCCGAACGACGACAACTACGTCTATAATTACACGAACCGCGAGGGAACACTCGCCCCGGGAGAGAGCACGACGGTCACCTGGACGGTGAACCTGCGGGCTCGCGGTGATTTCGTCTTCACGCTGCGGCCGTCGAACGACGGCTCGGAGCTGGATAGCTACATGATTGACCGGACGAACACGGTGATGGTGAACGTGGGCGACGCCCGGGACGACCAGGTCGTCCCACTCGGTGAGCCGCGGACGCTCGCCCCGGGTTCCGACGCCTGGCCGACCCACGGGCGCGACGCCCGGAACACCGGCAACCAGACCGGGACCGCCCCGACGACCGTCCTCGCCGACCCCGTGAACTGGTCGGTGAACCACAGCAGCTACGAGGGGCTGAACTCGCCCCCGACGGTCGGCGACGGAACCGTGTTCGTCGGCGGCCGCGACGGAGCTGGCACCCGGTCGGTGCTCGCCTACGACGCCGCGACCGGTGCGGAACGGTGGAGCTACGCCACGGATGCGGAACTCGGCGCCGCGCCGACGTACGCCAGTGGCGTCGTCTACGCCGGACAGAACTACGGCAGGATTCACGCCCTGAACGCCTCGACGGGCGAGCGATTCTGGACCTTCGACGCCGGCGGCTCCCTCGGTGGATTGACCCTGGCCGACGACACGCTGTACGTCACCGCGGACGATGGTAGCGGCGTCCTCTACGCACTGAACGCGACGACCCGGGAGGTCATGTGGACGTTCCGGACGGCCGATGAGATGCCGGTCACGCCCGCGGTCGACGGCGGATCGGTCTACGTCGCCACCGACGCCGGGACCCTGTACAGTCTGGACGCGAGCACCGGCACGGAGCAGTGGTCGACGACGCTCACCGCGAGCTCGAACTACTTCGTCTCCTCGCCGGTCCTCGCAGATGGCACCGTGTACATCGCCGACGGCTCCGAGATGCACGCTGTCGACGCTACGAGCGGCAGCATCTCCTGGACCGCACCTGCGACGTTCGACGGCTACACGGGCGTCTCACCGGCACTGGCGAACGGCACGCTCTACTTCGGCGGCGCGGGCACGCTCAGCGCGCTCGACGCTTCCGGGGCGGGCTACGTCTGGAACTACAGCGTCTGCGCCGACCTCGACCCCTCGCCCGCGGTCGCGGACGGAACCGTCTACGTCGGCTCTCGCGGCGGTGACGTCCTCGCGGTCGACGCCACCGAGGGCGACCTGACCTGGCGGTTCGCGGCCGGGACCGAGGTCCCGTTCCAGTCCACGGTCGCCGACGGCCGACTGTTCGTCGCCAGCCTGAACGACAGTTCGGACGTCCACACCCTGTACGCACTCGACGGCGGCACGACCGCCACCGAGCCGACGCTGTTCGAGTACTCCGGTCTCTCGGTCTCCGCGGCGAACGTCTCGGTGGGCGAACAGCTCACCGTCTCCGCGACCGTCCGGAACCTCGCCGAGGACTCCTGTACGTACACGACGGACTTCGCGGTCGACGGGAACGTCGTCGACAACGCCACCGGAACGCTCGGTTCAAGCTACTACAACGACGAGGACACGGTCTCGTTCACCCACACCTTCGCCACGGAGGGCACGCACTCCGTCACCATCGCGGACCTGCCTCCGGTCGACGTGAACGTCACGCCCGCCCAGCCCGACGTCACGGTCTCGCCGTCGAGCTGGGATTACGGCACGGTTAACGTCAGCGAGTGGGTCCGCAAGGACTTCCTCGTGCGGAACGAGGGGACCGCGAACCTCGACTGGCAGGACTCGGTGCTCGTCGGCGCGAACGCCAGCGAGTTCTCCATCACGACCGACCAGTCGGAGACCTACGCCTACCTCTCGCCCGGCAGTTCGGGCTGGGTCTCGGTCTACATCGCCCCGCAGGCGACGGGCGTGAAGAACGCGGTCCTCCAGATACGGAGCGACGACCCCGACGAACCGCGGTACAACGTCTCGCTCACGGGTACCGTCGTCGGGCCACCGGAGGTCACCGTCTCGCCGACGAGCTACGACTTCGGCGACGTCGGGGTCGGGACCAGCGCGACGGCGAACGTCACCGTCACGAACGACGGCGGGTCGCCGCTCTCGTTCGACGGGGCGCAGGTCACCGGGAACGACGCGGCCGCCTACACCGTGACCAGTGGCGCTGGAGCGACGACCATCCCGGCCGGCGGGACCCACGAGGTGAGCGTCGAGTTCGAACCGACCGCGGCCGAGGCCACGGCCGCGACGCTCGAACTCGCCACGAACGACTCCGACGAGTCCACGGTCTCGGTCGGCCTCTCGGGCGTCGGGACGGTGACTTCGGTGAACCGTGCCCCCATCGCAGCCACCGACCACTACACCACGCTCGAAGGCGAGTGGCTGAACGTGAGCGCGCCGGGCGTCCTCGCGAACGACCACGACCCGGACAACGACTCGATCAGTGCGTCGAACGTCTACCAGCCGGGCAACGGGACGGTGTCGTTGACGACGGCTGGCGACTTCCGCTACCAGCCAGATGCGGGGTTCACCGGGACCGACTCGTTCCGGTACCGCATCCAGGACAGCGAGGGTGCGTACTCCGGCTTCGCCACCGTGACTATCGAGGTCCGGCCCGACCCCAACCGCGCCCCGGAGGCAATCGGTGAGACCTACTCGGTCCACGCCGGCGACTGGTTGAACGTGAGCGCACCGGGCGTCCTGACGAACGACTACGACCCGGACAACGACTCCATCAGGGCGGCCAACACCTACCAGCCAGGCAATGGGACGCTGTCGCTGACCACTGCTGGCGACTTCCGCTATCAGCCCGACTCGGGCTTCACAGGGACGGACTCGTTCCGCTACCGCATCCAGGACGAACACGGCGCGTACTCTAGCTTCGCCACGGTCACCATCGAAGTGCTCGAACCACGGAACCGCGCGCCGACCGCGGTCGACGATCACTACTCGACCGCCGAAGGAGAGTGGCTGAACGTCAGTGCGCCGGGTGTTCTCGCGAACGACTACGACCCGGACAACGACTCCTTCAGGGCGACGAACACCTACCAGCCGAGTCACGGCACGCTGTCGCTGACGACGGCCGGTGACTTCCGCTACCAGCCCGATGCCGGGTTCACCGGGACGGACTCGTTCCGCTACCGCATCCAGGACGCAAACGGTGCGTACTCCGGGTTCGGAACCGTCACCATCGAGGTCACGGCCGACAACCGACCGCCAACCGTCGTCCCGGACCACTACGGGACGGTCCAGGGCCAGTGGCTGAACATCAGTGCGCCGGGTGTCCTCGCGAACGACTACGACCCGGACAACGACTCCATCAGGGCGACGAACACCTACCAGCCGAACAATGGGACGCTCTCGCTGACGACGGCGGGAGACTTCCGCTACCAGCCCGACGCGAACTTCACGGGAACGGACTCGTTCCGCTACCGCATCCAGGACGCCGACGGCGCCTACTCCGGGTTCGACACCGTGACCATCGAGGTTATCGATTCCACCGGAACGGCCCCCGTAGCCATCCCGGACACCTACACCGTCTCTCAGGGCGACTGGTTGAACGTGAGTGCGCCGGGCGTACTCGCGAACGACCTCGACCCGAACGGGGACGCGATCAGTGCGTCGAACGTCTACCAGCCGGGCAACGGGACGGTGTCGCTGACGACGGCTGGTGACTTCCGCTACCAGCCCGACCCAGGCTTCACCGGGACGGATACGTTCCGGTACAGCATCCAGGACGCGAACGGGGAGTACTCCGGCTTCGCGACGGTCACCATCGAGGTCCTGCCGGACCCGAACCGGGCACCGGTCGTCGTCGCCGATAGCTACTCGACTGCGGCGGGCGAGTGGCTCAACATCAGTGCGCCTGGCGTGCTTGCAAACGACTACGACCCGGACAACGACTCCGTCAGGGCGACGAACACGTACCAGCCGAGTCACGGCACGCTGTCGCTGACGACGGCTGGAGACTTCCGCTACCAGCCCGACGACGGCTTCTCCGGCATCGACTCGTTCCGGTATCGCATCCAGGACGCAAACGGCGCCTACTCCGGGTTCGGGACCGTCACCATCGAGGTCACCCCGGACGCGAACCGGGCGCCGGAACCCGTCGACGACCACTACACGACCCGCGAAGGCGAATGGCTGAACGTGAGTGCGCCGGGCGTGCTCGCCAACGACGGCGACCCGGACAACGACTCGATACGGGCAACCAACGTGGGCACCCCAAGCAACGGGACGGTGTCGCTGACGACGGCAGGTGACTTCCGCTACCAGCCCGCCCCCGGCTTCACCGGCACCGACTCGTTCATCTACCGTATCCAGGACAGCGAAGGTGCCTACTCCGGCTTCGCGACGGTCACGGTCGAGGTCCTGCCGGACCCCAACCGTGCGCCCACGCCGGTCGCCGACGAGTACGTCGTCACTGCGGGTGAGACGCTCCTCGTGGCGACGCCCGGTGTCCTCGCGAACGACTACGACGCGGACAACGACTCCATCAGGGCGACGAACACCTACCAGCCGAGCAACGGCTCGCTCTCGCTGACGACCGCCGGGAACTTCGAGTACACCCCAGACGCGGGATTCACGGGCATCGACAGTTTCACCTACCGCATCCAGGACGAACACGGCGCGTACTCCGGGTTCGCCCCGGTCACGATCACCGTCGTCCCGGACTCGGTGACCGGCCCGGCCGACATCTCGGTCGCCCCCGACAGCGTCGACTTCGGGGCTCTGCCCGCCGGCACGACCGAGACGGCGACGGTCACCGTCGCCAACGTCGGCGACGAGAACCTCTCGGTCACCGGCGCGACGCTCTCCGGACCAGACGCAGACGGGTACGAGATCACGGCAGGCAACACGACGGTCGTCCTCGGACACGGCTCGTCACACACCATCACGGTCGCGTACACGCCGACCCGCACCGGCACGGCCGACGCGACCCTGACGGTGTCCTCGAACGACTCCGACGATTCGACGGTCACCATCTCGCTCACGGGCGAGGGCACTGACGACAGCGCGCCCAGCATCGACGATATCGACGTGACCGGCACCCACACCAGCGGGCCCACGGTCTACTCGAACGGGGCCGTGGACATCGCAGTGAACGTTTCCGACAGCTACAGTGCCGTCTCCGCGGTCAGCGTCACGCTGGACTCGCAGTTCTCCAGCTACCGGGTGACGCGTGCCGCCACCTACGACGCTGGCTCTGGCAACTGGACCGTAACCGTCCCTGCCAGCGACATCGTCGACGACGGCCGGTACGACGTGCTCGCGACCGCGACCGATAGTCAGGGGAACCGGGCCACGAAGACCGCGGCCGCAGCGGTCCGCATCGACCGAGAAGCACCCGACCTCGCCGTGACCGCGACTCGCCTCGACGCGACCACCGCGAACGTGACCGTCCGGCCCGATGAACCGATCCGGACCGGCTCGCTCTCGGCCGAGGTGGAACGGCCCGACGGCACGGTCGTCTCGGTCGCCCTGAGCGACGAGGGAAGCCACTGGAACGGCACCATCTCTCTCCCGGTCGACGGTCAGTACGCGGTCGACGCGACCGCAACCGACCGCGCTGGCAACACGGGGTCCGACGGGGTGAACGCCCTGTTCGCGACGCCCAGCACGGACGCGAACAACACCATGACGGTGCAGTTCCAGCCCTCCGGCCTGTTCGTCGAGTTCCGGACCAACCGCTCCGTCAACGACACGTCGGTCACCATCACGGAGAGCACGGTCGCGCTCGAACCGCTCGTCCGTGGCCAGACCGGCGTGAGCTTCCTGAACGCAGCCCTTGGCCAGCGCCTCTCAGACAACCTCACCTCTGCGACTATCGGTATCCCGGTCGACCCGGCCCTGCTCCCGAACGGGACGAACGAATCCGACGTGACCATCCGGTACTACAACGAGACGACCCAGTCCTGGGAGTACGAACAGACCACCGTCGAGAACCGGACGGTCAACGGTGCGACCGAGCGGTACTGGATCGCCACTGTCTACCACTTCTCGACCTACGGGGCGGTGCTCGCTGACGTCACCCCGCCGACGGTGACCGCGACGACCCCGGCCGACGGCGACGAACTCGCGGCCGGGACGAGTGCCACCACGCTCCGGGTCGACTACGAGGACGCGGCCAGTGGGGTGAACGCCAGCCGCGTCAGCGTGCTCTTCGACGATACCCTCGTCACGCGGTCGGCCGCGACCACCGTCACGAGCGACTACGTCGAGTTCGCGGCCACCGGCCTCGCCGACGGCTCCAGTCACGAACTGGCGGTCACCGTCGAGGACGAGGCGGGCAACGCCCACACCGAGACGGTCTCGTTCACCGTGGCGACGGCGAACACCGGCGGCGGAAGCGGCGGCAGTGGTGGAAGCGACGATGACGGCGGTAACACTGGAGGCGGCACCGACGACGGCAGTGGCGCAGGTGACAGTGGCGGCGACGGCGGGACGCAATCGCCCGCGACGACGCCGTCCATCACGGCCACGCAGGGTACCGACGGGGACGTCCTCATCCAGGTCCGAAACGCCAGTGCGATGCAGTCGCTCTCCACCGGCGTCGAGAACGGGGAACTCGGCACGACCGGTGTCGCTGTCGACCGGCTCACCGTCACGTTCCGCGACGACGGCGACTACGACCTCACGATCTCGGGCGGCCGGCTCACGGCCGACTCGACCCTGCCCGAATCCGTGGAACAACTGGCGACCATCGCGGTCACCGGCGCAGCCGCTGACGACGACGTGGTGAACGCGACGGTCCGGTTCAGTGTGGCACGCGAAGCCCTCGATGGACGCGATGCAACCAGCGATGACGTGGTGCTCTATCGCCTCGTCGACGGGAGCTGGACGCAGACCGACCACACGCTGGTCTCCGAGACCCGCGACGTGATCGTGTTCGAGACCACCGCACCCGGCTTCGCGACGTTCGTGGTCGGGACGCCCGCGGTGCAACCGGGGACGACGCCGACGGAGACGACGGACCGACCGACGCAGGTGACGACCACCTCGACGGCTGATGGCTCGGCACAGCCCACCGGTGACGACGGGACAGCACAGGGGACCGACCCCGCAACGACCGAGCAACCCCAGACCAGTATTCCCGGCTTCGGACCGGGTGCTGCACTGGTCGCGCTCGTCGCAATGGCTGGCCTGCTCGGACGGCGTCGGAACCGCGACTGACCGCGAACGAAGCGCCTGAACCGGCAGCCTCGGTTCAGTCTCCCTCGCCGACTGACCTGCCGGTCGGTCGTGGGTGGAAAAGACTGTCTCTGCTATCTCGACCCAACACAGGATTGCAGTTCGAATCGAATACTGCGAGTGGAAACGCGTAGTGGAAAGAAAATCGGTCGAAAACTGGCTCAGCCGAGCGGCCCCGGAAGTCCGAGTTCCTCGCCGATATCCCAGTGCTCGGTGTAGTCCGCGGGGTCACCGGGTGCGACTACCAGCACGGTCCCGTCGTCGAGTTCCTCGACGCGGCGCGCCGGCAGGTCGAACAGAGTCTCCTTCCCGTACTCGTCGACGAGGTCTGGTGTGACGAACATGACCCACGCGGAGTCGGTGAACTCGTGGGGGCGCTCCCCGACGAGCGGTCCCACCTCGTCCTCGTCGAAGATACAGGCAGCCTGGTTCACGTCGAGGCCGTATCCCAGCGCCGGCCGGCTGGGGAGGTGCTCGTAGATGGTCACGAGCAGGTCGACGTAGGCGTCCCTGCCCTCGCTCTCGTCGTAGAAGACGCCGCCTTTGCTGCGCCGGAGCACGATACAGGGTACGTTCTCCGGGGTGATGGAGACGTTACTGTCGAGTGTCGGCGCGTAGACACCGAACGAGATATCCTCGTCAGCCGCGGTCGTGATTCGCCGCTCGGAGATCCGCTCCGTTAGGTCTGGCGACTCTCGAACCGCCTCGAACAGGTCATCGTGCATCGCCGTCGCGTCCCCGTCGGGGTAGGCGAAGACGCCGTATATCCAACTCATCTCAGGCGACCACCCCGCTGGAACCGGTCCCGGTCAGTTGCCCCGGCGTCTGCGGTGTCGCTGGTGTCTGGACCACGCTGGCGTTCGTCGCAGAGGTGTCGTCCGAATCGCTGGAGTCACCCCAGTCGATGTCGTCCCTGATGAGATCGTTGTCGGGGTTCTGGCCGTCGGATTCCCGGAGAACCCTGAGGGCGTTCCCGTTGATGTCGGACTCGGCCTTCGGACTCGCAAGGCGCATCTCCACGTCGGTAATTGTCACCGCGTCACCGTCAATCTTGACGAGGCCCTTCTCGCTGAGTTCTTTCATGGCTTTCAGCCGACCGAGTTTCTTCTGGATGTCATCGGGGTCGACGGCGGAACTGGACGTGCCACTCTTCGCCTCGTAGTAGACCCAGCGTTGCGAGCCGTCGGGACCGGTGATGGTCACCATATCCAGCTGCGTCTGGGTGGTGAAGGTCTCATCGTAGAGGTCCTGCTCCGCTTCGGTGAGGCTCTCGAAGGTGTCGC
The DNA here is from genome assembly GCF_026616195.1 of Haloarchaeobius amylolyticus. Taxonomy (NCBI): domain Archaea; kingdom Methanobacteriati; phylum Methanobacteriota; class Halobacteria; order Halobacteriales; family Halorubellaceae; genus Haloarchaeobius; species Haloarchaeobius amylolyticus. The sequence continues at coordinate 133,447 of NZ_JANHDH010000003.1, forward strand.
CGGCGTCCGGGTCACTCCGTTTGGCACCGGGCATCGCGATCTCACGGATGATCTCGACCTTGGTCTCCTCCTCGAGGGCATCGTCGATGTCGATGGACCCGTCGAGGTTGTAGTCCATCCGCACGGTCGCGGAGGACGGGATGTCGTTGTTGTCGATGTAGTGCTTGGTGTACCGGACCTCGAACATCGCCCCCTTGACGTTGTTGCTATTCCGTGGCGAGACGTCCTCGATGTCGTCCAACACGCTTTCGAGGCCATCGACCTGCGGGTTCGTGCGGAGGGAGTCCACGTCGTCGGCGAACTGGAACGCTTTCGCTGGCGTGACAGAGGACCTGTCCCACCCGACGTTCCCGAGAACGACCCTCCGGACGTCGTCGGCGTTCTCCGACTCGAAGTCGAAGAAGTCGTCGAGGCTCCCGGAGTCGGACTGTCTGAGCTTGCGGAGGCCGGAGACGGTCAGTTCGGGTGAGTCCGCCTCGGCGATGCTCGTGACCAGTTCCCGACGAGCGTCGGTGTCGACCTCGTCGAGCGAGCGCCGGAGCGTTCGCTGGTCGTCGACGTCGAGGTCTGCGTAGCGACGCGTCAGGCCGGCGAGTTCGCCCGGCGTGACCGCGTCGTCGGTCAGGAGCGCACGCAGCGTGGTGTCGTCGGTCTCGTCGATGAACTCCAGGCCTGCGCCCCGGGAGCGCTGGACCAGGTCCTTCGCGTCGATGCGAGCCGCCTGCGGCAGGTCCTCGATGGTCTCGACGGCCCGGTCGAGCTGGTCGTAGGAGTCGATGGCGTCGCCGTCGGCAGCACGGGCGACGGCACGGCGGAATCTGGTGTCACCGGGGCCGCCGTCGGTCAGGGCGGTGACGGTGTCGGCGTCCGCTTTGCCGACGAGCTTCACTCCGCTTGGGCCGGTCGATTCGACGAGTTCGTCGATTTCGGCGCGGCGAGCCGCGTCGTAGGAGTCGTACCGCCTGACGACGCGGCCGATGTCGCGGAACTCCACGTCACCGGCGGCGTAGGCCTCCGTGAGTTGCCGCTGGAGTGCGGCCTTGTCACGCAGGTCGATGAGGTACTGGCGTGGCTGTGGCCGCAGCTCCGAAAGGAGCCGTTTCCCGCTGCTGCCGGTCCGCTTGAGGTAGGTGAGCCCCTTCGCGTAGCGGTCCGAGTTCGGCCGGCTGGTGAGCCAGTCGAACACGCGCTGTCCGCGGGCATCGTCCGCGAGCCGGGCGATGCGTCGCTGCTCCGGGAGCGGGGTACGTCTGAGCGTGTCCGCCGTCTGCCCGATCACCGACTTCGCGCGGTCACCGACCTCTACGTCGTCGATGCGTCGGCCGACGCGGAAGTTCACATCGGGAAGCCGGTTCGCGATGCGACCTCCGGTCCATAACGCGCTTCCGACGGTCGCGCCTTTTATCGAGGCCTTCACCGTGCCGCCGGCCCGGACCAGTGCCGCGATGTAGGGCAGTCTGGCCGCGGCCTGTGCGGCCTTGGCCTCGGCGTAGACCGGAACGAGGAACGACCCGGCGTAGCCGACACTGTAGCCGATGGCGAACGCCTCCTGATACTTCCCGCCGTCCTCGAAGGGGTTCAACTGCTGGCGGCGGTTCCCGTAGTACTGGACGATGGCCGTGAACGCCTGATGACGCTTCTCGGATTGCGTGGCGATGGTCTTGAGCTGACCGAGCGCCTGCGCGGTCCGTCTCGCCGCGTCGTCGTACTCGCTCGGGTGTGTGGTGACGTAGGCCGTCCGGACGAGATCCGTGGCGAAGACGTTGACACCCTGCGAGAGCCCGGAGAGTTCGCCGAAGAAGGCGACGCTGCTCGTCTGCACCCAGGTGCCGACCCCGCCGAAGGGGAACGACGTCTGGGCGATGCCCTCGGCGATCTTGCCGAAGTTGTTCGGGCCGTAGAACTTGCGCTCGACCTCGGTGCCGTGGACGTCACGGGCGACCACCTTCACGGTCGCCGGACTCACGTAGCCCGAGAGTGCCGTGCCGATCTGGTCGACCGCACCACGGTCGATGCTGAACCAGACCGCGTCCTCCAGCACGTGCTTCTGGCCGAAGTAGTCCTGGCTGGCGCGTCGTTCGCCCTTGTAGAACCCGACCACGCCGACCCCGCTCTGGTCGTGGAGCGTGATGGTCACGCGGTAGTTCTCGCGGTCGCCGTCGGTGTCGACCCAGCCCTGGGTTCGCGGGGGTCTGAAGTCGTGCAGGCGGGCGTACCACTGATTCTCGTACTCCTCGTCGTCCCTGATGGAGTCCTGGTCGGTGTCAGGGTTGGACGGTGCGAGGCCGAGTGCCTTCTCCTCGCCGTCGGAGAGGCCATCACCGTCGGTGTCGGTCTTCAGTGGCGACGAGCCGACAGAGATAGACGTCAGCAGGTCCTCGGCATCGGACTCGTTGTTCCGGACCGCCTCGACGTAGTTCTTCGCGACACCGGGGTCCCTGGCAACGAGAGTATCCCAGCCCCGGAGTTCGACCGCGTCCGAGATCCCGTCGCCGTCGGTGTCGTACTTCGCCGGGTTGGAGGTGGTCCGTGCGATGAATCGGATGTCGTCCCCTTCGCCCACGGGCGCGAAGGTGACCTCCTCGCTGTCGTTCAGGCCATCGCCGTCGGTGTCGGCGTTGTACGGCGACGTGGTGAACGTCTCACCGGGTCCGTTCGACATCGTCCACGTCTGTTTCTCGAGGACGTCGGGGAGACCGTCGCCGTCCGAGTCCTTCCGGGTCTGTTCGGTGACGAGCTGCAACCGGGCGTTGACCCCGGAGACGTCCACCGAGAAGTTCACTTCGCCGGAGAGGCCGGAGACGTTCACGGTCTCCTGGACGGTCCCGACGGTCCCGATGGTCAGGTCCTTCGTGACTGTGGTCCCGTCGCCATCCGTCGCGGTGAGCGTCGCGACCGGGTTCACGTCGGTCTGTTCGGTCTGGTAGGCGACCGTGAGTCCCTGCGTGCCCGGTGCGATGGTCGTGGTGAAGGTTGCGTTCCCCTCGTCGCTCGTGTCGTCACCGCCCCCGGACCCGGTGTCGGGTGCTTCCGGGACCGTGAGCGTCACCGGTTCGTCCATGTCGAGCGAGATGTTCCGGGGGTTCGTCGCCCGACCGGTGACGACCTGCCACTGGTCGAGCGTCCCCGGGGTCAGGGGCTCCCTCACCGCTTCGTCGTTGAAGTACGGCGTGATGGTGACCGAGGTGTTCGTCAGGCCGCCCCTGAAGGCTCCACCGTCGGTGTTGTCGTTGTTCCAGGACCAGTCGGGTGAGGTGCCCGAGTAGCCGAAGTCGCCGCTATCGTCACGGACGACCCAGTAGCCGGAGCCGGGGAGACCATCGAAGTCCATCGACACTGCGGCCCCGGACCCGTCACGTGGTTTGTCGTGAATCAGGACGAGGCTCAGCCCCTCGGGGCCGGACCAGAAGAACAACCGGCTCACGTCGCTCTTCGCGACGGGGAGTGGCGAGTTGATCTCCGCATTGCCATAGTTGTAGAACCGCTCGATGGTCTGACCGTTGCTGAGCGGCACAACCTCGAACGTCTCGCCGCCCTGTTCGACGGTTATCTTCCGCGCGCTGGGCTCGCCACCCAGGACGAGCGTGGTCTCGTTCGTGACGTTACAGGAGTTCTCGCACTGGAACTCGGAGAGGTTCGCGAACGAGACCGGTGTCGCGTTCCCGCCGCCGGGACCGAGGTCAACGAAGCCGGTCCACTCGTCCGTGTCCAGCACGGTGAAGAACGAGAACGAGGAGACGTTCGCGACCGCGGTCCCGTTCTTGATGGTCGTGTTCACGGGATGCCACCGCCCCTCGACGGAGCCGTTCCACTTGTACACGACGAGGTCCTCGTAGGCCGATTCCGGGACCGACTCGTCGATGGGGATGCGGACCGTCGCGTTGTCGAAATCGGTCCGGTTCTGGACGCGGACGGTCGGTCCGGCCGTGGCGTTCGTCCCGCTGAAGTACGATGGCTGTTCCGTGATGTCGGCCTCGACGGCACCCTGGCCGCGAAGGTCGAGTTGCACGCCGGTCTCGGCGTCGGTGACGGTCCGCTCGAAGGTCTCGTTCCCGTCGAGGACGCCATCGTCGTCGGTGTCCGGGTCCGTCGGGTCGGTGCCGAGTTCCGGTTCCTCGGGGTCGAGGAGACCGTCGTCGTCGGAGTCGGCGCGGATCGGGTTCGTGCCGTTCGCGACCTCCTGACCGTCGGTGATGCCGTCACCGTCGGTGTCGGCGACGCGCAGTGCGGAGTGGGCGTCCGCCTCCTCTGCGTTCGTCAGTCCGTCACCGTCTGGGTCGGCGGCCCCGTCCAGCGTCCCGTCCCCGTCCGTGTCGGCGGTGAGGGGGTCGACACCGGCGGTCCGATGCTCGAAGCCGTCGGAGAGCCCGTCACCGTCCGTGTCGGCCTCGAACGGGTCGGTGCCCAGCGTATACTCGCGGAAGGCACCGAGCGTGTCGTTGTCGAAGTCCTCCATCCCGTCGATGACGCCGTCATCACCGTCGTCGACCGCCGTCGCTGGCGCATCGCTGTCGTTGTCCGTGGGGTCGGTTCCCGTGACGTTCTTCTCGTAGAAGTCCGGGAGGCCGTCCTCGTCCTTGTCGTTGTCGAGGTATGCGGGGACGGTGTCGTTGTCATGGTCGACGGTCCCCTCGACCCGGTCGCTGGCACCGTCGCCGTCGGCGTCCGTATCGAGCCAGTTGAACGTCCCGTCGTAATCGTAGTCGAGGAAGAGTTCCTTGCCGTCCTCGACCTCGGTGCGGGTCGGGATGGTGTCACCGTCGTCGTCCGGGTCCCGGAAGTTCTCGATGCCATTGGCGTCGGTGTCAGCCCGCCCTTCGACGTAGTCGGGCAGATGGTCCGCGTCACTGTCGCTGTCGAGCGCGTCGATGGCGAGGTCGCCATCGCTGTCGATCGGGAAGCCACCGAGGGTCTCGACGCCGTCGTCGATACCGTCAGCGTCGGTGTCGGCGAGGGTTGCGTTCGTCCCGAGTTCTCGTTCCCGAGCGTCGGAGACGCCATCGCCGTCCGTGTCGGTCAGGTTCGGCTCGACGTCCAGCCGGTCGAGTCGCTCCAGGACGAGCGTCGCCTGTCTGTACCCAACATGGTACTGTCTGATGGCCTTCGCACGCGCGGAGACCGAACGCTGGAGTTTCGTGTCAGAGTCGATGGGGTCCCGGGCCTTCTCTGCGCGTTCGTAGGCTCGTCGTGCGTTCTCGAGGTGTGATTCGAGGCTCCGAAGTTGTCCCTTCGACAGGTTCGAACGGGCGTGGTCGAGGGTCCACTCAGCCTTCGCGAGGCGCCAGCGAGCGGTGCGGTTCGCCGCGACGACCGTCGTCACGGACACGGTCCTGACCGTGTCGGTCTCGGAGTCGTTCAGCGCCCGCTTGCCGTTACTGCTCGCGACGAACGCGTGGAGTGCAGACGTCCCTTGCGCGGCTGCCTGAAGTGCAGAGACGTCCGCATCGACCGGGTCGTCGAACCCGTCGACGACCTCCTCGTACCTGTCATCGGCCCGGTCGAGATGTGACTGCTTCCCGGGGTGGTCCGCTTCCAGCGTCTCGAGTTCGCGCTGTGCTGCAGCGAACACCGAGAGTGGCGCCCGTCTGGGTATCGTGTCGGTCCGCACCCGATTCTGGACTAGTTCTCCGGTCGCGCTCGCAGTGTTCGGTTCTTCACCAATCGTCTCCCTGTCACCAGCTGACCGGTCTGGTTGCGCCACGCCTGGCACTGCAACCAGTGATCCGACCATGAGAAGAACAGCGAAAAGAGCGAATGAAACGTGTTTTCTCGACGTTCTATCCGTCTCGCGTCGGCTCATGTGTTGGTGCTCACCATGTGACATTACCAACAACTAACATCATCTAACTTAGTTGTACTGGTGGCGTGAATGTCTGGTTGAATTAAGTTGGACAACTGTGACTATCGCCGTTCTCACTGGTCGATGGCCCTCGGCGCAGGCCGGTTTCGAGGCCCACGGTGTGCGCATCGCGAGGAACCCTGCGAACCGCTTCAAAGAATCCGAAGAATCCTCTCTCTGACCTGAACCGTTCCGGAGTCGCTGCCGTCCTCGTGCGACGGCTCTGCACGACTCCCGTTCGCTCATGGGCCAGGCCGTGGTACCTGGTGGCATGCTCAGCGTAGGACAGCAAGCCCCGGACTTCACGCTTCCCGGGGCCGCCGCTGGCTCGATCGAGACGCACGGCCTCTCGGAGTACACCGACCGCGGGTGGGCGGTCATCCTGGTCTTCTACCCCTTCGACTTCCATCCCGCCTGTACCGACCAGTGGTGTTCGCTGCGTGATGCGGACTGGCTCACGATGCTGGACGACGTCGTCGTCCTCGGCGTCGGGGCGGATGCCGCCTACGCCCACCGCGAGTACGCGGACAGGCACAACATCCAGTTCCCACTGCTCGCGGACACGGACGGCGAGGTCAGCCGTGCCTACGGCGTCCTGACCGAGGAGTTCGAAGAACACCGTGCCGTCCCGGCCCGGGCGACGTTCGTCGTCGACGGCGACCAGGTCGTCCGCTTCGCGTGGGCGGCGAGCGGGCCGGAGGACCAGCCGAACCTCGACGCCCTGCAGACGGCGACCACCGGGCGGGACAGGTAGCAGACTGGTAGAAGTGGGTTGGAGCCGATGGCCGGCTCTCACTTCAGGCAGCCGTCTTGCCACGCGACATGCGGCCATGGGTGGTCGAGTCACTCCGGGCCCTTCGGCGGCGATTCCAGCGAACGTTCACCGACCCGTAAACGACCGCGAACCATCCCATCGCGTTCAACCCCGTTCAGAAAGTTCCAGACCGCCAAAAACAGCGTCAGAGCAGTTCAAACCACTGAAACGTCTGAACGTCTCTCCCCCTTCAAGTACCTCCCACTCCATCGAATCGAGTGGAGGCACCCCACCCATGAAGCTCTCCAGGCTGACCGCGGTCGCACTGGCCGCCCTGCTCGTGAGTGCAGGCACCGCTGCGGCCGCGACCGGTTCGTCGAACAGCTCGCTGGCCGTCGGAGACGACGACACGTCGCCGGTCCCAGCTGACGACCACGCGAACGAGACTGCACGCGAGCAGGCGCCCGCCCAGGGCGGGGAGGGGCAGCTCCCCGACCAGGCGGCCAGCCGGGGTCCGCCCGTCGACCTCCCGGACGCCATCCCTGACCACGTCGAGGACCGCGTCGAGACCATCCACGCGCACATCGACCAGTTCGTCGACGGTGCGCTGGACGCGACGCTCGGGCAGGTCCTCGGTGGTCTGAACGAGGACGCCGGGACGGACGCCCAGAACGACACCGGTACGAACGCCTCCGCGAGCGTCTGAGTCACCCCCGTGACTGGGACGTGAGCTCCCGCGACCCACTCACACCACTCCCACCCATCGGAACTTCCACCCCCTTCCCCCCACCACCCTCAGTTCGTTGCGACCCTCGTGCACAGCATTCTGCCCAGTTGCCGAACGAGGGTTCGCTCGGTACTTCGCTTCGTACCTCGCTCCGTCACCGTAGCCTGCGGCGACGAACTGGACCGGGTACCAAGTTCAGAGTAGACTCTCACCGAACCGGAAGCCAGTGCTGGCGCTGGTGAATCCTTCTGTGCGACGTTGATTCGACACTGTGACCGACCTGAACAGGCAGTCCGAGAGTGTGCTCGGACAGGGCTGTCTCGGGGCCGCCAGGCTCAGCTGGCGTCGGGTTCGTCGGCCGACTTCTCCAGGTACTCCGCGATCGTCTCGTCGTCGAGTTCCTCGAGGAGCGTCTGGTCGTCGAGGGCTTCGACGACGCGGTCGGTCCCGATGGCATCGAGGACGCGATCGCGGCCGACCACCGCGACGAACCGGGCGAGACCTGACTCGAAGCGTCGGTCGGCCTCCTCGTCACCGACCTTCGTCTCGAACGCCCGGTCGATGTAGCGCTCGCGGAGCTCCCGCCGACGCTCGTCGTCGACCCCGTCGGCGTCGAACTCGTTCTCGAACCACTCGCGCCAGCGGTCGCGCTCGGCCCACTCCCCGGTGAACTCCGACTCGCTGCGCAGCCAGTCGTACTCGGGAGCGACCTCGCCCGAGAGGCCCCGGGCACGACGTTCGTCTTCGATGAGCGACCGGGCCACGTGGGCCCCGTTCCCGGCAGCGACGATGGCCTGTGCGCTGCGACCGCCTGCGGGCGAGGCGACGTACAGGCCGTCGACCGGGGTCCGACCATCCGCGTCCGCGTACGCCGGGTCGAAGTGCTCTTCGAGTTCGCCGTGGTGTTCGTGCTCGTGGAACATCTCGTCCTCGTCGTCCAGTCCGCGGAGGTACGACCCGTCGTACCAGGCCGCGGCGATGACGGACTCCGCACCGACGCGGCGCCCGTCCTGTGTCTCGACGACGAATCCCGACGTGTCCTCGGCGCGTTCGACGGCGACGACCATGTCGGCGAGGAGGGTCGCGCCGACCTCCTCGACGTGGGCGTGCATCAGGTCCCGGAACGCGTCGACGTCCATCCCGGCCGGGAAGCCGAGATAGTTCTCCAGGTAGGCACACCGGGGGAGGGCCGCGTTGCCGCGGTCGAAGACCACGGTGTCGAGGCCGTATCTGGCCGTGAACACCGCGGCGGAACAGCCGGCTGGCCCGCCACCGACCACGACGACGTCGGTCTCGTCTGTGACCGACGCCCGTGACTCGGATTCCGTCATCGACCAGTGACACCCCCAACCGGCCCCGAGGGGGTCCGGTCCAGCGATATCCCGAGTACGTTCGTCCCTGTTCGCATACCCAGAATGGCTCTCTATCACGGTAAACACCTTTCGGACCGTGGGGTTTCGGGAAGCGGGTAGGGAGGAGTCCTCAGCAGGGCACAGCCGAGCCGCTGATAGAGATATATCCGTGGTTCTCGTACTGCTACACGCAATGAAGGGTCGAAACGTGGGGAACGATTCCGAGGACGTGGGGAACGAATCCGGGGAGACGCCGTATGGCATGCGAGCGCCGGTACCGACCGCGGTTCCGCGAGGCGTGAGATCGGACGCGACAGGACGGTCGCGATGAGCCAGCACCACGGCCGGCTCGTCAGGGAGCCACCGACAGGGACCGTCCGACAACGGTGGGGCACCCTCGCACCGAACGAGGTCGGCCTCCACGACGCCGTCGCCGAGGAACTCGTCGACGCGCTCGTCGTCGACCACGCCAACTCGTTCAACCTCTTCTCGGTCCTTCGCAAGCACTACTGGACCGCGGCCGGGGCGGAGCGCGGCCCGGTCGCCACGTTCCTGGAGGCGGCGTACAGGCGGGTCCGCGACGTGAACGACGACCTGGCGGTCCGGATCGTGCAACTCGGCGGGATTCCGCCGAACACGCCACCGACCATCCAGGCGCGAGCGACGGTTCACCTCGAGGGTGAGGACCTCTACGACCTCCGAGCCTCGCTCCAGGGAGACGTGGCGGCGTATGCGACGCTCGTCGAGACGATGCGCGAGCACACGACCCTCGCCGAGCGACTGGGCGACCAGGCCACCGCCGAACTGCTGAGCGACCGCTTGGAACGGCTGGAGGCCGATACGGACCACCTCGAGACGCTCCTCGAGGACGACGCACTCGTTCCGCCGCGAGCCGAGCAAGGCGGCGACACTGGCACCGCGGAGAACTCGGAAGAGGAGTCTGCGTCGACGCCGGCGACATCGCACCTCCGGCGGCCGGGCCCCTCACACAAATTCGAGGCGGAAGCCCACGAGTTCAGTCGTGGGAGGAAGCCGACAGTGGTCCATCGGACCACCGCCGGTGGCGAGGCCGCCATTCCCACCGGAAGTGTTAGTATCGAACGGTACGACTCTCGAAGTGACTGATTGGGATGCCGCAATCGAGAAGCCCATCCGACAAAGGCACACGCTCCGGGCCGCACCAGCGCGAGCGTGAAAACCGCTTCGTGGGGCGGGCATCGGCCCTGTTCGTGAGGCATCCGAAGTCCAGCATGGATACACTGTACCACGGGGCCAACGAGCCGCAGGCGGTTGCGCCACCTCCGGCCCTTTTTCGGAGACTTGTGGGCCGCATCCGGCCGAGATACGCGCTCCCCGTGGGTTGGGTCGCCCGTCAGGAGGCCCGAAAGACCGAGACGATGAACGCGAGCGGTAGCTCCATGCTCCTCCGTCCTTCGGCGGCAGAGCCGGAGTCTCACGGTCAATTAAATTGCTCTCATGGATGGCCCACCGGCGGAGCAAGCCCACGACTTTAGTCGTGGGCACCTGACACGTTCACCGTCGCTGGGACACCGTCGGCTCGAACGAGCTCGGGCTCGACACCGACGCCACCGAGCGACTGGTCGCGGCGCTGAACGACGACCTGTCGGGGCTGTACATCCTGTTCAACCAGCTCCGGAAGCACCGCTGGTGCGTCGAGGGACGGGAGACGAGGCCCCTGCAGGAACTCCTGGTGGCACAGACGGACCGACTCACCGACCTCACCGACGACATCGGTATCCGGGTGTTCGCGCTGGGAGGTGTCCCCGTCTCCGGGCCGATGGGAATCCGCCAGCACGCTGCGCTGTACATCGAGGCGGCCCACCAGTACGACGTCCGGTCCTCGCTGGAACGCGACCTCGAGGCCTACGCCACCGTGATCGAACAGTTCCGCGAGCACATCGACCTGGCGAACGCGAGCGGTGACGAGGCGACGAGCGAACTGCTCTCGGTCCACCTCCTGACGCTCGAACGTGACGCCAACGCCATCTACAGGTACCTCGCCGACGACACGCTCTCCGGGCGGCGTCGATAGACGACGGCCGTGGGTGTCGACGATGCTCACCCCGTCCTGTTCGTCGCGACCACGATGGCCGGGTACGAGGGCTGCGTGCAGACGCTGCACGATGTGCATGGGGTGCACTGATTACTGTCAGAGTCATCTGTCCAGATGCCGTCAGGTCGGCGGCTGAAGGGTCGCCCGGGTCGCCCACACCGGCCATGAAGATGGGGGAACGACCACGCACACCACACCGGTCGTCGATACAGGTTGGGGGATACCGTCTGTGACCCATGGGCCGGGCCGAGGCGAGCCTAGAGCCACACCGGGGATCGGCCCTTTTCGATGAGCATAGTCAGGACCGTTCTGTTGCAGGCCACGCCTCAAGCGGCGTCGCCTCGCGCCGGTACACATCGAGGCGCTCGCGTGCCCACTCACGTGCACCGTCGTCCGTCGTCTCCAGCAGTGCCCGTGGCTCGCCCTCCTCGTCGACGCCGACCTGGACCGTCTCGTCGAGGATGCCCAGGTAGAAGGGGAGGGCCGCATCCGTCAGGTACAGCTCGAATCCGTCGCTGTCCAGGAGGTCTCTCGTGAGTGGTGCGAAGTCGTCGTCCTCGAACAGCGTCTCGGCGACGCCCTCGGCGACGATCATCTCGACGGTGGCGTCCCCGTCGACGACCTTGCGGTGTACCGCCTCGACGGCGTGCAGGCCCGTCAGGGGGAGTGCGACACGGTCGTCCGAGGACTCTCGGAGCCTCGCGACGTGTTCGTTCACCATCGCCCACGGATTCCCCGGCGCGGCGACCGTGACCGACGCGTCCTGAAGGTGTGTGAGGTCGAGGTCGAACTCCTCTCTGGTCGTCCACTGGAGGAACGGTTGCAGCCGGAGCGCGGTCCTGACCGTCTCCTCGAGGTCGAGGAACCGTTCGATGACGGCCTCCCCACCGGGCGTGACGGTGTACTCGCCGTTCTCCTGCTGGAGCCATCCCTTCTCCAGCAGCGTCTCGACGTTCCTCGTGACGGTGGTGCGAGCGACCGAGAGTTCCGTCCGGAGGTCCTCCCGGGTGGCCCCGTCGAGGTCATGGACCGTCTCGAGTATCCGCACGCGGTTGGTCGACCTGGCGACGAACGAGATCTCTTCGATAGCCGAACGTTGTTCCCCCATGACAGTTCCCTCACCGCGTCAGGTTCCGCGTCTCCCGTAAAGAGTTCTCTGGCCGTCCGAGGCGAGAACTGCCGGTCAGTCCGCGGATTGGGCGTGCTCGCCGTGACCCTGCTCGTCGCCGACCGACTCCGACCGGTGGAGCCAGTAGAGGAACAGGAAGAAGACCGTCGCGAGCACGTTCAGCACCAGTTTGTAGTTCATCTCTATCTTCACCTCGGCGACCTGGACGCTGGAGGGGTCCGGAATCAGGCCCGCCCCGAGGAAGATGAAGTGGAGGACGACCCCTGTGAGCACTGCCGAGAGGAAGATCATCCCCGAGAGGATGGCCGCGAATTTGGTCCCGTAGTACTCGCGGTAGGCGTCCATGATGGGCGGCACGATGAGGTCGGCGTAGATGTACGACAGCACCGAGCCGAACGGGAGGCCGTTGCTGAAGAGGACCGCGCCGAACGGGACGTTCCCGACCGAGCAGACGAACGTCGCGACGCCGATGACCGCCCCCAGCGCCGCCGTCCAGAGGACGTACACCGGCAGCCCGAACGTCGGTCCCGAGAAGACGGTCGTCCAGACGCTCTCGGGGATGAACCCGGCGATGAGCCCGGCGAAGATGAAGCCGATGGCGATCTCGTCCCAGAGCATGCCCCACTCGGACCACTGCTTGTCGGCGAGCGCCTTCCAGCCGGCGAGCGAGGTCGCCTGCTCGCGGATGGTCGTGTTCGCCTCCTCCGGGTCGAAACTGTCCTTGCAGGACTGCGAGCAGAAGTAGTAGGTCTTCCCGTCGTGCTCTATCGAGTGGTCGGCCTCGTCGGGGTCGATCTCCATCCCACAGACCGGGTCCTCCACGGTCTGGGTCCCCTCGTCGAGGACGTTCTCGCGGGCCTGTTCGACGACCTCGTCGGGTACGAGGTAGACGAAGCCGAACGCCATGAGGCCGATGAGGATGAACCCGCCGACGAGGTCGGCGAGCAGGAACTGCCAGCCGAGCAGGAGGTAGATGACGATACCGATCTCGATGACGAGGTTCGTCGACGCGAACATGAACGCGCCGAGCGTGGCCGCGGCGGAGCCGCCCTTCTTGAAGAGGTTCTTGGCGGTGGCGATGGCGCTGTACGAACACGACGAGGAGACGAACCCGAACAGCGACCCGTAGCCGAGTTCTTTGACGCCGTGGCCCTCGAGCAACTCCGAGACCTGCTCGTCGGAGGTCCACGCCTCCACGCCGCCGGCGATGGCGAATCCGACTACCAGCGCCCACCACGTGATCCACGCCATCGCGGCGGTCGTCGTCAGGAACTGCCGCGTGCTCTCGACGAAGAACGTCGACAGTGGCTTCGATGTGGTGAAGACCCCGAGTGCGACCGTCGCGAGCGCGATGACGCCGAGGATGGCGTACTCCTTTCGTTCCATGGGTGTTCATTGGGGTTCGATACTTTCCGGGCTGTTGCCTGCCGTCACGGGGCTCTCGCGGGCTGCATGTTTCCGTTCGCAATCTACCGGGGACCCCAACGTTTGTAATCGAAATCGAATCTGCGGACGCCGGGGACGGGGTGCCACGTCTGCGCGTAGGGAATCGCCCCGACAGGGTTGGAACCGACAGAACCACCACCCTTTGCGAGTCAGCCCCCAGACCGATACTTTCATCCACGCGTCAGCGGATGGTACTCCTACCAGATGGCTCTCTTCGGTTTGCTCCCCGACACCGCACTCGTCAACGTCCTCGTCATCCTGGCCGCGACCGGGCTGGTCTGGGTCGGGAGCGGGTGGCTGGAGGAGTCCGCGGACCACCTCTCCGGGTACTACGGCCTGCCGGCGGTGGTCCAGGGCTCCATCGTGGTCGCCATCGGGTCGAGCTTCCCCGAACTCGCCAGCGTCGTCTTCGCCGCGCTCGACGGCGTGTTCGACATGGGCGTCGGGGCCATCGTCGGCTCGGCCATCTTCAACATCCTCGTCATCCCGGCGCTGTCGGGCATCGCGACCGAGGACGACCTGGAGACGAGCCGCACCATCGTCTACAAGGAGGCACAGTTCTACATGCTCGCGGTGTCGGTGCTCGTCGTCACGTTCGCGCTGGCGGTAATCTACGTCCCGACCCCGGGCGGCCCCGAACTCTCGGGGAACATCACGCGCCCTCTCGCCGCGATACCCCTGCTGCTGTACTGCCTGTACCTCTTCATCCAGTGGCAGGACGTCAGCGACTACGAGGCCGAGGAACCGGGCGACGACATCCCCGTCAGGAAGGAGTGGGGTCGCCTCGCCGTCGGGCTGCTCGTCATCCTCGTCGCGGTCGAACAGCTCGTCCACGGCGTCGACCACCTCAGCACCGCCTTCGGCATCCCGGAGTTCCTCGCCGGCGTCACCATCCTCGCGGCCGCGACCAGCCTTCCGGACACGCTGGTCAGCGTCCGGTCTGCGAAATCCGGCAAGGGCGTGACCAGCCTCGGGAACGTCCTCGGGTCGAACACCTTCGACCTGCTCGTCGCCATCCCCATCGGCGTCCTCATCGTCGGCAGCGTCCCCATCGACTTCGCGGTCGCCATCCCGATGCTGGGCGTCCTCACGCTCGCGACCATCCTCCTGTTCACCATCATGCGAACCGGCCTCTCGCTCAGCAAGGTCGAATCCTACGCGTTGCTGGTCGCCTACGTGGTGTTCGTCGCGTGGGTCGTCGCGGAGTCCGCGGGCGTGACAGACCTGATTCGAGGGGCGTGAGCGGTTCGGGGTGACCGGTGTGGGTCGAATACTGTCGGGAAGGTGTATTCTCTGTGAGACAGACGTTTCAGGTCATACTGCCGAACCAATTCGCCGTGGGCAATAGTGGGCAAATCTTATACCGCGGTGGGCCATAGTGGGTAACAACATGAAGGTAGATGCCCGCGACCTGCGAACCAACGACACCGACGACCGGGGCCGAATCTACCTCGGCACGGAGTACGCCAACAAGCGCGTGACCGTCGCCGTGGTCGAGGTCGAGTCCGATGGACCGGACGAGGACGAGCTGGCGGCGGCGTACAGAGAGGCGTCTGAGAGCGCGGAAACACTCGCAGAGGAGTGGGACGAGACCTCGGATGAGGCGTGGGACGGGTTAGCCGAATGAGCGAGGAAGCGGACGTTCGACGTGGCGATGTCGTCGTCGTCGTCCGGCTCGACCCTGCCGAGGGGCACGAGATGAAGAAGACGCGACCTGCTGTGGTCGTCCAGAACGACGTCGGGAACAAGAACGCAAGCACGACCATCGTCGCGCCAGCGACGGGGACGTATCGAGGCTACCCGTTCGAAGTGCTGGTAGAAGCCGAAGAGTCCCCGTTCGAGAAGGATTCCTCCGTCCGACTCGACCAGATTCGCGTCGTGTCCATCGAGAAGCGGATACACTCGGTCGCAGGGAGTCTGGATTCGGAGACGATGGACGCGATCGACGACGCACTCGAACTGAGTCTCGGTCTCAACTGATTCTCCTGCATTTCCCGCACTCGGTACTGTTCAGGCGATCCACCTTCACTGGATTTCGAGTTCGTCTCCCTCAGGATACCGATTCGAGTAGTCAACGAAGGTCGAGTTCGTAATCGTCCAGAGTCCCGTCCCTGGAATCGAAGGCGACGTGGTCGGTCTGTTCGCCGTCGAAGAACACGTCGGCCTCGATTCTGTCGGAGCGCATCGGCTCGCCGGTAAGAACCGCGGTATCCACGCCCGTGAGGTCCGCCTCGACGAACAGGACGGTCTCCGCGTTGCGGCCGCCGAACCAGCGCCACGTGTACGAGTCGTTCGCGGACGCGCCGTAGGCTCCCTCGAGCAGCAGCGGTTCGTTCTCGGGTGCGCCGATGTCGAAGGATGCGACCACCTCATCGCCGGCGAGGAACGTGAGTCCGCCTGCCATGAACGCGAGCGCCCGGGTGTCGGAACTGTCTGGGTTGACCTCGGCCGGGACGATGGTCTCGTTGAACGCCAGCCGGACGGTCGCCCCCACCGGTTCGAACCCCGTGGAGGGACCGGTCACGAGTTCGTCTCGGGCCAGTTCCAGATAGTCGGTACCGAAGTCCTTCCCCGGCTCCAGTTGCGTGTCCTCGTACCACTCGTTGAACGAGGTGACGAGGACGGCCTCGCTGTCAGCGAGGTGTGGCTGGACCTGCTCGCAGACGCGTCGGAACCGGTCGGGTGAGGATGAGAGTATGGGGTTGTCCTCGCGGATGTGGGCCGGGAGGCCGGTGTCATTGAACCCCGGGATGGCGACCGGGAACAGGTCCACGTCGGCGATGCTCGCCCCGAGGTTCAGCACCTTGTTACCCTGTTCGTAGTTCTCGTGGAACACGGCCTCGATGTCCTCGCGGGCGCTGTACGGGTTGTACGAGGTGATACCGTCCGCGACGGCCATGACGGGGTAGGTGCCCGGGGCGGACCCGAACGGGACACCGGCGAGGACGTAGATCTCGGTGTCGAGGTTCGCCGTCGCCTCGGCGAACGCAGCCTCGATGTCGCCATGGAGATGGTTCGAGACGTAGAAGTAGACCACCGGCTCGCCGTCGATATACAGGTAGTTCTCCGCCTGGAAGTACTTCTCCGCGAGGTACTCGAAGTCGGACCGGAGGCGCTCCCGGGCGCCAGGATCGTCGAGGTCGTAGTCGTAGTCCTCGAGTCGGCCGACCGTCTCGTAGAGGATTGAGAACTTGAGCTCCCCGAACAGGTCCCGCTCGGTGAGCGTCCCGTCGAGTGCGGTGTCCGACCCAGAGCCGGGACCCCACCAGCTGACCGAGAGCCACTCGATGCCGTGTTCCAGACACCACGCCAGGTGCTGGTCGACGACCGCGGGGTCGTCCGAGGCGTACTCACCCAGGACCGGCGTGCTCACCGTCCGGTCGGTCCAGTTCTCGTGTCCCTGGTGCATCTCGTACCAGGAATAGTAGTGGGCACCCACGAGCCGGTCGGGCTCGAGGGGGTCGACGGCTGGCGGGACGGTCCCGGTCTCCAGACGCGTTTTCGACGTGTTACCGGCCGAGTCGACGACCGCCACCGTGACTCGATACGCTTGCCCGCCCTCGACATCGAGCGTCACGTCGAGGGAATACTCGCTCTCGCCGCCGACCTCGAGCTGTCGCCGATCGTCGCCCGCCTCGACCGTGACCGTCTGGATTCCCGCCTTCGAACTGATTCGCCCGGTGACAACGACGTGGTGGACGGCTGTCCCCTTCTCGACCGAGGTCTCGAGGTCGGCAGTGACCGCGGTCGCAGTGCCTCGTGACGTCTCCGTCTCAGTCGCCGTGTCGCTGGACGTCGTCGCGTCTATCGACCGTGTGACGGTGGCCTCGTCGTCCACGTCACGTCCCTGACACCCGGCGAGCCCGACCATCCCGCCGATGCCGAGTCGACGTAACAACGCCCGACGCTTCATGTCATCCATTGGCCACTGGTCGCGCGTCGACTCAGTTATGTGTTTCCGCCGAGATGACCGGGGCTGACAGCCGTGACACACCTTCCCCGAGCAATACCGTTAACCATCGGACCCACAGACTCCGGGACATGGACCTCTCCATCGTCGACCTCTCGCCCGTCCCAGATGGTGGGACCGCGACCGACGCCTACGCCAACACGGTCGAAGCCGCGAAACAGGCCGAACGACTCGGGTACTCGCGGTTCTGGGTGGCGGAGCACCACGGCATGGCCGACCGGCTCGCCGGGACGACGCCCGAGGTGCTCCTCGGCCACCTGGCGGCCGAGACCGACTCGATACGCCTCGGTTCCGGGGCGGTGTTGCTGAACCACTACAGCCCGTTCAAGGTCGCCGAGGTGTTCGGCGCGCTGGACGGGCTGGCCCCGGGTCGCATCGACGCGGGCCTGGGCCGGGCGAACGGCTCCCCGGAATCGGACGCCGCGCTCGGGACGGACCGACACGTCGAGAACCCGGACGAGGACCACACCGAGCGGATCGAGGCGGTCGTCAACCACCTCTACGACGACTTCCCGGATGGACACACCTACGAGGACCTCTCGGTGCCACGCTCGGGTGCTGAACCCCCCGAACCGTGGGTCCTCGGGTCGAGCCCGTCGAGCGCGGCCATCGCGGGTAAACTCGGGATGCGCTACTGCTTCGCGGGGTTCATCCGGCCGCAGTTCGCCACCCACGCCTTCGAGCAGTACCGCGAGCAGTTCCAGCAGTCGGGGCTCCCCGGGAGCGTCGACGAGCCACAGGGGATGGTCGCCGTGAACGCGGTCTGTGCCGAAACCGACGAGGCCGCAGCACGCCAGCGAGCAGTGGCCGAAGCGACGTACAAGCGGATGCAGCGTGGCATCGTCGGCAGCCGGCCGTCGCTGGAGGAGGCCATCGACGAACTGGGTGGCGTCCCCGAGCCGACGCCCGCGACCCTCGACGAGGACGAGTGGCCACGCGCCCTCTCGGGGAGTCCGGAGACGCTCGCCGGGCTGTTCGACCAGCTCGCCGACCGGGTCGGCGCCGACGAGGTGATGGTGCAACACGTGGTCGGCGACCACGAAACCGGGTTGCGTTCGCACGAACTCCTCGCGGAGGGGGTCGGGCTCACGGGCGACTGATACCTCGAAGGGCTGGCTCAGGGGGGCGAACAGCTACTTTCTCTCGCGTCGTAGGTCTCCTATCATGCCTGCGCAGCGGCCCACACCCCCCCGGAAACGGATCCACCGGCTGCACCGCGCCGTCGAGCGACGGCTGGCCAACCCGGTCTTTCGCGGTCTTCTCCGGTCACCACTCCACGGTGTCCTCGACCGCTGGCTGGTCCTGCTCTCCTACGCCGGCCGGGAGAGCGGCGACCAGTACGTCTTCCCCGTCACCTACACCCGGGTCGACGGCTGTCTGGTCGTCGTCACGCCGAAGGCCGACAGCCGGTGGTGGCTGAACTTCCGGGGCGGACACCCGGCCAGCATCTGGTACCGCGGCGAGGAGCGGTCGGCCACGGGGGCCGTGGTCACGGGCCCGGAGCGCCAGAAACTGCTGACCCGGTACGTCGACGACCATCCCCTGCTCCGGCGGGCTCTGGGCATTGACGAGGACAGCATCGGGACGTACGACCCGCGGCAGGACCTCGCCGTGGTCCGGTTCACGCTCGGGCCGGCGCAGGCCCAGATTCCGCCGGGACCGGTGCCGAACGTTATCCGCGGGTTCTGAGGCTGCAGGTGGCAGAGGCTGGGTGGTTCTCGTTCTCCGGTCCTGAGAACGACGTCCGGTATTCATCGTCGTATCAGTCGTAGGTAGACTCGTGAAGCGCCATGCAGTCGAGACACCTCACCTCTGACGCCGCCTCCGAAAGGTCGGGGACTGGACACTCGGCGGGTATCGGCGAAGCGCCTCGGTCGAACGAGGCGTCAGGCACCGACCCGGGTCGCCGCGAGCTCCTGCTCTATCCGGCATACGGGCCCGTCGAAGCCGTGCTCGGGTTCGTGATGTTCTACGTGGTCGTCGACCACATGACGCCGGTGGTCGTCAGCGCGCTCGCCGGTCCGCTCCCCGGGTTCGTCCCGGAGCCGGCCACCACTGTCGCGGCCATCTTCCTGTGGTTCATCCTGGGCCTCAGCCTGTTCGGCATGGCGCAGGACCAGTTGCGTGAGAACCCTCGACGCTTCGCGAGCCGGGCGCAGCGCGAGGAGTTCCTCGCACAGAACCGCCCGACGAGGTCGAGCTACGCTTACCACCTCGTCGTGCTCGTCGTCGGAGGGCTCACCGCAGCACTCGCCTGGGAGACCTTCCTCGAGGTCCTCGAGGCGCTCATGCTCGTCCCCGTCGAGGGGACCGGTCTCCTCTCCCCCGCGGTGGGGCCCGTCGAAATCGCCATCTTCGTCGTGTTCACGGTGACGTTCGCTGCGTTCTCGCGGGCGGCCGACCGACTGGCCATCGGCGCTCTCCGGGACGTCGGGTACCGGGTCTCGCGCCGCTGAAGCAGCCCCGTCGTGGCTGTGGCCGACCCTGCAGCCGGTTCGACCGGCCGGCTGGGCGGTAGTCTGAGTGGCAGTGGCCGCCCCGACACTCGCGGAAACGGCCACTCGGCTGACCTACCTCGTCTCGACCTGCCGCCTGAAGCCGAGTTCGTCGTCGACCTGCCAGTGCTTGTCGAAGTAGCCGGCGGCGACGCAGGCGTTCCACTTCTGGAACCGGACCGACTCGTCGAACACCATGTAGTCGGCGGCCGCGGTCTGCGTCGGCGTCCAGTCCCGTACGCGGGTCAGCTGGACACCGGCCAGCGAGGTCCCGGTCTCTATCTGGAGCAGTTTCTCGCGGTTCCGCGGGTTCGGATAGAGCAGGGAGACGGCGAGGTCTCCAGACCACGTGTCGTCCTTGATCCGGACGGTGCCGTCGCCGACTCGGACGGGGATGCTCTGCTGGACCTGCTGGTAGACGCTGTTCGCACTCGGTCGGCCGAAGAGAATCAGGTTGTACTCGTCCATCGTCGCCCGGTCGACTGCCGTGTCGGGGATGACGGTCGCGGGGGCCCTGGCTCGCGTGACGAGCCGCTGGGACCGGATGTTCGCGAGGTTCCGGTTCATCGCGGTCTCGGCGTCGGAGGCCTGGGTCCCGTAGACGAGTCGGTACGGTTTCTGGTGGATCTCCTTCATCGGGCCGTACTGGTCCGCGTCCTTGCCGACGCCACGGCTGGGTCGTCCCCTGCCACGATTGGCCCGGACCCCGTTACCGGAGAGGTCGACCGTGGCGTGTCCCCGGCCGGGCAGTGAGGCACTGCCGACTGGCGTGTAGACCCGGCTGTCGGCATCGACGTCCACCTCCCGGAGGACCTGCGTGTCGACCTCGAGGCGGGCGACGTTCTCGGTCTCGACGTGGATGCCGTCACTGGAGACGGACGCGTCGACCCTCGTGGGCGCGTGGACCTGGTCCTGCTCGACGACGCGCACCCAGTGCTTCCCGTCCTCGATGCGGAGGTTCGTCGTGAAGAAGGTGAGCGATTCGGGGTAGGGGTCGTTCGTGGACGACCGGATGAACTCGAACATGTCCGGGTGGTTGACCGTGTCCTTGCCCGGGCCGATGGTCTCGTCGCTGAACTCGTTCTTGTCCCAGTAGTGGTCCGCGTTGGGGACCTCGAGGTAGGCCACGTCGGTGTCCGCTGGCGTGACCTGGTGTCGGTAGCCGACCTCGCCATCGACGTCGAGCCCCCGGTTCGCCAGCGCCCGGACGTAGCTCCGGGGTTGCATCGAGGGCACGGACGTGTCCTCGCCGCCCTGGAGGACGAATATCGGCGTGTTGCCGTCCTCGGCGTTCTGCGTCTTCGGCATCGCGAGGTTCTTCTGGAGGGCTTTCTCCTTGAGCGCCTTCAGGCCGGGATAAGCGTGGAGTTTGTCGCGGCCCCAGACGACCGTGATGTACGTCTCGTGGTCGGTCCAGCCCGAGGAGGGCGCCAGGGCGGCGAAGCGGTCGTTGTTGGTCAGACCGATGTGCCAGGTCCCGTGACCACCCATCGAGTGCCCGGAGATGTAGACGTTCGACTCGTCGAGGTCGAACCGGTCCATGGCGACCCGGAGCGCCTCCAGGTCGTCGACGCGACCGAGGTCCTCGTGGTCGTAGTTGACCGGCCCGCGGGCGTCGGGTGCGACGACGTAGGCGTCCTCGCGCGGGATGTTCGCGCCGGCCTGGTTCCACGAGTTCACGTTCGCGCCGTGCAGCGAGAAGACGACCTCGTAGGGGCCGGTACTCGACTCGTCGTTCGCCGGCCGGCGGTAGGTGAAGTACTGGACGCTCCCGTCGATCTCCGATTCGAACGTGGTCATCCGCCGGTTCGCGTCGGCGTCGGCGACCCGGATATCGACCGTCTCGCTGTGACGCTGGTCGCCCACCTCGGCGCGGGCTGTCACGGAGAGCACGTCTCGCGAGGTCTCCAGCGTCGTGGTCGAGACGTCGTCGCCGGCCATGCTCGTCAGCGAGTCGGACATGGACTCGGCCTCCTGCCCGGTCTCGGGTGGCGTGTGCGTCATGGCCTCGCCGGTGACCTCCGACCGGGTGGTCGACCTGGTCGCGTTCGCCTTCGCCTGGTCCGGGAGTTCCCCGGGCGGGCCGCCCTGCTGGCCGTTTCCATCGCCACCGCCGTTCCCGGCCTGCGTCGATGAGCTATCGCTTCCCGCGGCGCCGGTTCCGGTCTGGATACGCGTGTTGACACGTCTCGTCTCGAAGGGGGCCAGCGGCGGGTCGATGTCGACCTGTTGTTCGACCAGGTACTCGTTGTCCGGGGCGACGGTCAGCGTCGCCTCGTCGACGGGTTCTCCCGTCGTGTTCGTCACGCGAACCGACGCCGGGAGGTCGGTCTCCTCACCCACGCGCAGGTCCGGGACGATGATGTTCTGTGGGATGCCGCGGAACGTGGCCGGGCCGTTCACCTCGACGGGCGCTTCGGGCGGCCTGAACGTCAGGGTGACCGACCCGATGAACCCGTATATCAGGAGCGAACTCGCCAGCAGGTAGTTCGTCCCGTCCTGCAGGACGACGCCGGCCGGACTCTCCTCGTGGCGGTGACCGTTGAGCCAGACCGTCGCGTCGGTCTCCAGCACCGCCCGCTTCGGCCCGTCGACCTCGAAGGTGGTGAAGGCGTACCCCTTGCCGTAGAGTGACCCCCCGATGCCGAACCAGTCCTGGAAGTCGTCGAACAGGCCGCCGGCGCCACCGCCGAAGTCGGTCAGTGGCGTGAGGTTCCCACCGGTCGGGTCGATCTCCGACCTTGCCTGCGGGAAGCCGACGGTCCCTCCCGAGGCCTGCACCTGCTCCCAGCGGACCTCGCTCCCGCCCGCGAACGCCGACTGCAACTCGCCGTCCAGCGAGGGCGTCGATTCACCAGTCGAGAAGTCGTCCGCGCCGCCGCGTGGGAACAGCGACCCCACGGAGGTATCCCGTCGCTGGTACTGGAACGGTGCGATGGTGTACCAGTCCTGTGGTGTGAACGACTCCGTGATGGTGTCGACCGTCCCCTCGATGGGTGTCCGGTCTGTCTGCCGCAACTGGTCTGCCGCCCCCGCGTCGGTCGCACCGGCGAACAGCGCCGCGCCCCCGGCCGCCTTCGCGAAGTCTCGTCTCGAGATGTCGATACTCTCTCTGTCTGCCGTCGTGGATCGTGGGTCGTCGGAACTCATACGTACCGTCGCCGGCAATCGATGATGATTGCCAAGCGTTGGCACGTGTCATGGTGGCCATAAATTACTCATGCAGTATCAATAATGGCTGACAGTCGGTGGTTCTCTCACGGGTGTCGAAGGCCGTCTGGCTGCGATAACCGCATCAAAGATTATGTAGTTTGGCCGGGGGACTTCGGTCACCCAGCGCGAACGCCAGTATACCATGGCAATCCGGCACACCGAACTGTTCGACCTCGTGACCGACACCTGCACCTTCCCGGCCGACCGGGCGACCATCGAAGACCGGGTCGGGGGGACCGAACTCGTCTCACCCCACGGCGAGACGGTGACGCTCGCGTCGGTCATGCGACAGGGCGAACAGGACGGCTACGAGTCCGCCCTCGAGTTCCACAACACGGTGCTCTCCCAGCTCGGGGAGTCCTTCGTCGGGCGGAAGGCGTACGACGACCGCTCCTCGAACCACGGCCGGGACACCAACGTCTCGCTGTAGTCCACGACCGCGGTTCCGACCGCCGCGACCGACTCCAGCGCGAGTGACGACGTCCAGAGCACTCCGTGGCGAGTACGGTACCGCTGTCGGTACGCTGTACCGAACCGAGAGGCGTCTCCTCGCACGTCCCGGAGACCACCGAACGTATCCCGTTCCTCGCCGAACGTCGACCCGATGTGGCCATGGGGACACGCCGCGCTCGGCTATCTCGCGTACCGCCTGTTGCCGACGAAGCGACGAGCACACGGGTCCGTCCTCGTCATGCTCGCGTTGCTCGTCGGGACGCAGCTCCCCGACCTGATCGACAAGCCGCTCGCGTGGTGGGCGACGGTCCTGCCGACCGGTCGAAGCCTCGCTCATTCGGTGCTGACGTTCGCGGTGTTCGTGGCGCTCGCGTACGTGGTCGCACAACGATACGACCGCAGCGACGTCGCATTCGCGGCCTCGTTCGGATACGGCGCACACCTGGTTGGTGACTCGCTGCACTCGCTCTTGCGGCTCAGATTCGCCGACCTCACGTTCCTCCTGTGGCCGGTGCTGCCGTCGCCGGACTACCCCACAGACAAGAGCTTCACCGCGCACTTCGCCGAACTCTCGTTCTCGGGGTTCACCATCGTCGGGTTCGTCCTGTCGGTGCTCGCCGTCGCGGTGTTCGTCCGGACGGAGCTGAATCGCCGATGATGACTGAGTGACCGCCGCGGTATAAACAGGGGTCACCCTCAGGAGCTACTATCCGATTTCTAACATCACTGTCTGGCCGCCAGTGTCATCGAACGGTGATTATTGACGGTGATACTACCCCACACGTTCTTGTTGATTCGGGAGAACGATTCGACCATGCCGGATGATACCAC
Source organism: Haloarchaeobius amylolyticus (assembly GCF_026616195.1). Taxonomy (NCBI): domain Archaea; kingdom Methanobacteriati; phylum Methanobacteriota; class Halobacteria; order Halobacteriales; family Halorubellaceae; genus Haloarchaeobius; species Haloarchaeobius amylolyticus. Next base: position 157,730 of record NZ_JANHDH010000003.1, read on the forward strand.
GTCGACGCCCTACGGCCGGTTCCGACAGACGACCGTGTACACGACCGGGATGCTCACCGGCGAGACGCCGGACGTCCCTGCCTCCTACGAGGCGCTGAAGCGACGGGCGGCCGAGGTGCTGGAGGGTGACGCCTACGACTACGTCGCCGGCGGCGCTGGCTCGGAGGCGACGAAGCGCCACAACCGGGTCGCCTTCGAGGACTACCGCATCGTCCCGCGGGTGATGCAAGACACCGCCGAGCGGGACCTCTCCACCGAGGTGCTCGGCCAGACGTTCGACGTGCCGGTCCTGCTCGCCCCCATCGGCGCACAGGGCATCCTCCACGAGGAGGGCGACCTCGCGAGCGCCCGGGCGGCGGAGCGACTGAACGTCCCATACGTCTGCTCGACCCAGTCCTCCGAGACGCTGGAGGACGTCTCCGAGGAACTGGGCGAGACGCCGAAGTGGTTCCAGCTCTACTGGAGCGAAGACCGCGAACTGACCGAGAGCCTGGTCAGCCGGGCCGAGGAGGCCGGCTACGACGCGCTGATGGTCACGCTCGACACGCCCCACCTCGGCTGGCGCGAGCGCGACGTGAGCCGCGGGTTCCTCCCGTTCCTCGCGGGCGACGGCATCGCCAACTACGTCTCGGACCCGGTCTTCCGCGACCGGCTGGCCCAGCCGCCGGAGGAGAACGAGCGCGCGGCCGCCCAGGAGTTCGTCGAGGTGTTCTCGGACCCGTCGCTGACGTGGGCGGACCTCGACTGGCTCGCCAGCCAGACCGACCTGCCCATCGTGTGCAAGGGCATCCTCCACCCGGCCGACGCGGAGCAGGCGGTCGCCCACGGGGCCGAGGGCGTGGTCGTCTCGAACCACGGCGGGCGCCAGGTCGACGGCGAGGTCGCGGCCCTTCGCCAGTTGCCGACTATCTCACACCGCATCGGCGACGACGCGACGGTGCTGTTCGACTCGGGCATCCGTCGTGGCGCGGACGCGGTGAAGGCGCTGGCGCTGGGCGCCGACGCCGTCATGCTCGGCAGACCCTACGCCTACGGGCTGGGAATCGACGGCGAGAACGGGGTCCACGAGGTCGTCGAGAACTTCCTCGCGGACTTCGATCTCACCGTCGCGCTCACGGGAAACGACAGCGTCTCGGACATCGACCGCGACCTCCTGGTCGAGGCCTGACGGCGGGGGCTCTGGCCGAACGCTTCTCGTCCACAGCCGGTCCGGCAGCGTGACCCGCACTTCGTTCCACACCACTCTCCTCTGGTTGAATTACTATCTACAATAACCACTGGTGTTGAACGGTCTCGCCGAGGTATTTCCCGGAATCCGACCGACAAGTTAGTTTACTAAACCAGATTGGCTTTTTCTCACACTTTCGTTGTGCTATTTAGAACTAATACAACCTTTTATTAAGCATGCGTCCGGCCAGCATCGTATGCGACGACGTGACTTCCTCACATCGCTCACTGTCGCGGCGGCGGGCACAGCACTCGGTACCTCGGCGACCTCTGCGGCGCGAGCTGCCACGGGCACCATCGACTCGCTGGAGTTCGACTCCACGGCGAGCCTCCTCGATTCCTCCGGGAACGTCCTGACCGACGACTCGCTCGTCGCGGTGAAGGCGGAGACCTCCGCGGTCAACGACGACGCCGACGGGAACGGCGACGCGGTCGCGTACCCCTACGACACGGACATCCCGCTCGTGGCGGTCGACGAGTCGAGCGCGGGCACGGTCGTCGGCTTCGGGGCGACGCTCGTCTCCGACGACGCCAACTTCCGGAGCGATAACGAGGAGTTCGTCCTCAACGTCTTCGACGCCTACCTCGGCGGTTCGGGCACTATCCTCTACGACGAGGGCCACGACGCCTACCACACGCTGACGGACTTCTCGAACATGGCGAACTACGCCGAGACCCAGCAGGACTACGCGGTCTCGGCCACCTCGGACATCTCCGCCGACCTCGCCGGGGCCGACGCGGTCTGGCTCACCGGGCCGTCCACGGCCTACACCAGCACGGAGAAGCAGGACCTCGCGGACTTCGTGGCGGGCGGCGGTGACGTCTTCATCTTCGACCGCGCGGACTACTCGAACTACGACGAGACCGCGAACCTGAACGACATCGCGAGCGCCCTCTCGCTCTCGTTCCGGTTCAACGACGACCAGGTCACCGACGACACGAACAACGGCGGCGTCTACTACAAGCCGACGACCACCCGGTTCGACACCACGTTCGACTTCTTCGCGGACCGACCTGGCATGGAGATCGACCCGAACGCGACCCACACGGTCGACGTGGTCGGCGTCAGCGACGGGGACACCGCGACTGTCCGGTTCGACTCCGGGCGCGAGGAGAACGTCCGCATCCTCGGGATGGACACGCCCGAGAAGGAGCAGTACCAGCAGTACGAGCGCACCCAGGAGTGGGAGGGCATCGAGTCGATGACCTACCTCGCGGACTGGGGTGCGAACGCGACGACGTGGGGCGAGAACGAACTCGGCGGGAAGACCATCGACCTCTCGTTCGACGACAACGAACCCGGCATCTTCGACCAGTACGACCGTCTGCTCGGGTACATCCACTACGACGCGACCGGCGATGGCACCCGCGACGACTTCTACAACCTGCGGACGGTCCAGAACGGGTACGCCCGGGTCTACGCTTCCGGCTTCTCGAACTACGAGACCTTCTACGACGCCGAGGTCACGGCCCAGCAGAACGGCACGAACCTCTGGTCCCAGAGCGACCCCTCGGCGACCGACCCCATCCGGAACCGCACCGTCGACGACCAGTTCTTCCCCGACGCGGCCTCGGTACGGACGAGCTCGGGCGCCATCAGCCAGTCCCGGGTCCCGGTCCTCGCGGAGTCCGAGGCCACCCAGACCGACAGCCCGAGCGTCTCCTACACCGACATCCCCCTCGTCGGCGTCGACGAGGCCGCCAACGTCGCGATGGTCGGCTCGCCGTTCATCGACGAGTCCTTCGAACAGGCCGAGGGCTACGCGGTCGACACCTCGACCTACGAGAACTTCACCTTCCTGACGAACCTGCTCGACTGGCTCTCGGACAGTAGTGGGAAGGTCGTCATCGACGGCGGCCACGGCCAGTTCAGCGCGGACTACGCCCTCTCCAGCGAGGACGTGGCGTACTACCAGCGCTACCTCGAAGGCGTCGGCATCGACTTCGACCAGGTGAACAACCTGACCTCGGACAACCTCTCGAACGCCCGTGCGCTCGTCGTCACCTCGCCTGCCGACTCCTTCACGACGAGCGAGACCGACGCTGTCTCGCAGTTCGTCGCCGACGGCGGCTCTGTCGTCCTCGTCGGCGCGGCCAGTGCGACGAGCACCGCCCGGTCGAACCTCAACACGCTCGCGGCCGACCTCGGCAGCGACCTGCGCCTGAACGACGGGCAGGTCGAGGACGCGACGAACAACGTCAATTCGGACGCGGCCGTCCCGGTCAGTACCCGATTCGACACCTCCTTCCCGCTGTTCTCCGCGTTCGACGGGAGCAACACCGGCGGGTCGGGCACCCTCGAACTCGTCAAGGTCCACGCCGACGCCGAGGGCACCGAGTCCGAGAACCTCAACGACGAGTACGTCGTCTTCGAGAACACCGGCTCCGGGTCGATGGAGCTGACGAACTACGTGGTCGAGGACGCCGCCGGCAAGAGCTACACCGTCCCCGAGTTCAGCCTCGACGCTGGCGCACGCGTCACGCTCCACACCGGGAGTGGCACCGACTCCGCGACCGACCTCTACTGGAACCGCAGCTCCGCGGTCTGGAACAACTCCGGCGACACCGTCATCGTCACCGACGACTCGGGTACCGAGGTCATCAACCGCACCTACAGCGGCGACGGCTTCGACGAGACCGACGACGGCAGCACCAGTGACAGCATCGTCGTCAAGAACGTCCACGAGGACGCCGAGGGGACCGACTCGGAGAACCTCAACGACGAGTACGTCGTCTTCGAGAACACCGGCAGTTCGGCGGTCGACATGACCGACTACGTCTGCGAGGACGAGGCGGCCCACGACTACGTCTTCCCGTCGTTCACCCTCGACGCGGGCGCGACCGTCACGCTGCACACCGGGAGTGGGACGGACACCAGTACCGACCTCTACTGGGGGTCAGGCTCCAGCATCTGGAACAACGCCGGGGACACGGTCTACCTGTTCGACGCGAGCGGGAACACGGTGCTGACCCACTCGTACTGACCGGTTCCCGGTTGCCGTCACCCGTTCTTCGGGCCCGACCTGCACGGTCTTTCGTGCCACACTGGCCGGTTCCAAGGATATTTACAACTCCTGTAAGTAATCTCCATGCAATGACCCCGCTCGAACGCGACCCCGAATGGTGGAAAGAAGCCGTCGTCTACCAGGTCTATCCCCGCAGTTTCAACGACACCGACGGCGATGGCGTCGGCGACCTCCAGGGCGTCATCGAGAAGCTCGACTACCTCGACGAGCTGGGCGTCGACGTCGTCTGGCTCAACCCCGTCTACGAGTCGCCGAACGCGGACAACGGCTACGACATCGCCGACTACCGGTCCATCATGGACCAGTTCGGCTCGATGGCGGACTGGGAGACACTGCTCGACGGCCTCCACGAGCGCGGCATCGCGCTCATCATGGACCTCGTGGTCAACCACACGTCCGACGAGCACGAGTGGTTCGTCGAATCGCGCGACCCCGACAGCGAGTACCGCGACTGGTACTGGTGGCGGGAGGGCGTCGACGCCGACGAGGTCGACTGGGACGCCGCCGAGGGCCCCGAGGGCGAGGCACCCCCGAACGACTGGGGCTCGTTCTTCGGCGGCCCGGCGTGGGCCTACGACGAGGACACCGAGGAGTGGTACCTCCACCTCTTCGACCGCAAGCAGCCCGACCTGAACTGGGAGAACCCCGACGTCCGGGAGGAGATCTTCGACATGATGCAGTGGTGGCTGGACAAGGGAATCGACGGGTTCCGGATGGACGTCATCAACCTCATCTCGAAGGTCGAGGAGGACGCCCCCGAGGATGCCATCCCGGAACACTACTTCAACGGCCCGCGCATCCACGAGTACCTCCAGGACATGAACGAGGAGGTGCTGGAAGGCGAGAACCTCCTGACCGTCGGCGAGATGATCGGCGACGAGATGCCGATGGAGACCGCCCGCCAGTACGTCGGCGAGGACGGCGACGGTCTCAGCATGATATTCCACTTCGAGCACATGCTGCTCGACCGCGGCCACCACATCTGGGAGCGCGAGGAGCTCGACCTCACGGAGTTCAAGGCCGTCTTCGACCGCTGGCAGGACGGCCTGGCCGACGACGGCTGGAACAGCCTCTACCTGAACAACCACGACCAGCCCCGGCAGGTCTCCCGGTTCGGCAACGACGACGAGTACCGCCGCGAGTCCGCGAAACTGCTGGGGACGTTCCTGCACACGCTGCAGGGCACGCCCTACATCTACCAGGGCGAGGAACTCGGAATGACGAACTACCCCTTCGAGTCCCTCGAGGACTACCAGGACGTGGACACGGTGAACCCGGTCCGGAACGCGCTCGACGACGGCACCATCGACTCCTTCGAGGACGTGGCCGACGACGTGCGCCAGAACTCCCGCGACAACGCCCGGACCCCGATGCAGTGGTCCGACGACGAGCACGCCGGCTTCACCGACGGCGAGCCCTGGATGCCGGTGAACCCGAACTACGAGCACGTCAACGCCGAGGCCGAGCGCGCCGACCCCGACTCGGTGTTCCACTACTACCGCGACCTCATCGCCCTGCGCGACGAGCACGACGTGCTGGTCTCCGGCGAGTACGACCAGCTCACGCCCGACCACGAGGAACTGTGGGCGTACACACGGACCAGCGAGGACGGTCGCCTGCTCGTGGCGCTGAACTTCGCCGATACTGCGACCAGCGCGGGAATGGCCGGGCTGGTCGACCTCGACGACGCGGAGCCGACGCTCCTCATCGGGAACTACGGCCAGCGCGAGGAGTCGGTCGACGCGTCCGACCTCGCCACGGTCGACCTGCGACCGTGGGAGGCGCGCGTCTACCGGCTCGACTAGCGGTGACTGGCGCTGACCCCGCCGCAGTCTCGGTTCAGAGGTACTCGATGCGATGCAGCACGTACCGATAGGTGCGACCCGCGTCCTTGACCACGAGGACGTGGCCCTCCGGGCGTCGTTCGAGCAGGTGGAAGCGCTCGCCGTCCTGGCCCGGGTTCAGCGACGCCGGCGCGCCGGCGATGTCGAAGCACAGCCGCGCCTGCTCCCCCTTCACGTCGTCGACCGCCCTGGCCTCGACCACGAGCGTCGCGCCGCTGTCCTCGATTCCGACGTCCCCCGTCAGTTCCCACGTGTGGCCGTTGTAGCGCAGTTGCCGCCCCTTGACGTCCTCCCAACGTGTCTGGAACATACCGAGTGGACTAGGGGTGGGAGTCGTTTCGCAGTTTCGGCAGGTCGCTGAGGACTCCGGACGCGACGCTATTTGTTGTAGGTCTCCCGGATCCGGAGGGTCCCGGTGTCGTCCCGGACGAACACCGAATCCTCCAGGTTGTTCCACACCGGTTTCTCGGAGCCCCAGTAGTGGTCCGTCTCCGTGTCGGCCCCACTGCCGGTGTGGAGCGTGAGGTGGAATCCTGGCTCGAGGACGGTCCCCTCGGGGAACTCGTATCGCTCGCCGGCGTCGTTCTCGACGGTCCAGCCCGAGATGTCGAGCGGATCGTCGCCGGTGTTCTCGAACCGGACGTACTCCTCGTCGAGGTGTTTCACGTCCCGACCGACCGGGTCGTTGCGGATCTCGTCTACCGCCAGCGGGCTGTGGTGGACCTTCTCTGGGTGGCTCATGGTAATCCGGTTCTAGTACGACGGCAGGTGCCATAGCGTGGCGGAGACCCCAGCACCCTGTGGGTTCTGACGGCTCCGGCGACGATTCGCTATTCGTACTCGGCTGCCTATGCTTCACATGGAAGGACACCAACAGCCCATCGACCCGGGGTCGTTCAGCATCGAGCACGAGGCGCCCCCGTCTCCGACGCTCATCTGTGGGTTCTCGGCGTTCGGACTCGCGGGGCTCGTCGCCGCCGACTTCCTCGTGAAACAGCTCGCCCTCGAAGAGACCGGTCACATCGTCACGGACGCGCTGGCACCGTTCACGCCCTTCGAAGACGGAGTGCCGCGACACCACTCACGTCTGTTCTCCACGCCCGAATCCGCCGTCAGCGTCCTCGTCAACGACCTGTTCGTGCCACCGTGGGCGACTGACCCCTTCGCGACGGCCATCCTCGAATGGGGAGACGAGAACGCGGTCGAGGAGGTGACGGTCCTCGTCGGCGCACCCTTCGCCCACACCGAGGACCAGCACGTCGTCTCCTACATCGCGACCGAGGACTACCGCGAACACCGGCTCGCCGGCAGCGACCTCCCGCCGATGCGGACCGGCTACCTCGAGGGCATCAACGCGAGCCTGGTGAGCCGCGGTATCGACTCGACGCTCCGCGTGGGTCTGCTGGTGACGCCGGTCCACGCCCAGCCGCCGGACGTCGATGCCGCCATCAGGCTGGTCGAGGTGGTCTCCGACCTCTACGGGTTCGACGTTGACGCGGGGCCCCTCGATTCCTTCGCCACCGCGGTCGAGCAGCACTACCAGGACCTCGGCCGAAAGGTGGCCGAGGAGCCGGGGTCCGCACCAGAGGACCGGATGTACATGTAGCCCGGACGTCGCCGCCGGTGCATCGCGGGAAGAGATACCCTCATCCGCGCCAGCAGCCTCTGTACACCTATGGAACTCGTACTCTCCGACAGGTCGCTGCTCCGTCGGGCCCGGGACCAGCTCGACGGCTGGGTCAGGAACGGGCGCGACCGCGCCTTCGACGACCTCTTCGCCGGGCCGAACCCGACGGTGCCCGGCGCCCGGCTGGCCCTTCTCGACCGTATCGACGCCGCACTTCCCGAGCAGACCGGCGTCGGCCTCTGGGGAACCGACGAGTACGGCATCATCACCGGCTACGAGGTCGGCGACGTCCCCTTCCGGGTCGTCTGCACGCGCCGGCCCGAGATCCCCGCGAGTGGGTACCGCGGCCGGGACAGCATCGACGAGGCGACCCGGAACGACCTCAACGACGTGCTGTACGAGTACTGCGAACGCGTCGCCTCGCACGCACAGGCCGACCTCGAACGGTTCCTCCTGTCCCTCGACCGCGAGCACTGAGTCCTGCCTTGGTATCTCAGGGGACGGCTCGAACCGCGTGCCACCCTACTCCACCTGAGGTTCCGACCATGAGTACACGAAGCAACCCGTTCGAGGAGCTCCAGCGGCTCCTCGACCAGATGGGACGACAGTTCGCCGAGTTCGACGACGCCCGGGGCAGCCAGGGAGGGTCGCTGCAGGCGTGGGGGCAGGACGCGGCCGCGCCGATGCCACTGGACATCGAGGACGTCGACGACAAGCTCGTCGTCACCGCGGAGCTGCCGGGGTTCGACCGCGACGAGATCGCGGTCAGCATCGACGATGGAACCCTCACCATCGAGGCCGAACACGAGAGTACCGCAGAGGAGCGCGAGGGGACGTTCCTGCACCGCGAGCGCACCCAGCGCACACTGAAGCGGTCGGTAAGCCTGCCGGCGGCCGTCGACGCTGCCGACGTGGCGGCGACCTACCGGAACGGGGTGTTGACCGTCACGCTCCAGAAGAGCGGGCAGTCGGAAGGGACCGAAATCGACATCGAGTGAGGGGCGTACCGAACGAATCCTCTCGGCCAGCCCGACTCACTCGAACTGCTCGGCCTCCCCGTACTCCTGTCCCAGCTCGACGTAGTGCTCGTGCGTCCGCGAAATCTCGTCGAGCTGTGCGTCGCTGAGGGGCTTCGTCTCGGCCGGCGTGCCGTAGGCGAGGTGGCCCTCGGGGATGGTCTGGTCCTGCAGGACGACTGTGTTCGCCGCCACGATGCAGTTCGATTCGACGGTCGCGCCCCGGAGGACCGCGCTGTGCATCCCGACGAGCGAGTGGTCCTCGACGGTAGCGAAGTCGACCACGGCGTTGTGTCCCACCGTCACCTCGTCGCCCAGGGTCGCGCCGTGGAGCATCGTGAACTCCTGGACGTTGGTCTCCTGGCCGATGTCGACCGGGGCGCCGTCGGCCCGGCAGCAGACGAAGGGCCAGATGCTCGCACGCTCGTCGACCGCCACGTCGCCGATGAGGTAGGCCATCTCGGAGACGAACGCGGAGTCGGCCACCATCGGGCTGGCATCGCGGAGTGGTCTCTGCATGTCATCCGATGCGTCGGTGGGCGCTATAAGCGTGCTCCCCACCCGAGCATAGAATCTTGAAGTACTAATTCACAAAACATTTTTACACCCGCGGTGTGGTGGTCTGAGCAAACGTGGGACGTGACAATGACTGACAACGACGAGGCAGGACGACGGTACGGTGGGCTGTCGCGCCGACAGTTGCTCCAGTACGGCGGCGTGGCCGGCCTCGGGATGCTCGCCGGGTGCGGGGGGAACGCGGCCGACCCGACCGACACGGCGACCGACCCGGCGACGACGGCGCAACCCGGGACCGGGACCGAGGACGAACCCCAGCAGACGGGCCCGCCGGGCGGCGCCTACGACCCCGGCCCGCCCCGGTTCATGCAGGTCGGCGAGTTGCTGATGGACCCCATCTTCTCCGACGCTGACCACGGCCTCGACCGGGACAACCTCGCGCCCACCATCCAGAACCCGGAGCGCGACCCCGAGAACTACGACCCCGACGCGTTCACGTGGTCGCTCGCGTCGAAACCCGACGACAGCGAGGTCAACCTCGCCTTCGCCCCGACGCCTTACAGCGAGGGCCACGAGCAGTACGACTCGGGTCAGCACAACACGGCCGAGTTCGAGCCCGACGTACCAGGCACCTACGTCGTCGAACTGGCAGCCCCCGACGGGACCTACCAGCAGACAATCCGCGTCTTCGAGGAGCAGCCGAGCAACGCGGGCGGGGCACCGACGCTTGAACTCTCCGGCTCGTACGACGCCGACGCGGGCGAGTTCGTCGTGGACTCGAACGCCGCACTCGCCGCGGACAGCAACGCGAACCGCGGCGACCTGTCCGTCGAGTTCCTGCCCACAGACCAGTCCAGCCTCGCCCCAGCAGACATCGAGGTCGACGACCAGTTCCGGGCACACGTCCCGGCCGAGGCACTGGACGGCCCGACCCGGGTCTACGCGGCCGCCTTCGACGGGGAGAGCCACAGTCTCACCGACGAGGTACTGCTCGACCCCGGGGCGGAATCCGTCTCGCTGCCGAACCGCCCACCCGACTGGCTGGACGACGCGGTCATCTACGAGATATTCACGCGCTCGTTCGCCGGGAGCGAGGGCGCGACCGACTTCGCGTTCCTGGAAGCGAAGGCGGGCTACCTCGCCGACCTCGGCATCGACGTGGTCTGGCTGACGCCCATCGTCCCGGCCTGGAGCGCGACCATCGACGCGGAGACCGACACCCACGCGCCCGGCGGTCCCCACGGCTACAGCACAGGTGACTACTTCGACGTGGCCGACGACCTCGGGACGCTGGCGGAGTACCGGGCCTTCGTCGACGCGCTGCACGAGCACGACATCAAGGTCTGCTTCGACCTCGTCATCAACCACTGCGGCTGGACCCACCCGTTCTTCCAGGACACCATCGCGGAGACCGGCCCGGACCCGGCGAACTCCTGGGAGTTCCCGCAGATCACCACCTGGAACGAGGACTCGACGTACTTCGACTGGTTCGACCGCATGGAGGGGCTGAGCTACGACGCCGCACCCGCCCAGACGAGCTTCTTCGGCGTGCGGCTCCAGCCGAACCTCAACTTCGGCAACGTCGCGCTGCGCGAACACATCCTCGCCGCCGCGGACTTCTGGTCCGACATCGTCGACGGGTTCCGGTGTGACGTGGCCTGGGGTGTGCCCCACGGCTTCTGGAAGGAGGTCAGAGACCTCGTGAAGGCGAAGGACACCGAGTTCTTCATGCTGGACGAGACGGTCCCGAACGACCCCTCCTTCGCCGAGTCCGAGTTCGACGTGCACTTCGACACGGTCGACTTCATGAAGACGGCCCACGACGTGGCCCGCGGCGAGGCCAGGCCCGACGCCCTCGTCGAGGCCGTCCAGCACCGTCGAAGCGAGGGCTTCCCGGGCTACACCCGGCTCATCAACTCCATCGAGAACCACGACGAGCCGCGCTGTTACTACGAGGCGAAGGAGAACGGGAGCCGCGAGGACCCGGCGAAGGTCCAGCGCGCTGCCGCGGCGGCGAGTTTCACGCTTCCCGGCGTCCCCTTCATCTACTACGGACAGGAGCGCCTCGTCAGCGAGTACGGGACCCGCCGCGAGAGCGTCTGGGCGGACAACGCCAGCCTCGACGACGACATCGAGACCGACCCCTACAAGCGGGCATTCATGAACTGGGAGGAGGACGGCGCCACCGTTCCCCAGGACCACCTCCAGTTCTACAAGAGTCTCGTGTCGTTCTACCACGACTCGGACGTACTGGGGCCCGAGGCCGACCTTCGCCGGGCCTGGCACACGACCGACGCCGAGGACGACGTGCTCGCGTTCGGGCTCGATGCTGAAGCGGGCAAACGCGTCGTGCTGGTCAACTTCGGGGCCGACACGGGCGAGGTCACCCTGCGCGACGTGGTCGCGACCACTGACGCGTTCTCCGGCGACGACCTGCAGGTCGACAGTGGCGACGGGACGGTCACGGTCGGCGTGGACACCCTCGCCGTGTTCGAGACGCCCTCGCTGGCCGGCGTCGGGGAGCGACTCGTCGGACTCGACGACGAGTCCGGCGACGACCACGGTCCGGGAACCTACACCTACCCGACGGGTGTTCCGGAGGGTGCCTTCGACCTGACCGGCGTGACGGCCTTCGAGACCAGCCAGAGCTACCAGTTCAAGTTCGACTTCGCGGGCCCGGTCGAGAATCCACGGGACCGCGAACACGGCTTCTCCGACCAGCACCTCCAGTGCTACCTCTCCAACGGGAAGGGACTCTGGGGGCTGGAGAAGGCCCGCGCCGGCGTCGGCGTCACCTTCCCCGACCTGTACCAGTACCGCGTCGTGGTCGACGGCGAGCACGGCGTCAGGGTGGAGAACGGCCTCGAGAAACGCACTGCAACCGGCGAGGTGGCCGTGCTCCCCGGTGGGAGCATCCTCGCGCAGTTCCCGAAACGCGCCATCGCCGACCCCCTCTCGTCCATGAAGATTGCGCCACTGGTCCTCGGGTACGACCCGGAGGCCGAGGGCAACGTGATGCAGGTGGCTGCGGACGCCGGAGAACGCACCTTCGGCGGCGACGGGAGCGCGAACTCGCCCAACGTCGTCGACCTCGTGACGCCACAGGGCGTCTCGAACGCCGACGCGCTGGCCTCCAGCGATTCGGCGCTCGCGGAGGTGCCCTACACCCCGATGACCTCCTCGTTCGAGTCGCTGGCCAGCTGGACGGACCCCACCGGCGACGACCACGGCCCGGGGAGGTACACCTACCCGACCGCGAGCGACTTCTACGACGGCGCCTTCGACCTCGCGGGTTTCAGCGTCGATGAGAGCCGAGACCGCGTCAGGGTCCTGTTCGAGATGGCCGAACCCGTCGAGAACACGTGGAACCTCGAGCACGGCTTCTCCCACCAGTTCTTCCAGGTGTACCTCCGCGACATCGACGCTGGCGACGACCAGCCCGCGAGCACGCAGGCCCGCCACAACGTCGTCGCGGACTTCACGGCGCCCTACCAGTACCGGGTCGTCGCGAACGGGGAGTCGACCGTCACGGTCGAGGCACCGGGCGACGACACGTTCGGCGAGACGGTGAGTACGGACACCGCGGCCGGCCTCGCCGACGAGAAGACGGTCTTCCTCGAGTTCCCGAAGCGCGCCGTCGGCGGCTCCGTCGCTGGCATGGCCATCGCACCGCTGGTCTGTCCCTACGACGGTTACGGCGAGGGCGGCCTCCGTGACATCGCGGCCTCGGCGGGCGAGTGGACCTTCGGCGGCGGCAGCGACGCCAACGTCGAGCCGAAGGTCATCGACATGCTCCCATCCGAGGGGACGAGCCAGTCGGAGGCGCTCGCGTACAGTGACAGCCAGCGAGCGACGATTCCGTACCTCACCATCGAGGCCGACGGCGAGTAGGCCCGGGCGGCGACCGGCGGGCGAACATTTTTCTCGCTGACACTATTTCGCTCTGGATACGCATGCGCCTCCGCTCCGACGACGACCATCCCCCGGCAGTCCTGCCCGACGCCACGGTCGACCTCGACCGCTGGAGCCCGCTCGACGACAGCATCCCGGACCACTGGCGGACGCCCATCGTCAGCATCAGCGACATCCACGGTTACCTGCACGAGGCGCGCAGCGCCCTGACCGCGGTGGGCGAGTCGGACCGGTTCGACCCGGTCGTCACCCAGGAGGAGGACGGGACGCTCCACTGGGCGGACAACGACTACGTCCTCGTGTTCAACGGGGACATGGTCGACCGCGGCGACCACAACGAGGAGACGCTGGAACTCGTGTTGCGCCTGCTGGACGAGGCGCCCCGGGGTCGCGTCCGGTTCCACCTCGGCAACCACGAGATGGCCGTCATGCTCCCGGCGGTGCTCTACTGGCCGAGTACCTACAGCGGCCGCCTCACCGACGGGTCCCGGGAGCGCTTCCTGGACTGGGTGGAGACTGGGCTGGTCGGTGCGGCCTTCGAGGGGCACGAGTACACCTACAGCCACGCCGGGTCCCGCGATTCGGTCGACGCGAGGGCGGCAAACCGGGAGGTCCAGAACGCCGCGAGGGACCTCCGCGAGGCCATCGACGCGGGCGAGTACATCGAGGTGCAAGAGGAGATTCCGGAGCGCTACCCCACCGTCTTCGGCCTCGAAGGCTCGATGGGGCGCGGGCCCGACGCCGGCCTCCTCTGGATGGACTTCGCCCACATGCCGGTGGACTCCTCGAAGCAGGTCGTCGGGCACTCCAAGCACTCGACGCCGACCCGGAACGGGAACGCGGTCTGCGAGAACGTCATCAGGCAGAACAGGAAGAAGGGGGGCGGCGAAGGCGTGCTCGTCGAGACGCCGGATGCGCTGTTCTCGGTCACGCGTCGGCGCGACGGGGGCGTGTCGGTCAGCAGGCCCTGAGCCGAACCGAGCGACCGGGTACCGGTCGCCTTCTCAGTCGACTCGCAGCACCAGCACGTCGTCGACGGTCACCTCGACCCCGTCGCTGACGGGGGTCGTGTCGACATCCTCGCCGGTGACGAGGTCGGTGTCGTCGACCGACTCGCCCATCGTCACGCTCGCGGCTCCCTCGCCGAAGTGAAGCGCGACGAGCACCCGGTCCTCGCCGTCGTCGCGGGCGAACGCGACCGCGTCCTCGGAGTCGGCGACGAAGTCGACGCGCTCGACCCTTCCCTCGCGGAGGACGGCGTGCTCGTCGCGGGCCCGGCTGAGTCGACGGTGGAAGTTCGTCAGCCGGGTGTCGCCGTCGTGCCAGGCCATCGGGCCGCGGTACTCGGTCATGCCGCGCTCCTGCCCGGCGTAGATCATCGGGGCGCCGGGGAGGGTGAACGTCGTCGCCGCGGCGGCCCGGAGTTCGGCCTCGCCGCACTCGTCGATGTAGCGGTCCTCGTCGTGGTTCTCGACGTAGCGCATGTGGACCGAGGTGTCCGGGAAGCCCGCGTGCTCGATGTCGTCGAGAGCGTCGAGGATGGCCGTCGCCGGCGCGTCGCCGGTGCCGATGTCGCGCAGGGCGTAGTAGAGGCTGGTGTCGTAGTGCGCGTCGAACTCCTGGTCGTGGTAGTCCGGGTCGTGCGGGATGGTCTCGTCGAGCCAGCCGAAGTCGGGGTGGTCCGCCGCGACGCGTTCGCGCGTCTCCTTCCAGAAGCCGTGGGGGACGCCCCAGGCCACGTCACACCGGAACCCGTCGACGACCTCGGCCCATTCGTCGACCACGTCGAGCAGGTGCGACCGGACCGCGAGGGACTCGAAGTTGAAGTTCGGGATGCGCTGCCAGTTGAAGTAGCGCTTCGCGCGCTTGTCGGACTCGCCGGGGCCGCGCGAGCGCGGACTCGGCTCCTCGTTCGGCGTGAAGGCGTCGGCGCGTTCCTCCCAGACGTACCAGTCGCGGTACTCGGGCACGTCGGCAGCGCTCATCTGGAAGAAGGGGTGCTCGCGGTCGGAGTGGTTGATGACGAGGTCGAACATGACCGTCATCCCGCGGTCGTGGGCCGCGTCGACGAAGGCCTCGAACTCCTCGCGGGTGCCGAGGTCGTCGGCCAGCTCGAAGAAGTTCGTGATGTGGTAGCCGTGCTTCGTCGGGCTCTGGAGAACCGGCGTGAGCCAGATGCAGTCGACGCCGAGGGACTCGATGTAGGGGAGCCGGCGTTCGAGCTCCTCGAAGGTGGTCGGCGGGCGCTCTCCGGCGAACGACCGGACGAATATCTCGTAGATGGTCGCATCGGCGAGCCATTCCGGGGGGTCGTTCGGGTGGTCGACCGCGACCGCACTGTCGTCGTCGGCTTCGGCGGCCTCGTCGGCCGGCTCGATGTCGACCACGTCGGGCACGCTGTGGCGCTCGCCGACCGCGACGGCGTGGATCCGGGCGCGGTCACCGAGTGCGTCCCGGGGGACCCTCGCGGACTGGCCGACCGAATCGAGCGCGTCCGCGTCGAGGCCGTCCCGGTCGTCGACGTAGAACTCGACGGTCAGGTCGCTGTCGGCGAAACTGCTGCCGGGGGCAGCGGTGGCGTCGGCGTCGACGACGACCTCCTCGTCCTCGACGGTGGCCTCGAGCCGGAGTTTCGGCCGGCCCGGTCCGGGGACCTGGACGTTGCCACCCGGGACCCAGAACGAGCCGGGCGCGGTGAACCCGAACCGGTGGACCCCGGGCGAGAGGCGCTTCTCGATGCCGACCATGCCGTCCTCGACCGTCGGCTGGTCCTCGCCGAGGACGTGCTCGTTGAAGATGCCGATGACAGAGACGTCGTCGAGGTCGTCGGCGTCACGCGGGAACTCGTCGAGTGGGTACTCGAGTCGTGTCGACTTGCGGTCGTCCGGGAAGGCACGGACCGTGAGGTCGTGGCTGCCGTCGGGGGCGTCGAGCGAGACGCGGTACGTGCCGGGGGCGTCCGGCTCGAAGTCGAGGACCGGCCCGGCATCGAGGGTGGCTGTGCTCTCGTCGGGTCGGTCCTGCAGCGACCACGCGTACTCGGCGTCCGGGTCGGGGTCTCGCGGCGCGAGCTCGACCGGCT
This sequence comes from Haloarchaeobius amylolyticus, assembly GCF_026616195.1. Taxonomy (NCBI): domain Archaea; kingdom Methanobacteriati; phylum Methanobacteriota; class Halobacteria; order Halobacteriales; family Halorubellaceae; genus Haloarchaeobius; species Haloarchaeobius amylolyticus. The sequence continues at coordinate 173,980 of NZ_JANHDH010000003.1, forward strand.
CGCCGACCGTCGTGAATCGGGGGGGTCCGGGGTGGTGCATCGTGTAGGCAGCCACGCGGGAGAGGGTGTTAACTCTCCGCAGAAGGAAGTTTCAGTGTTCCGGCCCGCCTGCCCGTTCGCGCTCGGCCACCGGAAATCCAACGGAGCAATCGGCTCCCGGTGCGAGTCGCTGGTTCTCCCGCGGTCGTCGACTCACTCAGCCGCGCACTCGGTGGTCGACACCCGTCCGGTTGCGGCCACGGTTGTGAAGAAATCTTCTGGAAGGCCGTATCCGCCCGGTGTCCGGGGGTCGTGACGCGGCCGACCGCATGCAATCCTGGCTCAGACCAGTCCGCCGAGGTCTATCTCGACCGTCTCACCGGTCTTCGCGGACTCGTAGGCGGCCTCCGTGAGCGCGGTCACCGCGAGCGCGTCGCGGGGGGTCGCCGGCGGTTCCTCGTCGTGGACGATGGCGTCGACGAACGCCTCGGCGCGGTTGCGGTCCTCGATGCCCTCCTCGGACGGGTACACCTCGGTCCCGTCTGGGTCGACGAACGAGACCTCGCGGTCGTCCCAGTCGGTCCCGTCGACGCGGACGCCACCGCCCTCGCCCCAGACCCGGATGTGTTCGCTGACCCGGGGCGCGTCACCCGAGACGGAGAGGCTGGCCACGCCGCCGTTCTCGAACTCGACGTTCAGGACGGCCTGGACGTCCACGCGCTCGGCCTCGTCCACGAAGACCATGCTGGCGCTGACCGACTGGGGAGTCAATCCGGTCGTCCACAGCACCGCGTCCACGAGGTGGCTCCCGGTGTCGTAGAGCTGGCCGCCGCCGCTGAGGGCGGGGTCCTGGCGCCACGTCTCGGCAGTGTCGGTGAGCCAGTTCTGGGTGATCTCGGCGGTGATGAACGTCGGTTCGATGGCTTCGAGGCGCTCCTTCGCGAGCAGGAACGCCGGACTGAGATGGCGCTGGTAGCCGACCATCAACAGCGTGTCGCTCGCGTCTGCGCGCTCGACAAGGTCGCGAGCCTGTTCGAGGTCGGTCGTGAGTGGCTTCTCGCACATCACGTGCAGCCCTTCGTCCATCGCCGCGGTTATCATCTCGTAGTGGAGGGTATGCGGTGTGGAGATGACGACGCCGTCGAGGGGCGCGTCGGCCAGCATCAGTTCGTAGTCGACGTATCGGTTCGCGTCGGGCACGCCGAGTTCCTCGCCGGCCCTCGTCCGGTTCTCGTCGCTCACGTCCGCGATCGACACGATGTCGGCGTCGTCGACCGCTTTCAGCTGACGACCGAAGTACGAGCCGAAGCCGCCGGTTCCGATGATACCGAGCGAGACAGTCATAGTTCGTCCCGACCTATCGCGGGGCCAGCAATAAACCTCGGCAGAAGGTTCCTTCTGTCGGCGGGGAGCGAGTGGCGCGACCGAGTCGGAGGTCCGGAACAGGCGTCTTATGCGTCTCTCGGTCAGAACCGTGATCTCACGGCCGATACGCGGCTGCTCGACTCGTCCGTACTGCTACGGGAGTCACCCATCACGAGGCAGTCCGGATGAAGAAATCTTCAGGTGTCGCTGGACCCGGTGCTCGCTCGCCCCCGTCGGAAGGACAGGTTCAGTAGCCTGCTCGCACAACGCCGGGTATGGACGAGCGCACGGGAGACGTGAACCGGGAAGATGCTGCCGCTGCCCTCGGCGCACTCGCCGACGAGGCACGCATCGACATCCTCCTCGCGCTCTGGCAGTCCGACCCGCTCGGGTTCGCGACCCTCCAGGAGGCGGCCGGCTTCGCGGACAGCGGCCGGTTCAACTACCACCTCGACAAGCTCGTCGACCAGTTCGTCGCGAAGACCGACGACGCCTACCACCTCACGCCCTCCGGCGCGAAGGCCGTCGACCTCGTCCTCGACGAGCGCTTCGGCCCCGCACCCGCGCCCATCGACCAGCCCGCCGGGGCCGACTGTCCCCGGTGCGATACCGAACTGCGGGCACGATACGAAGATGGCGACCTCGAACTGGCGTGTCCCGCCTGCGAGACCCTGGTCCATTACGGCTACTTCCCACCTCGCGGCCGGGCGACCCGGGACCCGGACGCGTTCCTCGACGCCTACTCCCAGCGCCTCTGGCGTGACTTCACCCTCGCCCACCGCGGCGTCTGCCCGCACTGCAGCGGCCGGATGGACACCCGGGTCGAGGCGGACCTCGACTGGTACCTCGACTACGCCGCGAAGAGCACCTGCCACGATTGCGGGGCCACGGTCGGGTCCACCATCGGGCTCCGACTCCTGGCCGACCCCTCGGTCGTCGCCTTCCTCGGTGACCACGGTATCCACGCCGACGAACGGCGCTTCTGGACCTTCGACTTCTGCCTCGACGACGACGGGGTGCGGGTCCGGTCGACCGACCCACCCCGGTACCTCGTCCCCGTCGCGGCCGGTGACGAGACGCTCGAGGTCACGGTCGACGCGTCGGCGGCGGTCGTCGAGACGGCACGGCGGACCCCACGGTAGAATTCGAGAGAAGCAGGGGTGGGTTGACGCCCCGGTTATCGCCTGACGCGCATCGGGTCGTCGGCAGAGATGAACGGTTCGGCAGCCTCGCTCGTGGCGAGTGCGAGGCCATTCTCGTCGGTCCGAGTCGCGACCCAGTCCGGCAGCGGCGGGATGTCGTAGTCCTCGGGCGCCCGGAACCTGGCCGCGATGGTCCACGACCGGGCTCTCATTCCGGCCCCGTCGGCCGCATCCTTCCCGGGGGCGGTCTCGGCTTCGCTCGGGTGTCGACTCTCGCCCTGGCTGTTCGGTTCGGCGTCGCTCATCTCAGAGGTCGCCGGTGACGATGTCTGCGACGCGCTGGTGGTCGAACAGCTGCTCGTCTTCGGGAAGGGCCGGATAGGACTGCCCCTCCTCGAACCGCGGCCACTCGCCGAACTGGTCGGGGTAGAGCTGCTTCGCGGTCATCTCCAGCTGCAGGAGGTTCTGGAGCGGGCCCTGGAAGGACTGGCCAGAGGCGTAGAAGCGGTCGTTCTTGACCGCGCTCAACTCCTGCCCGATTGGGTCCTCGGAGACCGCCTTCGTGATCTTCGTCCAGTCGTAGAACGGCGTCACCGCGAAGTTGTGCAGGATGACGTCCGGGTCGACCTCCAGCATCCCCTCGTAGTCGTACGCCGCGTCGTAGTTCTCGTCGTAGGTGCGGTCGCTGTCCGCGAAGGCGTCGCGGGCACCCATCGGCCGGGTGTGCGCCTTCCCGAACCCGGGACCGCTTATCTTGTAGGGGTAGAACTTCCCCTCCCAGAACGCCACGAGCCCGACCGTCGGTCGCTCGTTCTTCGGCGGCAGGTTCGCCCGGATGTGCCCGTAGAGCGTCTCGTACTCGGCTTTGAGCGCCTCGAACCGCTCTCGCTCCTGGAACACGTCTGCGACCCGTTCGGTGATCTCCCAGATGGTGTAGTACCGGTATCCGTCTCGCCATCCCTCGGGCGGTTGCGTGTGTTCGCGGCTGTACCGGTTGGCGAACCACGGGCCGATCTGGTTCCGGATCTCCTCGGTGTCCGTCTTCGACCAGTTGTCGAAATTCGAGAGCCACGCCGGGTCCATCAGGTGGACGTCGCTGTCGAGTTCGTAGAGAATCTCCTTGTCGAACGAACTGTTGCTGAAGAGCTTCGTCAGACCACCCGTATCGATGCTGACCCCGTCGAAGGCGTCGAGGAAGTAGCCGAGGCCCTTCCCGTAGGACTCCGGGAACCCGAGCGAGTTCAGGCTGTCGGCGTGGCCGAGCGCCACGAGCATGTCCGCGTACTGCGGACTGTACGCCATCACGTTCGTCGGGACCTCGTCGAACGTCACCTCGCCGACCGGGGAGATGGACGCGGTGTAGCTGGTGTCCTCGGTCGTGGTCGCCTCGGTCTCGGGGGCGGTCGTCTCGGTCGCCGTTCCGGCGCCGGCCCGTGTCTGGTCGGTGGTCGCGGTCGAGTCGCTGTCGCCTGTACAGCCTGCGAGCAGGCTCCCGCCGACGACGGCACCACCGTACCGGAGGTAGTCCCGTCGCGTGGGTCGGTCTACGTCGTTCGTCTCGTCGGACATAGGATTTAGGCTCGCCTAAAGATTGATAGTACTTTCGACTTTTAGGCCGGCCTAAATATCGGCGGGGTGCTATCGTTCGTATCACGTCGATACACAACTTCCGGGAAACCGACCGAAACAGAGTGGATTCGTCGTGCACGTTCGAAGACATTGTCAGTGTCCAGTGACTGAGGGGTCGAGTTTTAGGCGGTGCGAAAAATGAATGTCTGATAGAACTAGTCCCGCCAGCTGACAGAATTCTGGCCCTCTGGCGCTTCTAGATACAATTTTTAGGCACCCCAAATCCCACAGATTTATGATACTAGTGGGCCAAGCACCACTTGCAATGAGCGCAGAAGGACTCGAACGGCAGACGCGGAACTACCTGAGCAACAACGTCCCCCAGATCCAGCAACACGGCGGCTCCTTCGAGATCCGCGACGTGGACGAGGCGTCCGGTCGCGCGACCGTCGCCATCGGCGGTGCCTGCTCCGGCTGTGGCATCGCGCCGATGACGATGAAGGCCATCGAGCGCCGGCTCCCCGAGAGCGTGGAGGGGCTCGAGGAGGTCGAGGTCGTCCGCTCGGGCGGCCCCCGCGCCGCGGTGATGCCCTCGAAGACCGACGAGATGGAGGACATGGACGAGTACGAGGACTACAGCCCGCCGTTCTGAGCGGCGAGTGGTGAACAAGACGTCGGCCGTCGGACGCGGTTCCGGTTCTATTCTCTCTCGACCCAGTCCGGGTCAGTGCGGCGCCCCACACCGCGGACAGAACGGGACGTCGTCGTCGGGAAGGGTGAGCCCGCATCCCGGACACTCGTCAGCGTCGGCGGGCGTCCTCACCGCTTCGACCGCGTCGGCCGTCGTCTCGCGGACCGATTCGAGCGTCCCGGGCGAAGCGTTCCCGCCTGCGTCGTTCGAGTTCTCCAGGTCACCGGTGGCGAAGCGCGCCCGGTCTGCGACGAACCCGTCCTCGTCGTCGGTGAGGCCTGGGACCCCGTCGGGGAGCGCCGACTCGACCGCATCGCTCCGTGCGAGGAGGCCGAGCGCCTCCGCGGCTCGTCCCCTGACCTGTGGGTTCTCGTCGTCGAGCCGGTCGGCGAGCGCGTCCTGCACGTCCGCCAGTGCCGCCGGCGAGGCACAGCCGACGACGACCAGGCCGGTCGTCAGGTGGTACCGGACGAGGTCGCTCTCGTCGTCGAGGTGTTCGACCAGTCGCGAGACGAGATGGCGGAGTCGCGCCGGGTCACCCAGTGCGACGTGTTCGAGCGACTTCGCCAGTTTCTCTCTGACCTCCGTCTCCTCCTCGAACGCGAGGCCGACGCGCAGGTCGGCGAGTAGCTCCGGGGAGGCGACCTCGTCGGGGAACTCGACGGCGACGTAGCCCAGCGCCTCGGCAGCGCGTGCTCGCACGTAGTAGAACTCGTCCTCGTCGCTCAGTCGGTCACCCAGGTCGGACACGAGCGGGAGGACGTCGCCAGGCACCGACTCGGCGACCGAGACGAACAGTTTCGCGGTCGTCAATCGGACCGCCCGGTCCTCGTCGGTCAGGAAGGGAGCGAGTGCGGGGAGGACCGACGAGACCTGCGACGGCTGGTCCTGCGCGAGCGAGTCGAGCCGCCGCAGGGCGTCCTTGCGCGTCTTCGGTTCGTCGGCCTCGATGCGCGCGAGACAGTCGACGGCCGCCGCGTGGTCCCCTGCCTCGAGGTGTGCGACGAGGTCGTCGGCTGTCGTCGGTTGTCGTGTGTCCTCGTCACCCATTGGATTGTCCCTACTGCCCGCGTCTGGTGCCACCCGATAATAGTATTCGGTATCGGCGTGCTAGCGCGGGCCAGTCGACGCTGGTCCTGCGGTCGCGAGAACGAGAGAACGAGGGGCCGAGCTGCTGACGGGTGGACGGGAGTGGGACTGGTTCGCTCAGTCGTCCCCGGTGACGATGTCGGAGAGCTTCTGGCGGTCGAACAGCTCCCCGGAGTAGGTGTCCGAGAAGTACAGCGTGGCGTACCGTTCCGTCAGGAACAGGTTGTGGAGCGGGCCGGCGTAGATGGGGCCGCCGCGGAACACCATGTCGTTCTGGACCGCGGTGAGTTCGGACGCGACGCTGTGTTCCTTCATGAAGGACAGCACGGTGTCGACGAACTCCTGCCGGCTCTTGCCCTCGTGCCCGCGCACGAGGATGGAGTCGGGGTCGACCTCCAGCATCGTCTCGTAGTCGATCTGGCCGCGGTCGGTCGTCGAGAGCCCCTCGATGCCGGTGCCGGCGAGCGCGTCGGTGATGCCGAGGTCGTGGAACTGCTTCTTGTTCGTGCCCTGGTCGCTCACGCGGTAGGGATAGAACTTCTCGGGTTCGTCGCCGGCGGCGAAGGTCAACAGTGCGTTCGGCCGGTTGTCGGCGGACGGGAGGTCGGCCTGCACCGACGCGATGAACTCGTCGTGGAACTCCTTGAGCGCCGCGAACTTCTCCTCCTCCTGGTGGACCTGTGCGACCTTCTCGAACGCCTCGTACAGCGAGTAGTAGCGGTAGTCGTGCCAGCCGTCGGTGCGCCGGAAGATGGTGTTCCCGATGAAGGGGGCGACGTTCTTCTCGAGTTCCTCGACGTCGGCCTCCTTCAGGCCGAAGAAGGAGTTGTTGACCAGCCACTTCGGGTCGATGAGGTGGAGGTCGCCGTCCAGCTCGTAGAAGATCTCCTTGTCGATGCCGCTGTCACCGTTGAGCTTGGTGATGGCGTCCGTGTCGACGCTCACGCCGTCGAGTTCGTCGTAGTGGCTGGTGTGGAACCGCGACGGGAGCCCCATCGAGAGGATGGAGTCGCCGTGGCCGAGAGCGACCGACATGTCGCCGTAGTCGGGGAAGTAGTGGGTGACCGACTCGGGCGGCGAGTCGAAGGTCACCTCGCCGACGGGCGCCATCTCCACGGTGTAGGACTTCGAGCCGGTCTCGGTCTCCTTCCCGTCGCCGCCTTCGGTCGCGGTCGCGGTATCGGTCGCGTCGCCCGCGGTGTCGGTCCCGCTGGTCGTCTCGGTCGAGTCGGACCCGGACCCGCCGAGGCAGCCGGCGAGCAGACCCCCGCCGACGACAGCACTTCCGTACTTGAGATACGCTCGTCGTGTGGTCGACGTCGAACTCTCTTCAGCGTCGCGCATATCGTTTAGGCAAACCTAAAGGTAAAAACCACTTTCGATTTTTAGGAACGCCTAAACCGATGTGCGGTGACACCGTCGCACACGGGGAGAGATGTTTCGGAATACCGGCAGTCGGGTGTCAGACCTGCCGGACCATGTGTCGCCGAACAGCTCGCTGGCATTCGGCACAGGTGTCGTCGAGGCTGGCGACCGTGGCGAGTACCGGATGGTCGACCGGGAAGTCCTGGTAGATGTAGGTGAGGAGCGGACGGTGGCTCACGCCGGCCTCCGGCCCGTTGGTCGTTCTGCCATCGAGGAACGACTGGCGCTGCTCGGCGAGGCGCTGGCACCGGTCGCGGCGTTTCGCGAGCTGGTCGTGCCGCTGCTGCAGCCCCTCGAACCCGAGGGCCGTGAGGGGCGTCTCGTCGGCCGTGGCTATCCACCCGGCTATCGATTCGACGGTGTCACAGGCGGCGTCGACCCGGTCACGCTCGCGGTCGAGTGCGCGGCGCATCGCCTCGGTCTCGGCTCGTCTGGACCTCGCCTCGGAGAGGACCGCCTGTTTGAGCGTCGGGGAGAACGTCGTGTCCGTGGCAGGGGCGAGCGCGGTGGCGATGGCCTCGGACAGCTCGACACCGATGGTCTCGTGGAGCGACTCCGCCGCCTCGACGTCGTCCAGACTGTGGGGGCGAATCGTCTCGGCGAAGGCACGGCGGACGACCTGACACCCGTCCTCCGTCGCGTTCCCCGCCTGTGGGACGCTTCCGACGCCAGCCGTGGCACTCACCGGTCCGGGAGAGGCAGGGGTTGCCGGGCAGTCCTCGACACGAGCGATGAACCGGTCGATGGCGTCGAGCTTCGCCTCGACGGCCTCCTGCTCGCTCCGGACCCTGTCGAGTGCGTCGTGGGTGTACGGTCTGGGTGGCATGTGACTGGTCGAACGCTGCAGTGGTCGTCCCGTCAGTCCTCTTCGAGACTGGGGTGCGTGACCTGTTCGGCGGGGTGTGGCTCGGCGAACCGCTCGCGCATCCGCGCCAGAGACTGCTGTTCACGCCGCTGTCGTTCCTCGGTATCGATCTCCTCACAGCCCGGCGGGAGGTCGCGCCCGCGGTCGGTGAAGTACCCCTCTGGCGTGACCCAGTCGTGGTAGAACGGCTGGTCGTCGTCCTCGAGGATGGCGACCCCGACCTCGGCCCCGTGGCCGGCACAGACGGCGACCTGGTGCGGTTTCTCGGCGAGCCGACCGGCGGCGTACAGCCCGTCGACACCGGTCCGCCCGCGTTCGTCCGTGTCGACGAACGCCTTCCCGCGGTCGATGAGGCCGACGCCGTCGAGGTCGGCGAGGTAGCTGGTCTCGTTCTTCGTCGCGGCGACGACGTGCCGGGTGTGGTACCGGTCGTCTCCGTCGGTCTCGACGACGAACCCGTCGCCATCGTCGGCTCGCTGGACCCGCGTCACGACCGCCTCGTGACGCGTCGCCCCTGCCTCGTCGGCCTGTTCGCCGAGGAGGTCGAGGAACTGGCGGCCGTTGACGCCCGCGGGGAAGCCCGGGACGTTCTCCAGGTGGGCGTTGCGCCGGAGGATCGACGCACCGGCGTCGAGCACGAGCGTGTCGAACCCGTGGCGGGCCGTGAAGACGGCAGCCGAGAGGCCGGCCACGCCGCCGCCGACCACGACAACGTCCTGTGGTGTCTGGGTCGACATGGCTCAGACCTCCCCGTTGACGATGTCCGCGACGCGGTCGCGGTCGAACAGCTGTTCCTCCGCTGGAATCTCCGGGTACGGCTCGCCGTCGACGTAGCCCGGCCACTCCCCGAACTGGTCGGGATAGAGCTGCTTCGCGGTCATCTCGGTCTGGAACAGGGTGAGTATCGGCCCCTGTCGACGGGCGCCCTGGGCGTAGACGTTGCCCTCCTTCACGGCGGTGACCTCGCTGGCGATCTCGTCCTCCTCGAGCTTCGTCCGGATCTCGCCGAGGTCGTGGTACGCCGTCATCGGACCGAGTACGAGCAGCACGTCCGGGTCCGCCTCCAGGAGGAGTTCGTAGTCGAGCTGGATGTTCCGACCGTCCTCGCCGTACCCCTCGCCGACCGCCTCGCCCAGCGCGTCGGTGACGCCCATCGGCCGGGTGTGGGCGGCGTAGTAGCCCGGATGGTTCATCTTGTATCCCCACGCCTTCTCGTCGGACGTGGAGAACAGCACCAGCGCCGCGCTCGGGCGCTCGCTCTCCGGCGGGCGCTTCGCCTCGATGGTCTGGAGCATCGAGTCGTGGATGGCCGAGAGCGCCCCGTAGCGCTCTCGTTCACGGAAGACCCGCGCGACGTTGCCGAAGATCTCCCAGAGCGTGTAGTACTCGTACTGGTCGCCCCAGCCGGCGGGCGGTTCCTTGTGTGTGCCACTGAAGGTGTTCCCGAACCACGGACCGACGTTCTCCCGGATTTCCGTGATATCGCCGTCGTCCCAGCCCTCGGCGGTCGCGACCTTCGCCGGGTCGGCGATGTGGACGTCGCTGTCGAGGTCGTACAGTTTCTCCTTCGGCGGCGGCCACGAGGAGTACAGGCCCTCCCAGTCGACCGAGACCCCGTCGAGGTGGGTGAGGAACTTCCGGTACAGCGACTCGTGGTACCCGGGGGCGTGCATCGCGTTGATGGCGTCGCTGTGGCCCAGCGCAAGCAACATGTCCGCGTGATGGCCGAGTATCGTGAACACGTCCTGGGGGACGGACTCGAACTCGACCTCCCCCATCGGGGCCATCGAGACCGAGTAGGACCCGTCGTCGGCTGTTGTCGTGTCCACGTCGGTGTCTGTTCCAGCCGAGGTCCCATCTGTCGCCGTCCCTGTCCCTGTCGTGGTCGACTCGGTTTCGGAGCCGGACTGACCTGCACAGCCGGCGAGCAGGCCACCACCGACCACTGCGCTGCCGTACTTGATGTAGTCACGTCGCGTCGGTGCGTCCGTCGTGTTGGTGTCGTCGTCGCTCATGCTCAGAAGTCTCCGTTGATGATGTCCGCAACGCGGTCGCGGTCGAACAGTTCGCCCGAGAACCTGTCGGGGTAGAGGTCCTTCGCGGTGCGCTCGACCAGGAAGAGGTTGTGGATGGGGCCCTGGTAGGTCGGGCCGCCCCGGAAGACCCGGTCGTTCTGGACGGCGCTGAGGTTGCTGCCGATGTCGTGGTTCCGCAGGTACTCGACGACCGTGTCCTGGAACTCCTCGGCGGTCTTGGTCTCGTGGCCCTTGACGAGCAGGTACTCGGGGTCGACCTCGAGCAGCGTCTCGTAGTCGATCTTCGTCCGGTTCGTCGAGCTGATCCCCTCGACGTCCGTGCCCACGAACGCGTCCGTCACGTGCAGGTCACGCAGGTGCTTGATGCTCGTCCCGCCGGTATCGAGCCGGTACGGGGAGAACTTCTCGGGTTCGTCCCCGGCGGCGTAGACGAGGCCGATGGATGCGCCCTCGCCCTCGGCGGGGAGCTTCTCGGCCACGCGACCGCGGACGTACTCGTCGTGGAACGACCTGAAGGCCTGGTAGCGTTCCTGCTCCTGGAACAGTTCGGCGACCTTCTCGAAGGCCTCGTACATCGTGTAGTAGCGGTAGTCGTCGTGCCACTGGTCGGTCTGGCGGAAGATGAGGTTCCCGAGGAACGGGGCGACGTTCTCGGTGAGCTCGTCGATGTCGGACTGTTCCCACCCCTTGAAGTTGTTCATCAGCCAGTTGGGGTCGATGACGTGGACGTCGGCCCCCATCGAGTAGAACAGCTCCTTGTCGATGCCGCCCTGGTAGAGCTGCTGGAGGCTCTCCTTGTCGACGGAGACACCGTCCAGTTCGTCGTACCAGTGGGTGTGGAGGCGGGGCTTGTAGCCGACGCTCAACAGGCCGTCGGACTTCCCGAGCGCGATGCCCATGTCGGCGTAGCCCTGGCAGTAGGTCGCCCACGTCTCCGGGACGGACTCGAACTCGACGGTCCCGACCGGTTCCATCGAGACCGAGTATGACCCGTCGTCGCTCGTCTCCGTCTCTGTCTCGGTGTTCTCCGCCGTCGCTGTCTCGGTTCTGGTCGCCGTTTCCGACTCCGGCGTCTCGGTCGACCCCGTGTCGTTACTACTACAGCCAGCCAGGAGCCCAGCAGTGACGACTGCACTCCCGTACTTCAGGCACTTCCGTCGGGTCGGTGCATCCGACTTCGGTTGCTCGTCGGCCATATGGTTTTGGCGAGCCTAAACTAATAAAACAGTTGCGGATTTTAGGCGAGCCAAAAGCAGTCGCAGTCTGTCGATTACTCCACTGTTATCTCCATGAAATATTCGAGGGCCGTCACCCTCGCCAGGATACGCCGGCATCGTGGCCGAGAGAGATGGTGTCGTGGAAAGCGGCCCGGTTCAGTCGCGCTCCTCGGGTGTCCTGGCGAGTATCACGAGTGCCGTACTCGCTTCGGTCGCGACCGGCGAGATCGACCGGTCACCGTCGAAGTGAGCGATGTCACCCCCCGACAGTTCGAACGACTCCTCGCCGAGATGCAGCGTGATACCCCCCTCGAGGACGTGAAGGACGACCGTCCGCCCCGGATGCTGGTGGGGTTCGACCCGTTCTCCTGCGTCGAGTGTGAGTCTGATAGTCTTCGGTTCGGCTCCCTCGAAGACCGTCGCGTGCGGTGCTCCCTCCAGTTCTTTCAGGTTCCGTATCGTCGTCATTCTGGGTCCTCCGATGGCTGCGATGGTCGGCCGGCCGGTTCGAACTCGCCCGCCCGGATGCCCCGCCTCACGGGGTCGTGTTCGGCCTCGGTCGGGGGTGGCGCGGTCACGAGCAGGGCTTCGAGGCGCTCGTCGTCGGCCGCCCTGATGCCCCGGGCGGTCCCGGCCTCCACGACGACCGCGTCGCCCGGTCCGACCTGGTGTTCGGTCTCTGCCTCGCGGACCACACCGGTTCCCCGCCGGACGCTTATGACCACGTCACTCGCCGGCGCGTGCACGGGGACGAACTGGCCGGGTTCGAAGAACCCGCAGACGACCTTCGACCGGTCGGTACGGAACACCTCCTGGGCGGAGAAACGCTCCTCGTCGTAGGTACGGACGGTCTCGAAGTCGATAGCTGGCATCGAATCTCACCCCGGACGACAGACGTCGCACCCGATGGACCATACCCCGAGCAGGACGATGACGGCTGGAACGTGCGCGATAGCGAGCAACGGGAGCGTGAGCCAGCCGAGGTCCAGCGCGCTGCCGAGCGTGCGGGCTCCGGTCCCGAGCAGTGGCAGGGCGACCAGCGCACCGAGCGTGATGCCCAGCCGAGCCGGCAGCGACTGGTCGTCGATCACGTGATGGAGGTGTCCCACGTGTTCGTGGATCATCGTCGCCCACCACCGTTCTGGCGTCCGCATCTCGGTTCTAGCGTGCGATGCTGTGTGTCCTCGCCCGTTTTAGGCTGACCTAAAGCCATGTGTGTTGCTGGAGGCAGGACGAGGTTCAACGTTTCCACGAACATGTTCGCTGGGTCGATCGTTCCTGTCGTGAGTCCGAGGGGGCGACCGCCGCTTTCGCTGCTGGCCCCCATCTACAAGGATAAAGTGTCTCTGCTGCGGACGGACCAGTATGACCGACGAAGAGATCGACGAGGTCGACAGGGCCATCCTCTACGCGCTCCAGGAGGACGCCCGGAACATGTCCTCGGGCGACATCGCGGAACGAACCGGTACCTCGGGCAGCACCGTCCGGAAGCGCATCCAGCGCCTCGAATCCGACGGGATAATCAAGGGCTACAGCGCGAACGTGGACTACCAGCGCTCCGGCTATCCCCTCCGGATGTTGCTCTTCTGCACCGCGTCGATACCCGAACGCGGCAACCTCGTCCCGAAGATACTGGACATCGAGGGCGTCGTCTCGGTCCAGGAGCTGGTGACGGGCGAACAGAACCTCCTCGTGACGGCCGTCGGCGAGACGGACAGTGACATCACCCCGGTCGCACAGGAGCTCCTCGACATGGGGCTCACGGTCGCCGACGAGGTGCTCGTTCGCAGTCACGAGACGACGCCCTTCGGCAGGTTCGTCCCCGGGGGAGCAGACGACGAGGAGTGAGCAGCGGCCCACGTCGTCGAGGCTGACCCCTGTTTCTGCGGCTTCGTGACGCCCGACCCGTGGTACCGAAGTGTTCGCGAGTGGTGCCTCTTCGAACAGTCTGGTCGAACCACTCGGCTACTGTCCAGGTGCGAGTCCGCCGTCGCAGGCGTCGAGACGGTCCTGTACGCCGGACGTCGGAGAACATAATGTTCTTTAATACGAGATTTTAGGAACGATTTGGGAATAAAGATAGATTTAATAGGCAATCCGTTCGTTCTATAGGGTAGAGACGACCGGCGGCCGAAGTCGGGGGTCGGTTCGTGCCGCGACGCGGGCGTCGGTCGTGGAGACACCTAACGATGACAGGACAAGGAGAGACGACGACGGTAGGAACGCTCCCCACGCCGGGGACCGAACGGTCGCGGGTGCCTGCGACCCTGACCCGACTCGTGTGGGTCCTGTGGGTCGTCAGTTGTGGCGCACTGCTCGCCCATCTCTTCAGCGGTGAGACCTGGTCGGTCACGGGACTCGTGACGGTCGACGGCCTCACCGTGACGATGTGGGCGACGGTCACCTTCTTCAGCGGTATCGTGCACAGCTACTCCCGGCGCTACATGGCCGGGAGCCGGACCATCGACGAGTTCTTCACGCGCGTGTTCGCGTTCACGCTGGTCGTGATGGTGCTCGTCGCGGCCGACAGCCTCCTCGTGTTCGCGGCCGCCTGGCTCGTGATGGGCCTCGTGATGGCCGAACTCGTCGGCCACGTCCGGGGCTGGAAGCAGGCACGGGCCGCCGCCGCGGTCGCGCGCCGGTACTTCCTCGCGAGCAGTGGGGTGCTCTCGGTCGGTCTCGCGGTGCTGTGGTGGACGACCGGCGCGACGACCATCTCGGGTGTCGCGACGGCCACCGGGTCGGGGTCGCCGACGGTTCTCCTGCTGGTCGCCGCCGGCGCGCTCGTACTGGCGGCGATGGTCCAGTCGGCCCTCCTCCCCTTCCACACGTGGCTGCTCTCCTCGATGACCGCGCCGACGCCGGCCTCGGCCCTGATGCACGCCGGCTTCGTCAACGCCGGCGGCATCCTGCTCGTCCGCTTCGCCCCGGTCGTCACGGTCGACGCGGGCGTCATGCTCGCCATCGTGCTCGTCGGCGCGACGAGCGCCATCGGCGGAAAGCTCATGAAGACCGTCCAGACCGACGTGAAGGGGACCCTCGGCTGCTCGACGGTCGGCCAGATGGGCTTCATGCTCATGCAGGCCGGCCTCGGCTTCTTCGCGGCCGCCATCACCCACCTCGTCCTGCACGGCTTCTACAAGGCCTACCACTTCCTCGCCTCGGGGAGCTCGGTCGCCCACGAGAGTCCGTCGACCGCGAAGTCGACTGGTTCCCCTGGTGTCGTCGGGGCCGTGGTCGTCGCCATCACCGCGCTCGCCGGGGGCGCCGTCTTCGCGCTCCTCACCGGCAAGGGCCTCGAGTCGGGGAGTGGTCTCCTGCTGACGCTGCTCGTCGTGCTCTCGGTCCTGCTGGCCGCTCGCGGCGCCGTCGCCGACACATCGCTCCCGACGACGCTCCGGTACGGGGCCGTCCCGGCCGTCGCCCTGCCGGCCATCGCGGTCTACGCGGCGGTCTACAGGGTCGTCGAGGGCCTGCTCGCCGGCCTGCCCGCGGTGGGCCAGCCGGCCGAACTGACGGTGGTTCACGGCGTCGTCGCCCTCGCGTTCGTCGCGGCGTTCGTCGCCATCGAGACCGGCGTCTACCGGCGCAGCGAGCGCCTGTACGTCGCACTGTTGAACGCGACCCAGCCCGCGCGTGAGACCATGCTGACCTCCAGGGAGGACTACAATGAGTACTGAATCCGGAATCGAGACGAGTATCGACGCAGCAGCCGACGCGGTCGGCTCGGTCTGGCCGCTCCATTCGTTCGTGACGGCCAACCCGCTGGCCGGCTTCGAGGACCGGCCCTTCCACGAGGCCGTCGCGGATGCAGAGCGCCTCCTCGGCGGCGACGGCTACCCGAGTGCCGAGGTGTTCCGCCGCGCCTTCGAGGCCGGGCAGATCGACCCCGAGGTGCTCTCGCAGGAACTCGCCGAACACGGCTACGACCTCGACACCGAGGCGGCTCTCGACCGCATGGCGGCCGAGGACCGGGACACGGCGACCGACGCTGCTTCCGTGGACGAGTCGGCCACGACGGCCACGGACCGGGTCGACGCCGTGCTGACGAAGTGGCTCGCCGTGTTCCTCGACCAGGGCCGCGCCGAGTGGCCCATGCCGAACCGCGAGCAGGGGTTCTACGCCGCCATCCGGCGCATCGCCCCCCACGACCGCGACATCCCGGACGGGGAGGCGTTCACCGCACTGCCCGAGAGCCCGACCGAGGCCATCCGCGAGCACCTCGCGGACCAGCCACTCGGCGAGTGGCAGGACGTCTTCGAGTTCCAGCTGGCGGCGCTCCCGGGCTGGACCGGCTACCTGAAACAGCGTGCCGCCGGCGGGGACGCCTGGCAGACGGAGTACCCCATCACGCTCTCGGAGTACCTGGCGGTCCGCCTGACCCTCGTGGACCTGTTCGACGCGCCCATCGCGCCCGAGGAGGTACCGGACGAGGGAGGGACGGACACGGAACTCGCGGACGACCGGGTTCCACTCCCCGAGGTCTGGCTGACCGCCTGGGAGGCGACCTACCGCGCGGAACTGGTCGGGTCGCTCACCGAGACGAGCGCGGCGACGACCAGGGCGGCCGACGGTGGCCGTCCCGACGCCCAGCTGGTCTTCTGTATCGACACGCGCTCGGAGATCATCCGCCGCCACGTCGAGGCCCAGGGCGACTACGAGACCCACGGCTACGCCGGCTTCTTCGGCATCCCGATGCGCTACGCCGGCTACGATTCGGACGTGACCGTGGACGCCTGCCCGCCGATCCTCGACGCCCAGCACCGCATCGCGGACCACCCGAGAAGCCGCACCAGTGCCGCGAAACAGGAGCACGACCGCTGGCACGACACGCTCGGGGCCAGCCAGCGCGTGATGAAGCGCCTCAAGTCCAACGCCGCGACCGCGTTCAGTTTCGTCGAGAGTGCGGGCGTGGGCTACGGGGCCGCACTGGCCGCCCGGACGCTCCTCCCGGCCCGCGTGTACGACCTCCTCGACGCCGCGGACGAGCGCGCCCCGCACGACCACGAGTTCTGCGAGCCCTCGGTCGACTACAACCCGGACTCCGTCCACGAGTTGCGCGAGGGCCTCACCCTCGACGAGAAGGTCGAGTACGCCGCGACGGCCTTCGAGCTGATGGGCTGGGAGCGCTTCGCCCGCGTCGTCGTCTTCGCCGGCCACGCCAGCCAGACCGCGAACAACCCGTTCGACTCGAGTCTGGACTGCGGTGCCTGCGCCGGGAACCCCGGCGGCCCGAACGCCCGCGTCCTCGCGGCCATCTGCAACGACGACGAGGTCAGGGCCGCACTCCGCGAGCGCGGTATCGAGATACCCGAGGACACGGTCTTCGTCGCCGGCGAGCACAACACCACCACCGACGAGGTCGACCTGTACGACAGCACCGTTCCCGACTCCCACGAAGACGACATCGCACAGCTCCGGGCCGACCTCGACGCTGCGCGTGACGGGGCTGCCGCGGAGCGTGCCGGCGACATGGGCGCCGACGCCGACTCGGGCGTCCACGAGACCCAGCGCCGCGCCGCCGACTGGGCCGAGACGCGCCCCGAGTGGGGACTGGCCGGGAACGCCGGGTTCGTCGTCGGCCCCCGGTCGCTCACCGAGGACCTGGACCTCGACGGCCGGTCGTTCCTCCACTCCTACGACTGGACGACCGACCCCGACGGCGACGCGCTCGAGACCATCATGACCGGCCCGATGGTCGTCACCCAGTGGATCAACAGCCAGTACTACTTCGCGACCGTCGACAACGCGGTGTACGGCAGCGGGTCGAAGGTGACCCAGAACCCGGTCGGGAACGTCGGCGTCTACCAGGGCAACGGCGGCGACCTGCTGACCGGCCTCCCGCTGCAGTCCCTGCTGGCTGCCGACGACGACCCGTACCACCAGCCCCTCCGCCTCTCGACGGTCATCCACGCGCCGGTCGACCGCTTGACCGAGGTCCTCTCCGAGCACGAGCACCTGGCCGCCCTGCTCGACAACGACTGGCTCTCGCTGACGGTCGTCGACCCGACCCAGGAGCACCGGGCGTTCCACTACGAGAGCGACCTCGACTGGGAACCGGTCGCCCCGCGGGCGGCGACGACCCCGGAGATAACCGGCGAACCGACCGCCGCGGACGACTGACCACGGCGTCGATAGCCGGGGTCCTCCGGTCCCTCGTTCTCGCCGGGACAGACGGTACACTCGTCCCCGAGGCGGGGTCGCCTCTCGCGTCTGGCGCGTTCCCCTCAACCGGTCTGTCGGAACTCGAACCGTGCGCCACCGTAGCTGCCCTCGGTCAGTGAAACCTTCCAGCCGTGCACACTCGCGATCTCCTCGACGATGGAGAGCCCGAATCCGGTTCCGCCCTCGTTGGAGGTGACACCGCTTTCGAACACCTCCTCGCGCTTCTCCGGTGGAATCCCATCGCCGTCGTCCTCGACGTAGAACGCTCCGTCCTCGCCCGCTAGCGGACCTACACTGACGGTGACGTCCGCGCCTGCGTGTTCGACCGCGTTCCGGAAGAGGTTCTCGAAGAGCTGGGTGAGGCGACCGCCGTCGCCGGCCACCGTCGGAACGTCGGCTGCGGCCGACAGCGTCGCATCCACGGTGTCGACGTATCCCCACGCCTCCACGGCGACCGTCCCGATATCGATCTCTTCGGGGTCGGTAATCGCCGTGCCACCCCTGGCCAGGGTGAGGAGGTCCTCGATGAGCCGTTCCATCCGGTCGTGCGCCGCCGCGACCTCCTCGAAGTGGCCCGGGTCGCCGGTTTCCTCGGCCACGTCGAGGAACCCCATCGCTATCGTGAGTGGGTTGCGCAGGTCGTGGGCGACCACGCTCGCGAACTGGTCGAGGCGTTCGTTCTGCCGCTGGAGCACCTCTTCGCGGCTCGCCCGTGCGATAGCCGCCTCGAGGGTCGACCCGAAGATCCGTAACAGGTCGATGTCGGTCTCCGAGATGTCACCGGGTGAGGACGATCCAACAGCGAGGAGTCCGTCCTCGCCCAGCGGAACCAGTATCTCGCTCCGGAGTGCCGTGTCCGGGTTGTGACGGGTCGTCTGGCTCTGAACGTCGTCGTACGAGCGCAGTTCCCCGGTCTGGAAGGCCTCCCACGCGAGGCTGTCACCACCGGTGAACCGTGGCGACTCGTCGAACAGCTCCCGGGCCACTGCCGTCTCGGTGACGGGAACCAGGGCGTCCTGCTGGGCGTTGTACTCCCAGATGCCGGCGATGTCGAACCCGAGTACCTCCTCGGCTGCCTCGACCGCAACCTCCCCGATTTCGGCCGTCGACGTCGCCATGCTCAGCTCCTGTGCCGTCTCCTGGAGCGCCCGCAAGTTGCGCTCGAGGTCCTTCTGGTCCGTGATGTTCTCCAGCACGACGAGTACGCTCGTGACTGTCCCCTCCTCGTCGGTCAGGGGAGCCATAGACATCAGTCCGTCTAGCCGTCTCCCGGCGCCCGTTTCGAGTTCTATCTCTTTCCTGTGCACCCGTTCGCCATCGAAGGCACGGGCCCGGTAGGTGTCGAACTCGCCCTGCTGTCCGTGGGGAAGCGACGGCGTCTCCCCCAGAACGTCCTCTCGACGGATTCCGAACATCTCCTCTGCACCCTCGTTCAAGCGAACGACGGTCCCATCACGGTCGATTTCTGCGATGGTGAGAGGGGCAGCCTCAACGAGCGACTCCAGTCGCTGGTTCGTCGCTTCGAGCTGTCGTTCGCGTTCGACTCGCTGGGTGATGTTCCGGGCGATACCGACGATGCGGACTACCTCACCGTCGACCACGACCGGGGCAAGGCCGGTCTCCCAGTACCGGGCGTCCTCGGTGACCGGCAGTTCCTCGCGGTACGATATCGGCTCGCCTTCGGCGATGCAGCGACGGTAATTCGCGTCCAGTTCTGTGCCCTGCTCCTCCCCGAACACCTCCCGTGGGGTCTTCCCCTGGACGTCGTCGGTCGTGAGACCGGTCTGTTCCTCGTACCCCGAACTGAGGCGGGCGAACCGGAACTCGGGTTCGTCCTCGGCCCCCTCGACGTCGACGAGGAAGATAGCGTCGCCCGAGGTCTCGAGCACCGCCTCGTACTCCTCTGCGAGTTCCCGGCGTTCTTGGTCCTGCCGCTTCCGCTCGGTGATGTCCTGAAGTACGCCGCGTAACACGGTTCCACCGTGTTGCTGACTCTCGACGGGTTCACCCCAGGCGCGCACGTCACGCACCTCCCCATCGGCGCGAACGATCCGGAGGTCGAGGTCGTACGGGGTCCCGTCTTCGACCGCCCGTTCGACCGCCGCCGTTATCCTCTCCCGGTCGTCGGGGTGATAGAACTCGATTCCGTCGGAGAGCGTGGGGTCGTACGTCGGTTCGACGCCGTGGATACGGCGCACCCCGTCGGACCAGGTCAACTCCCCGCTCGACGGCTCGTACTCCCAGATGCCGATGTCGGCGATATCCTGGACGCGGTCGAACAGGAACTGCTGGCGCTCGAGTTCGACCCGGCTCCGGTCCCGGGACAGTTCCGCACTCACCAGTTCGGACAGCAGTTCGACGTAGGTCCGTTCCGGCTCACCGAAGGGGGTCACCGCGGCCTGCGGGCTGGAGAAACTGATTGTCCCGTACTGCTCACCGTCGACGTCGATCGGGACGCCAATGTACGACTCGATGCCGCGGTCGTGGTAGGCCGGATGCGTCTCGTACCCGGCGTCGACTGCATCCTGGAACGAACAGACGGTGCTCTGGTCGACGACGTCTGCACAGTACGTCGACCCGAGGTCGAAGCGGTCTCCCGCCTCGATGTCGGCTACCGGTGCGTGGACTGCACGGACGGTGTAGTCGCCCCCTTCGATCCGGGAGACGATGCCGACGTCCAGGCCGAGCGTCTGACAGCCCGCTTCGAGCAACCCGGCCACCCTGTCGTCGGTCGAACCGGCGTCCTCTGCCATGACCCGCTGTAGCTCACGGAGTGCGTCCCGCTCACGCTCGACCTGCTGGTGGTCGTCGCTCTGGGTGGTGATGTCACGGGCGACGACGAGCACCTCCCGGCCGTCAGGGTTACAACATGGTGTCAGTCGGACGTCGAACGTCCGGTCACCCGTGGCGGTCCGCAGGCCGATGCGCAGGTCGGCGTCGTACAGGCCCGAGGTACCCCCGTCGCTCTCGAACTCCTGCAGGGTCTCCTCGACGGCCCGGACGAAGCGCTCGGCGTCCGCGTCCGCGACCCGGTCGCTCACCAGCGAGTCGAGTCGTACCTCCTCGATGTTCGCGGGGGCCGGCTCCCCGAGGGCCCTGGCGGCCGAATCGTTCGCGAACTTGATGACGCCGTCCTCGTCGAGGACCAGGACCACGTCGTGGATGCGCTGGAGGATGGTCCTGTCCCGCTCCAGTTCGTGCTGTCGCTCGCGTTCTTCGGTGACCTCGCGAGAGAATATCGTCAGTCCGTTCTCGTCGGGGAAGACCCGAATCTCGACCCAGTAGTCGAACGGGTCACCGACGTGGTATTCGAACGACGCCGGCTCGCCGCTCTCCATCGCGGCCCGGTACCGGTCCTCTATCTCGGTCCCGCGCACGGAAGGGAACTCCTCCCAGAGGACGCTGCCGATGACGGCCGACGGGTCACGTCCGACCCGGTCCGCCATCCTGTCGTTCATGTACTCGATACGCCAGTCGTCGTCGACGGCGTAGACCGCGTCGGTCGTCCGGTCGAGCGTTCGCTGCAGTTGCCTGTTCGCGCGTTCGGCTGCCGTGCGCTCGCGCGCGGCCGAGACGAGCGTCTGGATGCGACTCGCGAGGAGGTCGAAGTCGTTCCGCTCCGCGCGAATCGGGATGTAGTCGGACACGCCGGCGCGGGTCGACTCGCCGGCGATCTCCTCGCTCCCGTGTCCGGTGAAGAGGATGATGGGGATGGTCTCGTCCCGCTGACGAACCGCGCTGGTGAGGTCGATCCCATCCGAGTCCGCGAGGGAGTACGCCGTCACCATACAGTCGAGCTGTTCGTCCTCGAGTGTCTGAAGGGCGGTCTCGCGGTCTCGCGCCGAGAGGTACTCGACGTCGTCGATTCTCTGGCCGAGTTTGGTGCGAACCAGCTCGGTGAACGCGGGGTCTGAGTTCACGTAGAGGACCTTCGTCGGTCCAGCAGGTGGGTTCGCGGGATACGTCACGATTGCTACCTCTTGTAAGTGCATCGACCTAAGCGTTGTTGCAGACGTCGACGGACGTGCTGACGACCCCGGAACCGACCCCCCGCGACGCCGACGCCTCCCCGAGTTTCTGGCTCGGAAACTGTGCCTCCATCTGTTTATGTTCGATAGCACAACGTTCGCCCGAGATGCGACACAGCATGGTCCCACGTCGCTCGCATCGCCGCCCTCCAGACGGGTCCCCACCGTCTCCCAGAGGTGAACGACCGGCACACCGGCGCAGACGGCCTTCCGGAGGTGACCGATGAGGGGCGCCCTGTCGCGGGTGCTGTCGGTCGTCGTCGACCACAGCCTCGTCGTCCTCCTCGTGATGTTACTCACCTCGGCCGGCGTCGTCTACGGCGTCACCGACCTGCAGATGCAGAGCCAGGCCGACGGCAGCGACGCCGTCGGTGACACCGAGGAGTTCCAGAAGTACGAGTACGTCCAGGAGCACTACACGAACCGCTCGAACGGGACGGACGACCGCGAACCGGCCGTCGTCTACGTCCAGAGCGACGCCGGCAACGTCCTCTCGAAGGCGTCGCTCCGCGGGTCGCTGGCGTACCAGCGGTCGGTCCTGGCGAACGAGTCGGTCGCCGGTGCCCTGCCCGAGCGTGGCGGCGTCGTCGGCGTCTCGAACCTCGTCGCCAGACAGCTCGCCGGCGACCCTGACGCGACGCTCGACGAACAGATCGCGGCGCTCGAAGCCGCCTCCGACGAGGAGGTCCGGCGCGCAGTCACCAGGACCCTCGGTGAGGGGTCGACGGCGCTGTCCCTGCTCCCGAACGACTACGAGCCCGGGACGGCCACGGCCGACAGTCGCCGCATGGTCTTCCAGTTCGCGGCCGGTGCCGAGGACGACGCCGGTCCCCGGAGGGCCGCGACGGAACACCTGTACGAGACCGCCCGCGACCGCGAGGACCCCACGTACTACACGCTCGGTGAGCACGCCATCGCGTCGCGGAACCAGCAGATGAACAGCGACACGATGGAACTCGTCCTCCCGGTCGCGCTGCTGGCCATCCTCGCCGTGCTGGTGTTCAGCTACCGCGACCTCGTCGACGTCGTCGTCGGCTTCACCGGGGTCCTCCTCTCGGTCCTGTGGATGTTCGGCATCCTCGGGTGGCTCGGCGTGCCGGCCGGGATGACCCTCATCATCGGCCCGGTGCTCATCGTCGGCCTGAGCGTCGACTACGGCCTCCACGTGTTCATGCGCTACCGCGAGCAGCGGGGCGAGGACGACGACATCCGCGAACCGATGTACCGCGGGCTGTCCTCGGTCGGTGTCGCGCTCGCGCTCGTCACCGTCACCACCGCGGTCGGGTTCCTGGCGAACCTCACGAACGACTTCACCGTCATCCGCGAACTCGCCATCGGCATCACGCTGGGCGTCGTCTCGGCGTTCGTCATCTTCGTCACCGTCGTCCCCGCGCTGAAGGTGACCATCGACCGGCTCCTCGAACGCGTCGGCCTCGACCGGCGGAAGCAGCCCCTCGGGAAGTCCCGGTACCTCGAACCGCTCCTCGCCTCGGGTGCGACCGCGGCGAGGAAGGCCGCCCCCGTCGTCGTGGTCGTCGCCCTCCTGCTCGGGGCGGTCGGCGGCTACGCCTGGACCGAACTCGACCGCCAGTCCTACCAGTCCGACCAGGACGGCGTGGCCGAGTGGAAGCAGGAGCTACCCGAACCACTCGCCTGGGAGGTCCATCCCTACGACGAACACAGCGAGTACGTCGACCAGCACTACCGGGCCGCAGACCAGCAATCGCGCCGGTCCTCGCAGATACTGGTCGAGGGGTCGGTGACCGCACCGGAGACGCTCGAACGCCTCCACGAGGCCCGCGAGTCGGTGCGCGACTCGGGCGTCGCGTTCGAACGGAACGGGAAGGTCCCCGTGCGCTCGCCCGTGACCGTGATGCAGGCCGTCGCGGCGCAGGACGAGGCGTTCGCACGGGTCCTGCGGTCGGCCGACACCGACGGGAACGGCGTCCCCGACCGGAACCTCGAGACGGTCTACGACGAACTGTACGAGACCGCACCCGAAGAGGCCAGTCTGGTCGTCGAGCGCGCCGACGGTGAGTACCGCTCGGTCCGGATGGTCGTCCCGGTCCAGCCGAGCGCCACCTACGACACGCAGGCCGAGGCGATGCGCGATGCCGCCGCGGTCGTCCACGCCGAGGAACAGGACCTCGATGCCATCGCGGTGGGCAGGGGGACCATCAACGCCGCGGAGTCCACCCAGACCGCGAACAACATCCTCGAGACCCTCGGCATCGCGCTCGTGGCGGTGTTCGTGATGCTGACGCTCGTCTACCGCATCGCCGAGGGCAGTGCGACCCTCGGGGCCGTCACCGTCGTGCCAATCACGCTCGTGACCGCCCTCGTCGTCGGCGGGATGTACGTCTTCGACGTGCCACTGACCCTGCTGACGGCCCTGCTCATCAGCCTCGTCGTCGGGCTCGGAATCGACTACAACATCCACGTCAGCGACCGGTTCGCCCAGGAGCTGGCCGCCGGCAGGGACGTCCACAGCGCCCTCCGCGAGGCGGTCACCGGCACCGGGGGCGCACTGCTCGGGAGCACGCTGACCTCGACCGGTGCGTTCGCCGCGTTGCTCCTGCACCCGCACCCGCAGATCACGAGCTTCGGCACGCTGGTCGTGCTGGCGCTGAGCACGTCGTTCGTGGTGAGCGTGTTCGTGCTGCCGAGCATGCTCGTCCTCTGGGCGAAGGCCTTCCACGACCCCAGCCCGCAGCCCGCGGCCGGGAGCGCGACGCAGGCGACTGGTAGCGACTGAGCCGAGACGATTCGGTCGCGACCGGCGCTATAGCGAGTATCGGCAATATCGGCAACACCACGGTTCCGTTTATTGTCCTGCCCTGCACACACCTACCTGATGATCGCCGACGCCCGCGTCCTCCAGCCCGAGTTCATCCCGCAGGAGGTCGAGCATCGCAACGCCGAGGTGAACCACCTCTCGAACGCGCTCAAGCCGATCATGGACGGGCAGTCCGGCGAGACCGCCCTGCTGTACGGCCCCAGCGGCGCCGGCAAGACCTGTATCGCGAAGTACACCGTCGAGAAGCTCCGCGAGAACGTCCTCGACATCAACACCCAGTACGTCAACTGCTGGCAGGACTACTCCCGGTACCGCGTCCTCTACCGAATCCTCGAAGGAATCAACGAGACCGTGGACGTCCAGCGTCAGTCCACCCCCAAGGACGAACTCTCCGCACGACTGCACGACTACGACGGCCCGCAGTACGTCATCATCCTCGACGAGGTCGACCAGCTCCAGGACTCGAAGGTGCTCTACGACCTCTACCAGGCCCACAAGATAACCATGGTCCTCGTCGCCAACCGCGAGGAGGAGCTCTTCTCACAGCTCGAGGACCGGCTCGTGAGCCGCCTGCAGAGCTGCGTTCGCATCCAGTTCGACAAGTACCACATGGAGGAACTGGTCGCCATCCTCGAAGCCAGGGCGCGCTGGGGACTCACCGAGGACAGTATCGGCAACCGAGAGCTCAGGTTGATTGCCGATAGTGCGGCCGGGGACGCACGGGTCGGTATCGGCATCCTCCGGTCGGCCGCCCGCCGGGCAGACCAGCAGGGCACGGACGAGATCACGCGGAGCATCATCGAGGAAGCCGTCCCCGCCGGCAAGGAAGAGGTCCGACAGAACACGCTGGAGCGCCTCACCGACCACCAGCACGCCCTCTACGACATCATCGAGGAAGCGGGCGAGATATCGTCGGGCGACCTCTACGAGAGATACGTCGAACGCCTCGAGGACCCGAAGGCCAAACGCACGATGCGGTACCACCTCAAGAAGCTCGACCACTACGGCCTCATCACGAGCCACGGCGAGAAACGCGGGCGGTCCTACAGTATCGCGTAGGCCGGTCTGCTCGTCCTGGAGACCGGGTACGAACGAGTCACGGGCGGGGCCGACGAAACATCGTCGGGGTCTGTGATGCGACTATGATCCCTCTGTGCGCCCGTCGAACACCGCGGTGAAGCGTGCCAGCAGTGCGAGCACGATGGCGATGCCGAGCGTCGGATACTCCACCCTGACGAACGTCCACTTCAGCGTCTCGGAGACGTTCACGAGGCCGATGAGGACGGTCGCGTAGTCCTCGGGGTTGGTGTACATCAGGATGACCCAGAGGTTCTCCAGCGAATCGAGGAGTCGCGAGAAGACCGTCAACACCATCCCGATCTTCGGGACCAGTGCCAGTCGTCCGCGGGGCGCCAGCACGTGCAGGACGAGCGAATGGAGCGAGAAGAACAGGAAGAAGCCCGCGACGATGAAGACGTAATCGAGGACCGAGAGCAGCACCACGGAGTCCATGACCGGCTCGAGGGCCCGCAGTATCGTGTCGACCTCCGCCCGGGTCGTCGTCTCCTGCAGGTCCGTGGTGGTGTAGCCGGACGTCTCGATGCGGCGTGTCACCGGGACGAACCCCAGGGCGATCACGCCGACGAAGGTACAGAACGAGACGACGGCGACGCCAGCGTGGGCCCTGGGCGAGAGTGCATCGGCGTATCGCTCCACAGGGCGGAAGAGTGCAGTGGGGCGTTGCATACGGGGAATAACGTGTACGCACGCTTCCTTCAATCTCATTCCCGACGGTTCTGAGCAGCCTGATCTACTGGTGCCGGTGGTGTTCAGTTGCAGCACCTCTGCGTGAATCGTTCAGCGTGTCGAGACCTGCTTTCCCAGAACCGGGCCTCAAAACAAACGCCAGAGCAATGATCGAACCTTATACCCCAACGTGTCACCCTGGTAGCCACGCCAGCCACTCATCCCACCGGCGAGCGTGGTCGCCTCGTACCCCTCGTCGTCGAGGACGCTGGTCGCTCGCTTTGCAACGATGCCCATCTTACAGACGGTCACCACCTGGCGGTCTCTGGGGATACCGTCGAGACGTTCCCGGAGGGCGTCAGTGTCACCCGAACGAAGGGCCTCGTATACGGGAAGGTTCTCGCTCCCGTCGATGTTCCCATTCTGGTAGGCATCTCGGGGGCGGATGTCGAGGACGAGGGGTTGTTCACTATCGATCCTGGCGTCCAGTTCGTCGGGGCGGATCTTGCTCATCACTCCCGCTTCTGGGTGGTACCGGTAAAGCGTGCCGACCGACTCTGCCTACTCCACTGTGGTACGCGTCTTCAGATCGACTCGGTAGACCGTTCGGGGCGGGTTGGCGAGACCGAACGAGTTGGTGCCTGAATGTTACCGAAGTATCGGGGACTGGACGGGATGCGAGACTCAGAGCTGGTACTCAGCTACGGGTTCCCAATCGGGTACATCACCGCCTGTATCGACAACTTCGACCGTCGAAATCTGTATGCTGTTCGGTAGCGACTCACTATCGACCGAATGGACCGCATCTAGTCGCTCCTGGAGGGGCATATCGCTGTATACCAGGCTCAGATGGGGAACATACATACTGTTCTCCTGTCCTAACTCCTCGACAGCACGCTGATTTAATGATAGTAACTCGATCGATGGATTCGCGAGGAGGAAGACGCACTGGTAGGTCGTCGTCGAACATGACAGACTCATGAACTCGACCTCGAACGGAGTTTGGCTGTCTGTGAGTTCCCGGGCTTTTGATTCGATTACATCGCGCTCCACTTCGATCCCTCCGAGAACCGTGATATGCGGCCGGAAATCTGGGGCGTCGGGATACTTTTCAGCGTATTCTCCAATCGTCTGGTCAAGTGCTTTATATTCCGGCGACCCCTCGTCTGGAATCAGCCAGATAGAATACACGTTGGACATGGTAGAGGTAACCGTGTAAGTGGATAAAATAGTACCGCTCATCGCAATCACTGGCTGTTCTCGCATGCACTGCAGGGCAACCCGGAGCCCGCCCGGTCGCCCTTCGCGACATCGTTCTCTCATTTTGTCTTGTGAACGGGTGAAGTGGCTCAGTCAAACGTGTATGCGAGACAACGGAGCCGTTATATGACGAGAGGAAGGATATCGTTCCGTGCCCAGACAGTAATGGATACTAAATACCTGGAAGTGGCGAAGGAGGCGGCTTTAAACGCTGCAGAGGTACAGCGTGCCCGATTCGGAGACGTATCCTCATTCGAATACAAGGAGGGGAACGAGATCGTAACAGAGGCAGATTACAGGTCGGAAGAGGCGATCAAATCTGTTATCAACGAGCGTTTCCCACAGCACACGGTTATCTCAGAGGAATCCAATCCAGCTCTCGAGCTGCCCCCGGAGCATGTCTGGGTCGTCGACCCGATCGACGGAACGGTAAATTATCAACACGGCTTTTCACAGTTCTGTGTCGGAATCGCGTTACTAGACGAGCAAGGTGTCAAAGTCAGCGCCATCCACAACCCGATCTCGAAGGACATGTACACTGCTGTCAGGGACGGTGGTGCGAGGCTCAATGGAGACCCAATCGGTGTCTCCGACACCGAACGCATGGCGCAGTCCCTGCTAGCTGCTAGCTGGTCAAATGAGGAATTTTCTGAGAAGGAGATCTTTGACACACTCCGGGAGATACACACTTCCTCACACGGTTTTCGAAAGACCGGATCCGCGGTTCTGTCCATGGCGTTGACTGCTGCTGGTGTCTTCGACGGTCATTGCTCGATATCACTCGGAAAGTGGGATGTCGCCGCAGGGATATTACTGGTCGAAGAGGCCGGAGGCAAAGTCACAAATTTAGCAGGTGACGACGACCACCGGAAGATCATCGACGATTCGATCGTGGCGACCAATGGCCAGATTCACGAGAGCTTTAGAGAGATGCTGTAGTTATTTCACCGGCAAACCTGAGCGGGTCGATACGACCCGGTACTTTACTTCATTGTCGATTCGGAGTATTCTGCTATCTGCTTGAATAAATCATAATTCGGGAAGAGTTCGTGGATGTCCTCGGGCTGGTCCGAACTAACCCGTCTGACCCATTCCTGAACGTCTCGGTCCTCCATCTTCATCCGGTTCTGCCACCGTTCTAATTCGGCTGGCGTGTCTTCTCCTTCGAGTAGTTCTTCAAGTGTGGTAGCGTTGCTCCAGATCGCCTGGAAGACGTCCATGTACCACCTGTTGAGGAGCGCAAAGTCGTACATCGAATCCCGTTCTGTAACGATGGTGGGGTTGAGGTGACCCGACATCGGACTCGGTCGATGATCGTAGTCGGCGAAGGTGTACCAGCCGAGCCCGAGCACTGCATCGCCGTACTTTATCCCGTTTATCGAGGCCTGGTTCTTATAAAACCGGATATTCAGTCCATCCCACTCATGATGATACCGGTGGAAGTTCACAATCGCGTTGCAGACGGAATTCACCTGCTCTTCGTTGATGATATGGTCTTTATCAGGATATTTGAGGAGGAGGTAGGTTTCAAGCTGTTTCTCTTTCGCCGACCTGATCGCCGTCGACGTCGAGTCGGATCCGCCCCCATAATTCAGCATGTATGCTGTTCTCGACTCGAGATTGCTCAGTTCGCGGTTGGCCAGATTCTCATATCCGTCGGTCGTGGTCGGGAAGACAGATGTTGAGGACGTTAACAGTCTGGTGATCGAATGCATCTTGGTTTCTAAGAGTTCCAGCAAAACGAACAGCAACACGACCACGTACAGGATGTTTTGCTCTATCGATATGTAGGACGGAACAATGATGCTCAGTACTGTCCCAACGAAGAGAACCAGCAAAAGCAAGACCTTCACCCCCCGCCGAATCGGCTTTTGATTGTATTCCTGCCAGAGCAATTGTCGATAACGGTCCAACGCCATTGGATATCTCATTTTGACGCTGTGTATTTAATGTTGCGTTGAAAATTAATTTCCAGTGAACAAACAGTCCGTGCCCTGCCTTCTCGACGCAACACGTTCGAAGTCTTCCGGTGGCAGAGACGGCCTCCCCTTCCTGCGTCCGCCAGAACCGTAGGTTGCTCCCCAGGGGTCGTAACCCGCTGGACAGGTGTATACGTACGTGCCGCCCTGCTCGCCGCTCGTGCCATCCGCGTCGCTCGCGACCGGCCAACCGGGCATTGGAGCGCTACTGGGCGACCGTCTCGCGCCAGTCGAGAGCTGCGATGAGATTGTCGTGGGTGTCCTCGAGTGTCGTCGCCGTCGCCTCGACGACCGCTTCGGCCGTCTCGGCGTCCTGTTCCCTGATGCGACCGACCTCGTCGCGAAGGCTGTCGAAGGCTGGATGGTCGAAGTCAGCTCGGAGCCAGATACGGTCCACCGCCGCGGCGAACACCGCACCGCAGGCATCGATCCACTCGTCGGGCACGTCGGTGGCCTCGAACGACCCGTCCATCCCGGTCCGCTCGAGGAACTCGGTGACACACCAGACAACACCGGAACGACCGGTGTCGCCGGCATCCAGCTGGTCGAGCAGCCCCGCGTAGACCTGCCCGATGTCGGCCAGCGAGAGGTCGGCTTCCGTCTGCTCCAGAATCGCCTGGGTGAGTGGGCTCTCCGGCCCCGGGCGTTCGGCGAGAGCATCGATACCGCCGCCCACGATATCGCGCAATCGGCCGTGTTCATCCTGGGTTGCGGCAGCCCGACTCGCGAGGTGGGCGATCCAGTCCCGCCCGGCGTTGTCCTTGCGCTCGATCATCTGGAAGGCCGAGACGTATGTATAGACGACCGCCTCGTCGGGGGCTACGTCGACGACCTCGGATTCGGCCAGCGATGCACGCAGGAGCGATAGCATCCGGTCGGGCAGATCGCTTGCCTCGGCGACCGTGGTATCCTCCGCGGTCTTTGCGATCGCTCCCCCCATGGAGTTGTAGAGGAACTCGGACGTGTGGTATGCCGACGCCGAGTCGGCGACCACACGACGGCCGAGATGGTCGAACCAGGCAGAGTACTGGTCCACGTCGCTGGGGTCGAACGCTGCCAGAATTGCCTCATCCCGTTCCTCTCCTCCCTGCTCCATCCGCAGGTACAACAGCTTCAGCAGTGTCGCATAGAGGTTGGCGAAGAGGGCGCCCTCGGCTCGGTCCGACTCGAACTCCCGCACGCGCCGCAGCGTGTCGACGAGATAGGCGACCCAGTGTCCGGCATCGTCCGGCGACGACAGGTCGACGAACCTCCCGACCGCGTTCGTGCAGACGTTGACCAGATAGATTATCCCCTCCGCGTTCGGTGGTTCGCGGTCGACCGCCGCCTCCAGGGTGGCATCAATCCAGGGCTCGGGCCGTATCTCGACCGTGGCCGCCGTCCGCGTCCTGATGGTTTCAGCGATGATGTAGCCGACCGCGTTCCCGAGTCCGTGCTCGTCGAATTCGGTCTCCCTGAGGTCGTCTCCGGCGGCCGCTCGAGCCGCGTCCCAGACGGTATCGACCCACCCTCGGGCGTCCTCGGTGCTCCGCTCGATACTCGGTCGCGTCGCTACCATACCCAAGGTGCCGCTGGCGGCGTGGGTCAGCCGGGTCGTGTGGTCCATCGGACTCCCGTCCGATGAGATGCCCTCGAAAAGCCGCCGAACGTGGTCCTGGATATCGGGGTCGTCGCGGCGCTGTTCCAGCGCCGATATCAGAGCTGTAAGTACCGTGTTCCGCATCTCCAGGTCGGTGATCTGCGAATCCGATAGCAGTGTCTCGGGGACCGTCGACAGGACCTCCTCGAACACGGCCAGTATCTCGTCCAGCCCACGCCTGTCGGCAAGCCGGAGGACGGCAGTCGCGACGAGTCGGACATCGAACTCCAACTCGGTAGCGATGAACCCCGCATCGCGCCGATCCCACAGTGTCTGGCCGACCTCGAACACCGCGGTGGCCTCCTCGTGGTCGTCTGCCTCGATGTGGTTGACAGCGAGAAGCCCGAGGATGTTCGCGAGCACGACGTCACCCGGAATGCCGGAGCGCTCGGCTTCGATACCGACACCCCTCTTGAGCCGACTCGCACCAGCTTCGATGAGCGTCGACTCGATGGGGAGCCGACCGATGGCAAATCCACGAACGGCACTGAAGAACACCTCGTCGCCGAGTCTGTCGTGCAGGTCCCCGCTGGAGAGCCCTTCATGCAGAGAATCGAGTAGCACCCCGCTCTGTTGCGCGACTCGCGGCTGGATTCCCTGCTGGTCCCACCGTTCGGCTGCCAGGTACGCCAGGGCCAGACTCAGCGAGAGCCGCAGGTAGCTTCCCGTAGATCCTGCTGCCCGTGCTCTGGTGAGATAGGTCCCGAGATCACCGTTCCGGAGCGCCTGTTCACGGAACACCACCTCCGCGTAGATATCTGGTGTGACCTCCCAGGTCTCGTCACCTGCCAGTGATGGTGTCTCCCCGCCGACCCCGTCGTTGCCGGTTCCATCGACTACATCTCCACGTAGATAGCCCGAGAGCGGACCGACGCTCCTGGCCAGATGGCCCGCATCCACGGCGGGCCCGGTCACGGCGAGCAACTCGTCGGTCGTCGTCTCCCGGAGGGCACAGAGCGGACCGAACACGGCCTTCCCGACCGGTATCCCCTCGACCGTCATCACGTCCTCTCCGAACAGCGGTTCGACATCGCTCCAGATCAGGTCGTGTGGCGAGTCGACGTCGGAGAGCGGTCTGTCCTCGAGGACGGCGAACCGGGTGGCTATCTTGGCGATCTCCGGATTCCCCTGAGCCAGCTCCGTGGCCTCCCGGATCACCGCCTCACGGTCGCCCTGATGGTCGAGTTCGTCGAGCACCCATCCCGAGATCCGCTCGATGACCGGCCGCCGCCCATCGGTCGACCCACCCGCCTCGTCGTCGAACCGGTCGAACTCGATCTCTGCACGGGCCGACCAGCGGGCCTCTTCGGTGGGGCCGAGACCGAGCGTCCGCTTTGCATCCAGGAGCTCCTCGTAGAAGTCCTCGCGACACTCGACGATGACGGTCCCGCACGTCCCTTCACCGAGCCAGTCGAGGAGGTTCTTCAGTCGGACCGGCTGGCGGAATGCGGCGGTGCCGACCCGATAGCTGGTGAACACTATCGGTTGCTCCTGCGTCGCCCGAAGACCATGGCGGACGAGACTCACCGACTCCGCTTCGAAGTTCGGGAGTCTGACCTCGTGTCCACGATCGCGGAGTTCCCTGCACGCTCGAAGGGCCGCCGTCGTCTTCCCGGTCCCGTGGGGGCCACGCAGCAAGATCAGGTCGTGTTCGTCGACCGCATCGAGGATCTCGTCGGGTTCGTCCCCCACGTACGTCTCGAGAACGCGGGATACGTCGTCGATCTCCAGCTGCAGTATCCGCGACTCGTCCTCGCGGACGCGGCGGTCGAGGCGGTCGATGTCGTCGACGGCGCGTCCGAGACTCTCCGAGACGAGGGCCGTCCGCTCGGAGATCGAACCGACACGTGCTTCGAGGTCGGCCAGCGAGCGCTCGAGTCGCGCGAGCGTCTCTTCATGTGCCGCAAACGACTCCGTGACGTCCGCTCGCAACTCGGGGAACTCCTCGCAGACACACTGGAGCCGGTGGAGGTTCCCGCTGCTGGTGAGTGTCTCGAGGTTCTCCAGCGTCTTCGGCGGCAGCCCCAGCTGTGCCTCGATCCGCTCTGCTGCGAGTGGGTCGAGCTCCTCCTCGAGGATCCGGTCGAAGATGTCGCCAGTAGGGGGCTCGTCATCTCTGAGGAGGAGCCAGACGGCGAGGGCACCCGCACCGGCCACCGGGACGGTCCCCATCAACGAGAGCCCGGTGAGGTGGAGCCCGTCGGCCGAGAGGAGCTCCGACGCCGAATCCTGGACGTCGTTGATGAGGCGGCTCAGGCTGAAGTTCTCCCCGAACTCACGGACGGCATCGACCGCGCCGTCCACGGACAGGATGGACCCGTTCGACGAAGCCGCGATCGAGAGGTAGCCCACGAGCCAGGGGACGACGGTCGGTCCGTAGCTGTCGACCGCAGATGCGAGTGGCTCGCTGTCGAACGTATAGCTCGGATACTCGAGTCGGTCGAGTTCGTTGGATATGGTGAACCCGTCGAGGTCGTCGTCGAGCGAGCGGATCGCGTCGACGACGGCGGTCGTATCCTCGGTGGGGTCGTACTCGATGAGCAGGAGCTGCTCGACCGATTCGAGGTACTCCTCGTCGAGTCCACCATCCGGGTTCTGACCGCTGCGTTCCTGTTCGAGGAGCCAGTCCAGCGACCGGGGGCGGGTCGAGAGACAGATTCCCCCCGTTCGGTCGAGGAGGTCCGGAAGGGCCGCTCGCTCGTCCGGCGTGGCCCGGAGGAACGCATCGTAGAAGTCGTCGAGGATGACGAGAGCATCCGAGCGTGCAGTGGCAGCCTCGTCAAGATCCCCGCAGAACGTGACCGCGTCGGTTTCCGTGGCCAGTGTCCGGAGTCGTTCTGTCTTCCCGATGTAAGGCGCCCCGAGGACAATCGATGTGCGTCCCCGCAGACGTTCGACGGTCAATTGCTCGGTGCGAACGGTATCCGTGTCGGCGGCCGATATCACGTCCTTCGGCATGCGTTCTCCCCCGTCACCTGTGGATGGCACAGGGTTCCCCGGCGGTCGGTATAAAATCCACGCCGGAACAGGCTCTGGCACCGATGGCCGTGATCGTCGCCGCTGTCGCGGGAATCAGGACGATGAGCTCGGACCACGGCGAACCTCGAATCGACACGAAGGGCAGGATGACGATTCCGAGGCCGGTCCGCGACCGCCTCAATCTCACGGCCGGTAATCAGGTCGACATCGAGGTCGGGACGGTCGTGATCAAACCATAGACCTCACATGGATTCCATCTACCGACAGACCGAGCGCAGCGACTACGGAACTAGCTAGTCCCTCCCTCGATCAGCCAATCAAGCAGTACCAGCAGCAGGCCAACGAGTCCAAGTACCACCAGAAGCCAGGCGATCGGGGATACGAAGAGCGCTTCGAGACTCCCCAGAATCAGCAACATGGCGAACACACCGACCCAGATGAGATGTTTGCTGTGTCCGTGGCGAGCTCCCAGCGAGATCTCGGGGAGATAGAATCCGAGTACGAGTGCCGGAACAATTAAAAACATGATGACGACAGCGGATTCGAGAGACATCCTCCCAACGGAAATCCAGGTGACGAATGCGACAAATTGGAGGGCTACGGCACTCAGGATGACCTTACCTTCGTCGTCAGCAGATCGTATGTCCTTCTCCTCCACCGCTCTAGTAGCATAGAAGAGATACAGAAGCGCCCCCGAGCCAGTCGTGTATACCATCGCAGAGAACGGGTGGTGATCGAAACTAGAACCAGACGCGGCGGTCAGGGACAAGAACAGTAACAGACTCATCGGAACGACGAGACCTCCCCTGGGTCGAGCGACAGGCGATGGCAAGTCCGCATCCTGCGTGTCCAGTGGAACAGTTCCTCTGTGTTCTCTTTCCCATTCTTGGAGATACTGAGGGACCCGATACATCTCTCGCAGCCAGAACCACAGCGTGTACGGACCTACGAGCATTTGAGTCACGACCCCACCAACGAAGCCCAAGGTGCGATAGAACCCCCACGACCGGCTGGAAAGAGTTCTCTGGGCCCATGCCTGCTGGAGTTCGTGGTGCAGGATGGTGAGCCCGAGAAGTGTATTCGCAAAGACGAGGACGGCAGCCATCGCCGTTCCCAGGATGATCGCCCCAAGAACCGCCCCTCCCTTCCGGCTTCGTAGACAGTACCGGGTCAGAGATCGGAGTCGACTCCCGACAGCAAAGAACTCCCTCTCTGTCGTATTCTCTTTCCCGGTTATTGCTATATACGCAGTAAGCCCCAGAATAGCCATCTCAGGAAGTGGAAACAGCACGACCCCGATGATAGCGGTGAGTCCGAAAACCACACACAGGAGAGACAATCGAACACTGATATTGAACAGCGCCGCCACCTGCGCTGCCTCACCTTGCCACCCCGGAATGTCGGCTTCAGTGATATATAGTGAGAGCGTACCGGCATCCAACCTGCCTGATTGCGCCCACACGGCCGCTTGTGTAGCAGGAGCGAGTCGAAACCAGCCTACGTCACGAGCGAGAATCAACACGAATACAACCACCGAAACCCCGACGGTTCCGATCAGCAGAACGCCGACCTCTGCGACCGAAGCGATCCCGAGCGAAGATCCGACCGATGCTGGAACGTCTCGTATGTAGATGAATACGTCCGGAGGGAAGGCGGTTCCAAGCAGTGCTCCGAGGAGGGTCGAGAAGAACCCTACGAGAATCCGGGCCGCCGGATACTCCGCTATCGAGGGGGACAGAGCGGATTGCTCGTCGCGTATCCAGTCCGGAGGTTCGGCCAGGACACCCTCTAGAGCCACCTCACTTGTGACATAGAAGTACAGCAGCCATTGCGAGATAGTCCCGACGAACCACAACGGGTCGACGAAGGCAGTTGTCACCCCCGATATGAACTCGACGACGACCTGCCACCCGAGGCTGTTACCGGCGAGAACGGCCAACATGTTCCATGGTTGTGAGACCACGGAACGGAGGCTATCCAGGTCCATCTCTCGAGCGGTTCTGTATCTGTGAAAGGTCGTGTCTCCCTCTTGTCTCACCGGTGTTATCAATGGTCTCGGTAGACTAGAAACTAGCCTGCCGAAAATACATAATAGTCGGTAATCATTCACATCACCTCCTGAGCAGTGAGCCAGGTTTACTGTAGCCTCGTCAAAGCCACGGAAAGCCGACAGCCGGCACGCATATTATTCTGCACCTAGCAACCAAGATATATCAAATAATATTTACTTCAATGGTGGCTCGATGGCTGTGCTCTCGGCCCGGGAGCCTCTCCGAGCGGAACACTGTCACGTTATACCTTGTTCATCTATAGGTTGGAAATCAGTTCAATGGAAGTTATCAGTATCAGAAATTTAGACGGTTAGGTTATCGATTATTCCGGGCATGTTGGTGTCAGAATGAGAGAGCTAGGAAGGCTGATGTCAACAAGATTCAATCGAAATCCCTTTAGAAACAGAATTTGGCTTCGAAAAAGTGCCGCCGAATCTTCTCCACCGTTCAATATTTCTTATATTTCTATCCGTGTCTAACCAAGGGGTATCCAAACCGTATTCGGGCCCCTGTTCTACTCAACAATACTCGACCACCTAATGAGACCTCTCTCGAAGGCTCCCAGAGTCGAGTTCCGGCCTTCGAGCCAGCAAATGTTATAAATACTATTGATTAGAATACCTGAATGTGCTGCAGATGGGAATAACGGGGGCCGGGCGTGCTGCAGAAGCACATTTAGATGCAATCGATGCTGTTGAAGACTGTACGGTGGCTGCGGTCGCATCACCAAGTGGTCCAGAGGACACGATCTCTGCATTCAAGCTTTCTGCAGACTCATACACCGACCACGCTGAAATGTGTGGTCGCGATGACCTAGATGCAGTCCTCATCTGCACCCCGACCCATCTACACGCAGAGCAGATTCAGATAGCGATTCAAAACAATCTTCACATTCTTTGTGAAAAGCCTATCGTACGGGATGCAGAACGCCTTCGGTCATTAGTTTGGCAACTTGAAAAGACGGAATCCGTTTTTCTGCCAGGACATATCCTCCGGTATCAGGAACCATATCTGACACTCAAACAACAACTAGAGAATAAAGAAATCGGGGAACTGTTATCGGTTCATACTCGCCGCCTATCATCATTCCCGGACTGGGGCTCCAGAGACTGGTTCGCTGATTCAGGCAAAAGTGGTGGTGTGTTTTTAGATCTGGCAATCCATGATATCGATTTCATCAATTGGGCTGTCGGAGGTATTCGTTCTGTTGTTGGCTCGAAAGCTGTGGAAGAAGACAAACAACATGGGACGGTTCTTTTGGAGACCCACGATGGCGTCACCTGTACGGTCGAAGCATCTTGGGCTCAACCCGAGAATCGACCGTTTGTTACACAGTTCGAAGCGGTTGGGAGCCAGGGAGTGATGAACTATTCAGATAGCACAATCGGCTTCGAAGGACCGTCGAAGGACGTGGATTCGAGAGAATCATCAGGCAAATCTCAGGAGCGAATCGATTTCTGGACTGATACGGATTCATCGGAACTCTGGAGATGCACAGGTGACGCGTGGGAGAATCAGATGGTCGAGTTCGTCGATTGCATACGGGAAGGGGAGTCACCGAGAACCTCACTCGAAGACGCGATCCAGGCAGTGAAGATAGCGGGTGCAGCCAATGAATCAGTAAAGAAGAACCAGCGGATATTCATCGAGTGAGTTGACCGATATGGACTCAGATTATATCTCGACCCCGGGCGTAATCGACTGGATTTTCTTCTTGTTGTCAGCGACTATTGTTTGGCAGCTGAACCTACCCGGATTCTTCGCCGAGTGGGTGCAAGCTTTTGGAGCTAAACCCGGGTCACCCCTTTATCATGTATTTGTTGATATATTCCCTCCGGTCATCTTGGTCGGGTTGGCATGGGTTTCAGTTTTAATCTATAAGAAGTTACTCTGGCCCAGAATCCCAGAGTCGAACTACAGCAATGGGTGGTGGATTTACGGGTTGACCGCTTATGGCGAGGAAGAAGAACCAATAAAAATTGTAGGCCATTTTTATATTCGACACGAACCAGAGTCGATCTCGATTCCCAATGCAAGAGCGTTCGTCGTCGAGGACGGTGACATCATCAAGGAGCGCGGGTCGTGGTCATCAGATACCATCTGGGTCAACAACCAAACCGTTAAGATACTTTTCAACCTGAGAGCTGTCGACGATTCTGGGCTTCCAGAGAACTATGAGGGTCTCATCGATATGAGCCAGACGATGAGCGACGAAATAATAGGGGGTGCTTCGTACAAGGGCCAGTTCTATGACCTCGACAGGGGCGAAATGGTACTGGGAAATATATATGCCGAGCGTCTTTCAACTGAAAACACATATAACACCGAACAGGTGCTCGATATAATCTCCGAGCACGCACATGACCTTGTGAATCGTAGTCGGCCCAACAACAAGATTGAGACAGAAAAAGTATAAATATAGGAATTCGAATTCGGGAATTTATTGATTTGCAGTTCTAAATTGGACTGTGACAGCCAACCTCCAGGAACTCCGTCTGCCAGGCCACATCCTCGAGATTCTATACGAGACCGACGATGGCCGGCACCTCGACAGGCCGGAGCCGGTGACCGCAGGCAGTGCACCCGACACCGGTGGCGCTATCGCGCCGACCAAGCACGACGGAGTTCATATGGAGGCGACGTTCATCCGAGTGGAGGATGGGTCGGACCTGCAGCTCACCGAGGAACGGGCGTACCACATCGACGATTCGATTCTCGAGGTGTACGAGACCGTCTACGTCCTCTCGTACGACGAGACCAACCAAGAGTCGACGGACAACCTGCAGTAGGATGTCACCGACGCCATCGCTTACCACCTCGTTCCCGTGAACTCTGCCTGATTCGACGGTCGATATCCCGGTTGGTCTGAACTGTTTATCGACGTCCTCCGCTGTGAGAGAATATACAGTGATACCAGACCTCGAGACCAACGACCATGTATGTCGGACACTGTCGGTCCCGACCAACGGTCAGGGTTCGAAGCACATCACTGCAGGAATAGGAGCACCGCCAATCCGCAGAGGCTAAGCAATATCCCCACGAGAACGTGAAGAGACACTAACCCCATGAGCTTCTGTCTCATACTGGCCATATTTCTATTCCTGTGACAAATAATTTCGGCCACGGGTCGGTTCAGGAGATACGGGCGACTCTGGGTGGAAATCGCACAGACATACGACGAGGAACCTCTCGAACTGTGAAGCAGCACCGAGAACCCAGGCTACAGTCGCCCCATCTCCTCGAAGACTGTTCCATGTCGTCCACTCTTGGGTGTCATCGGTACTGGCAGCCGGGTTCCGGCGGATATCTATTCATCGCCTGTTATCATGCTTTCTGCAACCTTCTTCTCCCGTGGAGGAGTTCTCACCGACCGGCGATCCGACCGGTGTGAGACACCGCGATAGTTCGACCCAAGTTCACAGGTCGTGGTACCGGGCGAATCCAAGCAGGCCTCCCGCTCCGAGTCCGATGATGCTGAACGAGACCGAGAAGATCCGATAGCTCTCGGGGACGAACCAGGTGGCTACCGACGAAGCCGCCCCGATGGTCACTAGCAGGAATACCAGGCTGTACCTCCGGATATCATCGAACCTTTGCTCGTATCGCTCGATGTGCGGGATACTCGCCACGACTAGCAGCAACACGGTGACGGTGACCGGTAATCCGACCATGTCCAGTAGTCCTCCCTCCCCCACGACCGCCCTAATCAGCGATTTCAGCTCCGTCGCGCTCCATAGCGTCACCATCTGAAGTATCAGCCCCGACGTGATCCACAGGTTCTCATCGCCGACCTGCTGCAGCGGCTCTTGCAACGTGTACTTCACCGACACGAGACCGCCGATGACGATTGCGGGCCAGACGATTGCAAACACCCATCGCGTACTGTCCAGAAACGTCACGAAGGTTGCCGAGGAAAGAAGGGCGAGAATCGGGAACGCGACGAACCCCCGCACCCTCGGTGCCGGTCGAGAGACGGCCGGAACCGCCCGTCCCTCCCAGGTCTCGAGGAAATACGGAAGCCGCTGGACCTCGCGGAGCCAGACCCAGAGTCCGTGACATCCTGCGAAGAACAGCAGGACCAACACCCCTATCCAGTCCCAGATGATGACCATCGCATCCAGCGACAGCGCCCCGGTGGAGGCTCCGAGCGCGGTCCCTATCATGCCCGACACGGCAGGTGTGAGATTCACAGCGACCAGAAGATAGCCCGCGGTGAGGAACAGGCCCATGAAGCAGTACATGGTCGAGAACGCTCCCTGGGTGCCTCTCGTCGCGTTCCTCACCGTCGAGATGAGAAACCGCTCGATGTCGAAATCGAGTTCCAACAGCCGGTCCCTGTCCTTCCGAAGAGTGCTCTCGGGGATGAAACGCACCGCACTTGCCCAGGCGAGAAACAGCACGTCAGGGACGGGAAACGCGTACACGAGCGTCTGGACCCCGAGCGCTCCCAGGAACATCGGGATCCCCAGCACGAACATCACAGCAAGCAGATAGAACGTCGTCGCGGTATATCCGAGGAGACCGTCGTACGCCAGGTCCGAGGTAATCTCGTCTCTGACCTCTTCCTTTGTTTCCAACGCGAACACGGCCAGCACATCGACCACCCGCCCATCAGGGTTCAGCGGTCGCCAATCGTGAGCCACCATCAGGAACAACAACAGTGACCCACCTCCGATGACCGTCCCGGGTAAGATGATGCTGACGAGGGTCCCGGCAGCCTCTATCACCTGAAGGCCGATTCCGAGGATGACGGCCCCGACAGCGTAGAGAACCCTGAAAAGCGGGTCATCCCGGGGTCGAACATGCAGATACCTGTACGGGAGGTGGCCGAAGGTGTAGAACGCCACGCCGAACATCACCCACGTCGTCAGGAAGCTAACGGAGGTGCCGCCGAAGAGCCCACCGGTTATCGAGAGTAGCGGAGCGATAAGGTCCTCAGGCAGCCGTGCCACGATATCGAGGACCGCGGATGCTCCGAGCAACATCGGCCCCGACCACAGCCACTTCCCCCCTCTGGTTGCCACCATCCTGTCACGACAAACGTATTTCCAGTGTAATATACCTGGGCGTGGTTCCTGCGTTATACACTGATTGTTCCTGCCCTGGGATGGAGACTCGGCCGGTTACGAATTCGTCGATTAGATGGTTGGTGACAGAGGAGATGCTGACCCGCCCCCTCGATGTCGGAAGATTCTGGGGGACGCACCGAATCGGCCTGCAGGAAACGATTCAGCTACTCTGTCAGCAATCGCCGACACCCGGTTCTTACAGCGTATTCGTGGGTCATGGCTCCAAGAGTTAACCAACAAAAGGATGGAAATCACGACCTTGTTGGTAAAACCGATCTTCAGCGCTCATCCCATGCTTCTCCCTCAGGACACTCAGGCAAGGATTCATATATCTCCATATAGATTGACACGTATGTTCGCGGGTTGCGTGTGGGGGCGAGGGGGTTCGTTCGATGGCTGAACAGATGTCCCAACAGCTGACACTCGACAGAATCGAGAACCGCGCAGGTGTATTTCGCGCCGAGATTCGGTTCGATATCCCATCGAATCTGCGGGGACTGACAATCGGCTGCCCCCCGCAGACGACAGTTACCGAGGCCGACGGGTTCAGGACCGATGGCAGACAGCAACTCCGGTGGAACGGCAACCAGACCTCTCCAACTGCGACGATGCGTGTCGAGGTCGCCGATGGACGTGCGGGATTCGTCTCGGCGCATGTCGACACGGGCGCGTGGGCCATCGTCGAAGCACCCAGTGTCCTCAGTCGATGGCGCTTCGTCGGTGAACAGCCGGACTACCAGCGGTCGGTCACCGTCAGCGGAGATGGAGTGTCAAGTTCGGATGGGGCGTTGGTCTATCTGGGACCGCACGAGGAACATCGTCACACGGACGGAGAGCAGCTATTGAGACTGGTCGTTCCAGAGTCAGCAGAACTGCAGGAGAACCCGCGTGACATCCTGGATGCGATGGCTACCGTGGGTAGCGCTCTCCGTGTCGGTGAGGCCGACCGTGAGGTCGTCGCCATCGCCGCCCCGACACGCCCAGTGAACTGGGGTCCCGGCGGTCTACAGGCCGGAGCCAATGGGTTCTGGGTTCGTGATACCGCTCGTCTCGACTCTCCGAACACCACCTGGCTCCACGAGTACGTCCATACACGCCAGAACTTCGAGACGACATCCCAGACCCGGTGGCTCGTCGAGGCGACCGCGGTTTATCTGGCCACCTACCACTCCTTCGTCCGTGGTGATATCGGTGAGCGCCCGTACTACGCACTCGTCAACGGGGACCGCTGTGCAGACGCTGTTCTGGGGCAGCCGCACTCGTGGTCCACCCCGTACGTTCCCTACAGCAAAGGAGCGAAGGTCGCGGCATGGCTCGACACCAAGATTCGTGCACATAGCACTCGATCGCTGGAGGATGTCCTCTGGGCCGCCAACCTCGCCGACTCGACGCTGGACCTCGAGTCGCTCGAACGATTGACCGCGTCTGCTATCGGTGGCCAGACCGCAGATCCGGAGGTGGACTCTGTCCTCTCGAGACTCCACGACTTCGTCATGACCCGGGAGACACCAGCAGAGTTCCTCCCGGCAGAACTCGAGCAGACGCCGAGTGACCCGACCCGTATCGGGGCCCACGAGGGTGTGACGCTCTCTGACGCTCTGGCAGAGGCGTTCGGAGACGTTCTCGGCACGGAGATAGTCGACGGAAGTGGCAAGGTGGACGAGGGAATGGTCTTCCGATCCGATTCCGCAGACAGTGTCATCAGCGCGAGCGATATCTTCGATGCAGTGGACTCCATCGACGCGGGTGGCATCTCGGTCATCGGTCCGGACGACCGCATCGTGAGCGACGTTGGGGACGGGGAGAACGTCGTGTCGTCGCCGGCCCGTGATGGCGATACCACGTCGGATGAGGGACCCGATATGATATTCACGGGTGAGCAATCTCCTGGTTCGGGAGGTGACCATGCCGATGACACGCTCTGCACGCGCTGTCGACAACCACTTCCCGCGGCAGAGACCCGTGTCTGTCCGAACTGTGGATGGGTCCAAGAACGTGACCAGTGAGTTTCAGCACACGGTGAACAACGGGGTCACTGGCCAGACTCGACACCATCTTCGATCTCTACACCACAGGCCGGGCAATATGTGCAGGCCATCAGCTGGTCCAACGAGGCACCACAATCTGAGCACACTGCACCATCGCCGGTAGCCCTCTCTTTGGCCGGGGGGTCCTCATTCGGTCGATGTAACACTGTCTCCAGTTGACCCTCCGATCCCCTGTGGCTCTCTTCGCCGAAAGGATCGTCCTCACTCAGGGTGAACGGACTCCTGAAGGCACCGGATAGACGACCGACGCCCGCTTCGATTGGGAGGTAATCGAGGGTCACTATCGATCCGAGCGTCACGACGAACACGAGGGTGCTGTGCAACTGGTAGAGGTAGATGGTACCTCCAGCGGCGACCAGAACGAGGAGTCCGAGCCCGGTCCTGATACGACCACCTGCGGTCGGCCAGAGCATGGCGAGCAACTCGAATCCAGAGTACAGACCGACCACGGCCAGTATGGCGGAGTGAGATATCAGGTCTGGTGAGAGGACTCGTCGAACACCCTCGATGGTCGTGATGGCGATGAGAAGTGCAAGAAGCACCCTCGCGACCACGGCCCTGATATCGCTCTGTTCGTTCACGGTTCTCGGCCAGTGGGAGTGTCGTCGACGGTGTCAGGACCCATCGGCGATCGTCTCTCCAGACTCCAGGTCCCGTTCGGTCTCCTCGGAACGTTCGTACG
Source organism: Haloarchaeobius amylolyticus (assembly GCF_026616195.1). Classification (NCBI taxonomy): domain Archaea; kingdom Methanobacteriati; phylum Methanobacteriota; class Halobacteria; order Halobacteriales; family Halorubellaceae; genus Haloarchaeobius; species Haloarchaeobius amylolyticus. The sequence goes on from NZ_JANHDH010000003.1 coordinate 217,801, forward strand.
TTCGGACGAGGTCCTCTCGCCCTGCCTGTACCATAGTCTCCTGTCCGGGGTCCGTGAACAGGAGCGTCGAGATGTTGTCGGAGCCACCCCGGTTCACTGCGAGGTTCACCAGGCGTTCTGCAGCGACATCGAGCGTCTCGCTTTCGAGAACACGGGCTGCAATCTCGTCATCTGTGACCACCGATTCACGAATCTCCGCGATGATCGCTTCCTCTTCGTCCCGTTCCCTGAGGTACTTCTGATAGAGTTGACTCGACCGGTCGTACGCGTCGATGAGCCCATCGCTGGCGAACAGGATGATGTCATCCCCGAATATCGGGACGGAGTTCGTCTCGACCTCCACGGTGCTCCCGCCGACCGCACGTGTGATGACGTTGTTGTCGTCATGGACTCGAGCGACCGTCGGGGACAGAGACTCTTCCTCGACGTAGTGTTCGACGACAGAATGATCGCGCGTGACCTGTTCGATAGATTCCCTGCTCTGGTTGATGACATATGCTCTGCTATCTCCCACCCACCCGAGATGAAGACTTCCTCGGGCGTAGACACCGACGACGACGGTCGTCTTGGCATCGTCCGTCAGATCTTGAATCCGGTCATCGGCCATCGCGACCGCGTCCCTGATAGCATCCCGAATCGCCTCCTCCTCCGGTGGATTCGGAAGCTCCGAGCTATCGAGTCCCAGGTCCTTCAGGATGGGATTCCCGCCGCGCCCAAGCTGTACGACGAGGTCTGAGAGTTCCTCGGGAATGATCGTCGTCGCCAGATAGGAGGCGATGTCACCCGCATCGTGCCCGCCCGCACCATCGGCCAGGACGAAGGCACCGACCGATTGCCGCCGTCTGTCACGATGTGTCTCGTCGAACAGCAGTGACGCCACGCTGTCCTCGTTGACGCCCCCCTGGCGCTCTTTCACCTGCCCGATGTCGACCTGGGTCGAGTAGCGCATAGGAAACAGTTGTTTTTCCGATGTTTTAACCTTTTGTCCAGTGGTCCCCCTCGAACCGGAACCCACCACGAGATGCGTCGGTACCCGGGTATATCTGGTCACCCGCTAGCAACATCCGACGTGTCGGAACCGCTCGCTCTATGTCATGGGCCTGCTGTCCCCGAGCACTTAGCAGCAGATGTTGTTCGTCGTTACGGTCCAACAACGTTCCGTTGAGGCTGGTGTCTTCGAGGAACCAGGGGCCCCCTTCACGAACGAAGCGCGCATGCTGGCGGGAGACTCCTGTATCAGAGGGGGGAGATGGGACGGTGACGGCCGAACCACCCACCCGACCAATCGAATCCCCATCCGAGACCTCGTACGTGGTGTCGGATTCCAGCTCGCGGATGACTGCTGTCGCCGCAGGGGGACGCGGGTCGTTCGCCGCCAACGCCTGTCCCAACGCTCCAGCGTGTTCGTACCGTTCGGCCGGATCGGCCGCCGTCGCGCGGAGTATTATCTCGGCCAGCGACGACGAACACTGTATCTCGGGTTGCTCACGCGGATCCTCCCCAGGTGCCTGCGTGATGAATCCGCAGACGAGCAGGAAGAGAATCTTCCCAAGCCCATAGACGTCGGTCCACGGACCAGGAGCGAGAGCCGGGTTCTCTTGTTCCGGTGCCTTACAGCGGTTCTTGTCCGCATCGCCGACCATCGTAATCGGCCCAGGGGCGTGCCCGCACTCGTGACAGGTGGGTTCTGTGGCAGCGTCCTGGGTGACAGACGCCCCACACTCCGAACACTGGAACCGGCATCGTACTGTGTTGAAGTCGACGAGCATCGGTGCCCCGTCATCTGTCACGATGATGTTATCGGGCTTCATATCCCGATATATCAGCCCGAACCGATGGAGGGCCGCGACGCCGGAAGCAAGCTTCACCCCGAACGTTCGTATCGTTTCTTCATCGCCTATGTACGGCGTGTCATCCAGCGTCTCGCCTTCGATGTAGTCGACGACGATGAACGTGGTCCCGTCCGCCGTGAAGTGGTCACGGTATCCAAGTAACGATGGATGGCCCCCCGCCGCAGCCACGGTTCGCAACGCGCGAAGTTCACGGTCGAGATAGACCTCGCTGTCGAGACCGGAGTGACGTGGCCTGGGATACTTCACCACGACGTGTTCGTCCGTGTCGAGCGCCCTGGCTCGATAGACCCGTGAGAATCCACCGACCGCGATGCGCTCTTCGAGCTCGTATGCCTGGTCTCCCTGTCGAAAGATATCCCCTCCCGATGGATGTCCCGGCTCAGCCGTCATTCTATCTCCTCCGCCAGCTTGCTTGCCCCGGAATCGATCCGAGGACCATCACCCGAACCGGACGGTCGCTTCACCGGTCCCTGCGAGGACGAGTTCGTCGCCTTCGTCGAGTTCGTACTCTCGATTCGGGTCCATCGTATCCCCGTTCAGCTCCGTTCCGTTCGCTGATTCGAGGTCGACGACCTGAAAATGCCCCCCTGACTTCTTGAACAGAAGATGCTGGCGGCTGATTCGCATCGCGTCGTTGGTCGACACCCCGTGGTCGTTGAGATGCTGACGGATCTCGGATCCGAGACTCGTCCCGTCCTTCGCCTCCATGGTCCCGGCTCTCTCGAAGTCCAGATACACCGTATCACCGACCGATGGTTTATCCGGCGTGTCGGCTGGGTGCGCACCATCGTCTTCGCTAGAATCCGACCCTGCACCGCCGGGTAGTGACTGCTGGCATTGCGGACAGATGGACATCCGCTCGTCGATGCCCTCGTAGTCACAGTTCGGGCACGCATCGAGAGCCTCAGGTTCATCCTGACTCAGGTCCGCCGTACAGTAGGGACAGGCTGCCCAGTCGGGCTCGACCGGTTCATCACAGGAGGGACAGACCGCTTTGTCGGCTGGACCATCATCGGCGGGACGGTTCTCCTCATCGTTCTTGTCATCCACCTCGGGTTCGTCGACAGGGTCGTCGACGTCGCCGGCGGGATGTCCGGCCGGTGGGCTGTCATCTGAGCCCTCTTCGCTGTCCGCCTGGTCTCGCAGTTCTGGAATCGGGTTTCCGCAGTCCGGACAGAACGGGTCACCATCGTTGGGTTCGATATCGTCCTGACAGAAAGGACAGTGGACCGTCATAACAGCCGGTTCAACTCGTGCCATCAAAACAGTTACGGCGTTGACACCCTCTCCGCGAAGTTCGTCTTCGACCCACCAGACGTCATCACTCCGCCGAAGCGATCAGGTGTGGAAGACGAACTGCTCCCCGTCGTTCGGCCGATGGATTCCGATCTTCGTTCCTTCCTCCAGTACCGAATACTGTGGCGGGGCATCCTCTGCAGGCCCGTCGTACGAATCCTCCGCGATGATCGGCCGCCAGCCACTCCCGTCGTCTATCGCGGTTCCGTTCTTGCTCTGATCGACGATTATCCAGCCCTCGGAGCTGATGTCGAACCGTGCGTGGACTCTCGATATCAGTTTCTCGTCGGTCGGGTCGTCGATCTCGATGGTCGAGTAGGGCCCCGACGAGTTCTTCCGGCCGATGGTATCACCGGGTCCGACAGACAGGCGTCGACCCGTCTCGAGGTTCTCCAGCACTGCTTCCGGCAGGGTCGGGTCTGCGGTCTGGTTCTCGAGGGCTCGCTTCATGATGCTGGCATTCCGATACCGTTCTGTAGGGTCGTGACGCGTCGCCCGAACCACTATCTCACCGAGGAAATTCGGACAGTCGTCGTGGTCCTCCTGCGGGTTCCGCCCAGGTAGCGGTCGTACGAACCCCAGCAGGAGGAAGTTGAGCAACTTCCCGATGGAATAGACGTCCGACCAGGGACCCTGGCGACCCACCGCATTCGCTACCTCTGGAGGCTTGTACTTGCTTTGTCCTCTCGCTCCGGCACGGATAACCGTGCCAGAATCGAGTTCCTCGTTACAGTTCGGACAGTGGTCACTGTCGAGGTTATCGAAGTTGATCGTCTGTCCGCACTCACCACAGCGGGCTCGATGTCTGGCCGTGTTGAAATCGATGAGGACGACACGCCCACTGTCGGTGATCATGATGTTGTCGGGCTTGAGGTCCCGGTAGACCAGCTCTAAATCGTGGATATGGGAGAATATATCGCAGGTCTGGATACCGATATCGACCACCTGGCTGTGATCGCCCATCCCCGCCAGTTCCTCCATCAGTTGCCCATCCACGTACTCGACGGCCATGAATTCAGTTCCCTTCTCGGTGAAGGTCTCATGAAGGGACATGATATTGGGATGTCCACCGGCTTGTTCGATCGCCTGAAGTGAGTTCAGTTCACGCTGGAAGTACTTCTCGATGGCCTGCTGTGACTTACCAGCGTTCGGGTTCGGATGCTTGATTGCGACCACGTCCCCTCGGTCGTTCCGGGCTCGCCAGACCACTGAGAACCCGCCATCGCCGATGCGCTCCACCAGTTCGTACCGGGAGTTCAGGACCTCGCCGGCATCCGGTTCCCACATCATCTGTTGTATTTACAAGATAATCCCAACGACATTACTGTTGTGCCAGTCTGGAAGGAGGCAGGATGCTGCCCGGGTCTCCATGGACACCGAGCAAACCTGTTAGCTCGCCAAAAGTATTAATAATCATTGAACAGTTTCATCCTGCATGGAACTTGAAGCACGGCTGAACAGGCCGTACATCAGTCCGGATGGGGGTGCGGTCTACGGGGAGATCGATGTCGATCCCGACGAGATTCAGGGTCAGGGCGGGAGTTCGACTCGACACATCGCGTTCTGTATCGACGTGAGTACGTCGATGAGCGGCGATCCTCTACACCAGGCGAAACAGGGCTGTTCTTCGGTTCTCACCCAACTGAACCCCGACGACCACGTGAGTATCGTCGCATTCTCGTCGAACGCGGAGGTCATCCTCGAACCAGTCCGGTTTGGTGACACCTCTGCAGGCGAGATCGAGGACTACATCGACGAGCTGGAGGTCCGACAGGCCACCAACATAGAGGACGGTCTTAAACTGGCCCGTAGCACCATCGAAGACCTCGGCGATGCTGGCACTGTCGCGAAGCGCATCCTGCTGCTGTCTGATGGCGAGCCGAATACCGGGATGACCGATGTCGACTCCTTCGGGACTCTGGCGAGCGATTTCGGCGATGCAGGTCTCTCGATAATCTCCGCCGGCTTCGGCACCCACTACGACGAAGACATCATCCGGGTCATCGGAGAGGCCTCACAGGGTGAGTGGGACCACCTCTCGGAGGCGAACCAGATCATGCAGTTCTTCAACGACACCGTCTACGAAGCCGGTGAAGTGTCACTCGCAAATCCGCGGCTCGAACTGGATCTGGATGGCGTTGAGATCAGTCAGGTCTATCGTCGGATGCCGCAGATCCAACAGGTCGACGCTGAGTGGGGTGGAACGGACGTGACCATTAATCTGCCCGACATCCAGAAGGGGAACAAACAGGAGGTCGTTCTACAGATGGACGTCTCCGGTGGCGCACTCGACGAAACCCAGACGATTGCCGATATCACCCTCTACAGCGACGATCAGGTGGTCTCGGAGGACTCCTTCGAGGTCACCTACACCGACGAGCCTGCAAAGTACGGCGAAGAAGAATCTGTCCGTGCAAAGTTCGTCCACGCACAGGGCTTCCAGCAAGGACTCGAAGGCGACACCGCCGTCGCGAGCCAGCTTCTGGACAACCTCGAAGGGACGTTCAACGACCCGCAGGCGAAGGCGATCCTCCGTCGCGGTCAGACGTCCGTGAGCAAGATGGAGGACGCAGACTCGGTCAACGAGCGGCGGTCCGTCGCAGCAACCGAATCACGGACGGGCGAGGCCTCCGACAACTTCATCTACTGACCGTTTCACCCGAGAACGAGAGAGACAAGGTGAGGTGCCGGTTGGAAACCGGTCTCCAACTCGACCCCGCACTGTGACACATCGCTTTGTGGATTAACAGACCGATGGAACGGGTAGTCCCGCTGTGATTCTTCCGAATGGGACAGGTCTCTGCGATTATCTCCATCGACCTACCAAGACCCGTGTAATTCTTACTGATATGGACATAATCATTATCAGTTGTCCCTTCGTTGGGAGACATGACGAATGAGGCCAACAATCTGTATTGGAGTGGGCAAGGCGGGGTGCCGGATGCTGGACGAGATCGAGTCTGTTGTCGAGGAAAACGGAGCACTGGATAACTTCGGCTTCATCGGCATCGACACGAACCAGGACGACCTCTACGAAGAGGCGCCGGACCGAACTCGTCCTATCGAACTCGACGAGCCTTCGGATCAGAAGTGGGAGACACACAAGAACGAGTACAGTTATCTGAATCCTGAATTCACTCTCGGGAACTACCAAGGTGTCAGTCGGAATCGACCACTGGCACGGTACCACATCGACTCGAGCGAGAACTATGCCGACGTCGATGAGAGCCTCGAGGAACATATCTCCGATTTCAAGTCCAGTTTCAGAGATGGTTCCGGGGCAGACCAGATCGATATCTGGGTACTCAACTCGCTCGGTGGGGGCACCGGAAGTGGTTCCTTCCTCCTCATCACGGCGATGGCACGAAATGCGGCCAGCAGAATCCAAGGCGCTTCGTTCTCCATCGGTGGGGTTGGATCACTTCCACGTCTAGACAATCTACCGAATCTGTCGATGCCACCGAAGGCCAGAAGCACCTTCTTCGCCAACGCCTATACCGCGATCCGTGAGCTGCAGGAGGTCAACGATTTTACCAAAACCAACCATTCCTGGAGTTCACCATCGATTCTACTGGAGAACGATGTCTCGCTCGACGATGCCATCGACTGGGACGGGAACCTCTTCGACATGTACTTGATGACCGGATTCAGGGAGTCAGAGAAAGAGGAGTCTTCCGGACAGAACCGTCCCTATCGCCGTCAGATGAACCGTATAGTGGCGAACAGTATCTACTACGTCGCCAACAAGTCGATGGATAACTTCCCCGACACGAACAAGATGAGCGGGGAGAAGCTGTTCGCCGTCAACGGCGTCGAACTCCGGGCTCCGGCTGAGGAAGCCCGCGAGTTCGTCGAACTCCAGTCGAAGATAGACTCCCTCGATACCGACATCGAAGAACTGGACGAGGAGATTACCGGGCACGAGGAGACCATCGACTTCCTGCGCGAGGTCGAACGACTCGACCTACAGCCAGATTCACCACCTACCGCGGAAGATCTTGAACATATAAGTATCGACCTCATCGACCGTATCTACTCCAAGCATACCATCTTCAGCCCGCGAGGGGCATTACAAGATGTCGACGCCGACCCAGAGGTGGACGTCGAAGCCATCGAGAAGGTTCTCGAGGAGAACATCGAGGAGATTCTCGATGATCCAAGTGCGGAGATGCCTGACCCGGAACCGATTCCGGACTTCGACGCCGATGATCCAGAAGAGAACCTCATCCGAGAATTCGATGAGTCGGATATCGTCCAACGGTTCTTCTGTGGTCTGGTCGAACAGTCGGTCGAACAGACCATCATCGAACACGATTTCAAACACCGGGTGAACAAGGTCTGGAACGAATACAATGCGGAGATTCGGGAGCACATGGAGACCCCGGACCAGTTCGAGTACCTGGATAGTCGGAGTGCGGAGGTCAGATGGGAGAGCGAACTCAAGCAGTTCCTCAGTGAACTGGGCCAGCAGAAGAAGTCGGCTTTCGATAACACGATGTGGCCGGTCAAGAGGCTTCGACTGAAAAGAGAGGTCGAGGAGATCAAGACTCATTACAAGAAGATAAACAGTCTCTACGCCGAGTTCGAGAAGTACGAAGCACTTCGGGAGAAATCAGCCCGTTGGAAGGAAGCCGCACGTCAGTCCATCAAGCAGGACGAATCATACATCGACAACGAGGTTATCGAAGATCAACGCGACCAGAAGTCGACGAAGCAGAACAAACTCCGGACCCACAGAGAGAACCTCGGCAGACGTCGCGACCAGATTACCACCCCGAAGCGTGCGGGTGGTGACTACCGTCTGCCACTCAAGGACATCGAGAACCTCGAGCGTTCACACGTCGACGACGACTCCAGTATCGCCTCATTAGTTGCCGATGGGTTCATCGACGAAGCAACCGTGGCGAACGAGCTGAACAGCCTGTTGAACAACGAAGCTGCCCTCTTCGGTGACCCAGTTCAGGACCAGCCACAGCGCGATCCGACCAACACTTCGAAGCTTCTCTGTATCTTGACGCACCCCGATAACCGAGGCACTGAAGAGGTGGACAACCTACTCGACCTCCCGCTCGAAGGTGGGATGGACATCGGGAACAGAATCAACACGGAGGCGGACGAACGGGAAGAGACCATCGCCGTCTCCGAAGGACACTCGATTCGATTCCTCTCGCTGTTTGCACCGCTATCCTTCGAGAACACCAGCGAGTTCGGTGTCATCAACGAGGATTACCTGGACACCACGAAGAACGTCAGTGAGCATCTCGGTCCGGACTGCACCGACGGGGTCGTCATCCGGAAACACGCCTATCCTGAACTCTTCCCTGATGATGACCGGGTTCAGGATTACTACCAGAATAACTAATCGGTAATCCTTTTCTCCCGATCTACCGATAACCGAACCCGCCTGTTGGGTCAATCCTCCAGGAAATCATCATCTGACCCACCTGAACTCTCTTCAGGTCCTTCGAGGTCCCCGGTATTGATCAGATACCAGTAGACGACAGACCCTGCCAGCCCCAGAACTAGAAGGGCCGAGAGGGCCTTGCCGATGAGGCCCCACAGATTCCCGGAGTCGACCTGTGACTGGAGTTGCTGGTTCTCGGTCTTCAACTGGGCGTTCTCCGATTCGAGATTCGAGATCGTCTCCTCCTTCGCTTCGACGTCACTCTCCAGCCCAGAAATCGTCTGTTTCTGGTCGTCAACCTGTTCGGAGAGGCTCTCCACCTCCGATTGCTCGGACTGTAGCGCGAAGTACGACGAGTTCTCCAGCGACACACTTGCGCGAGACCGGGCGTCAAGATCTTGCCCGTTCTGGACGTAATCGATCTGTATCGTTGCGACGTCGAGTGACTCCGCCTTGATTGTTCGTGGATAGGCCTCGAAGGTGATGGTGATGGTCTCACCACGTTCCAGTTCTTCCACCACGTAGACTCCGTCCCCCTGGTAGGTGATGTTGATGTCGGCAGTGCCGGGTTCCGTGGTGCGCGTGAACGAGTTGAAATCGACGAACGAAGAACTCGTCTCATCGATTTCTATCCGGATATCCTTCATCGTCGGTCCATCGGGAGTAATCGTCACGGTCGTGCTCACGGCCTGTGAGTCACCCTCCACGCCCTGATAGCTCGTTTCGACGGTGAGGTCGACCGCCGCTGCAGCAGGGGTCGCGACGAGGCTGACGATTAATCCCAGTGCGAGGACGACCACGATATTCCGTTTCCACAGACTCATTTATCTACCAACCTTTTCAGTCTGCTTTGATATAAGGCTACTTCATGGCTCAACACTGGATACAGTGGCCCCCTACGGTCTTCAAGAGGCTATCCATGGATTGGCTGGGCCTGTTCAGACGAGTGTCCCCCTCGGTACAGAACTAGACTCTCTGCTCTGGTGGCGGTCCTGCAACCCCGCCCAGAACCTCTATAGGAATCGACAGACTATCGTCCCACGATGCAAGGAGGGGAAACGAGGGCGCTGGGAGAGTCCTGGGTCTGGGACAGACTCCACCATCCCGAATCACTGGATGAACTCCAGAATCTACACAGACAGGTGAGTCTCACCAGACGCCTGGGTGGAGGCATCCGGTCGACCATCGTGATTACAGCAGCTGTCGGTCTCTTCTTCATGCTCGGATGGGTTCTCAGCAGGCTCTACGGACTCCAGGGCGTGTTTCTCTCGTCTGCGTACGTCTACACGTTCCATCTGGATCTCCTCCTCGCTTGTCTCACGGTCCTCTACCTCGATCGGACAGGCGTGGCCGTCATCGCCAAGATGCGGGAGTCGTTCGTGATGACCGACGTGGAATACTATCACCTCCTGGGAGGGATGGTCGAGCGCCTCTATGAGCCACTTCCATACGCTGCCCGCCCAGCGGACAGGCGGATTCATCTCCCGGTCGCATTCTTCTTTCTCCTCGGCTCGATAACGCTCGTACTTCTCCCAGCTGTCTTGTTCTCGGCGCAGCTTTCTGATTTCCTCGGGTTCTCGTGGAGCGCGCTTCCGCTCGCGATGCGACTGTACCTCGCCGGAACCCTCCTCATCGCTGTACTCGTGGGCGTGCTCGTCGCCTGGATCGTGGTCGTGGGAAGCATCTACTTCCTGGTGAAGATTCGTGGCGTGCACATCAGGCTCGACATCACCCGTGCGCACGACAACCTCGGACTGGCCCCGTATGCGGACATCGTCCTGAAGGCTCTCATCCTGTATCTGCTGGTGTATTCTATCACCGCCGTGTTCATGTTTCGACGGCCCACACCCCTGTATCTCGGTATCGGGTTCCTGTTCTCGCTGCTGCCGGTTATCGGTCTGGTTGGAAGCCAGTACGGTCTGCACAGGGCGATGGTCGCCTCTAAACAACGACGTCTGGAACAGCTTCGAAAGGAGTACCGTGACGACCTGGACCTCTGGTTCGATTCGGCGGGCCCTGAACCGACCGAACAGGAACCGTCGAGCGATATCCGCGAGTTCATCGCCGCAAAGCAGGCGATAGAAGACCTCCCGGAGTGGCCGATCAAGACCGATACAGTCGCCAGACTCACCTCGGCGGCCATCGCATCGAACGCCTGGATTCTGCTGCAGGTCGCAGGGATAATCAACTGAGACGATCCAACTGGCCACCACGCTAATATAACGTACACGAAACGTCATCTACATGGACTCCGATCGTCGCTCGCTGTACACAGAGTCGGTCTGGACCGATACCGACGACGATCAGGGCGATTTCTTCCATCAGTTCTGTGACCTCGATCCGAGGAAGACCGCCGAGCCGCCCTTTCTCATCTCCTTCTCCGAGACCTCCCGGTTCGGCCGGCTCGTCGGACAGGTGTTGGCCTACGGATTACAACACACACCGCTGATAGTCCTGTCCGTGGCCAGTGTCCTCCTGATTATGGGTGAGTTCTCGGATTCGGTCGAGGGGCTGAGTGCCTTCATCGAGTTCTCACCCGGGTTCCCGTTACTGTTCTTCGGGCTCGAACTCGGTATCTGGCTCGGTATCCTCCTCCTCGTTGGCGTCATCGTGAGCTCCCTGGGCGATATCGGAGAGGAAGAATCGACCGGTGCAGAAGAGGTATCACGGGTGATCAGCATGGTCACCGTCTACGGCGGTGGGGTCGCCCTTGCAGCGGGGACGGTCTTCTCGCTCTATCGTGTCTATACGGTCCCGATAGAGGATCTGTCTGCGAACGTCGTCTACGCGTCCGGTTTCCTGTTCATGCTGTACGTCACGGGCCCCCTGGTCTACGATGGGATGCGTCGGACGGAGTCACTGTTCAGACGCCTGCACCAGACCCATCTGATCCCGACGAACGGCATCTATCCTGCGCTCGAACCGGACGGAAGCATCCCCGATACCGAGGAGGCAGAGGCAGCCCTCGATGACCCGGTCTTCCGGTCCTACCAGCGGTACTATCGGCAGTTGATCCGGACGCTGAACAGCCACGTCAAAGGGATCCCGACGGCGCTTCTGATAAGCCTGCTTTTCGTCGCCCAGTTCTGTCTCATCTGGCTCCATGGCGCGGGTCCGTTCATGCTCGGTGAGTACGGTGACGCGCTCGGAATCTCGCCCGTGGCCTTGATCGCCCTCCTGGTCACCCTGGCCGTCGACGTCCTCATCGTCATCGTCGCGGTCCAGTTCATCGTGCTGGTCTGGGCGTTCCACCGCCTGCTCTCCGGTGTGACCTACGCCGAATGGCTCGAGATGGACGATGCCCCGTCACCGCCGCCGCTCCGGTACTACCCCGCCCACGAGGACAAGGCGGGCGGATTCAAGGACTTCGGCAGGTTCGCGACCCGGGTGAACGTCCTGCTCGTCATCGCGGGAGTGTATCTGATGTACCGCCTTCAGGTCCAGGGCATCCGGGACCCACTCCGGGTCAGCAGCGAGGTCACAACGACGGCGACGGCCTCTGTCGACGGCCTCGTCTGGGCACTGAGCTACACACTCCCCATCCTCGTCTACATCGCCGTGATCAGCATCTGGGTGTACTTCTCGTTCTGGCAGATCCATCGCCGGATGGTCCTCGAGAAATCCAAGCAGCTCCGCAAGGAGCGTGAGGAACGCGACGACGGGCGACTCGACAGGGACCTGGAGCAGTACGAACGGTTCGACAGCGCTCCGGAGTGGCCCATCAACGACCGGCTGCTGGTCACCATCGTCTCGCTCGACGTCATCTCGGTCGCACTGGCGCTGGTGTCGATACTGTAGCTGTCCGGGAATCAGAACAGGCTACAGTTCACAGCGGGTCTCCGGTCTCCATGTAGTGGGCGATCGCATACCCGCCGAGGAACAGTACCCCGCCGACGTTGGTCAATAGGTGGTTCCCCTGGCGGATGTACACCACACCGACCACCATCCCGGCGACGAGCACACCCGCTCCGAAAAGCACGCCCAGCCACTGCCGAGCGCTCTGCTCGTCCCCGGTGGAAGCGTCGCTCGACGCTGTCAGCGTGTCGCTTCCGTAGCCCGAATCGTCGATGAAGCCACCGGTGATGGCGTAGTGGGCGAGGAGGTATCCCCACCATGCCGCGAGTGCTGCTCCGAACACCATGAGCGGCTGGCGGGCGCCTGTCCAGAGGAACGGGTCGTCGATGCACGCCGACCCACAGGCCCAGATGAACCCCGACGAGAGGGAGGCCGATGTCAGTGACATCCCCAGGAGGAACCCGACCCACCGCTTCGTGACGCTGTCGTTCATCGTTCGGAATCGCCACCCAATCGCTGTTCGAGGTCGTCGATGGTGCCGCCGATCAGGGAGTGTCCCAACCCGACGCCGTTGATGCCGACGTGAGCGAACATGTAGCCCCCGATGCTCGAGACACCGGAGAACGCCGCGTTCGACAGGCTCGGGTCCAAGATTGTCTGTGCGAACAAGGTGACGCCGAAGGCGATACCGATCCAGCCTATCACAAGAAGGGTTGCCCGCCGGATCAGACGTGAGGTCTCCAGTCCGCCGAACCGGATGCCTCCACGGTGGACCCCGTGCTGGGACAGCTGATATCCCCAGGTGAACAGCAAGAACCCGGCCATCACCAGTGCCACCCGTCCCTCGAAGGCGTACAGGCCAGCGATGGTGGACCCGGCAGCGATGACGAGACTCCCGAGAACCACCCAGAACGCATCGGAGAGGGACATCGTAATCGCAACAATCCATCTTCTCTCGATTAGATGTTTCGGTTACCAGTATCGAACTCTGCCGTCGTCCCCGTCGAAGTCGACGAAGGCATGACTCTTCCTTCGCACTGAACTCCCACCGAACAGGCCGCCTAGAGTGTCACCGAGAGACTTGCTCGAGAGAGGCACCCTCACCGGATCAGAGTGGAACTCTGATGCTGGATATAGACGACTCTCACTCCTCGGATGACTCGATTTCGTCGTGCATCGCGCCGGCACCGATGATGACACCCATCATCGACAGGCCAGCTACCATGCTGGTCCAGATGTCCAGTTCTGCCAGTCCCACGACGAAGAATCCGACCCCGACCACGGAACCCGCGAGGATTCGCTGGTTGGTCGGGAGTTCTATCACGGTCGACAACCGGGGGACGCCGTAGTAGAGCAACAACACCAGACCGAGAATCGAGAGGTGACCGGACATCGGTGCTCCTCCGAAGCTGTCGAAGGAGATATCGGCGATGATCACGGTGTGGATCACGAACGGCAGGTAGAGCTCGAGCATCGGGCTCCTGGCTGGACGGGTTGGCCGCTCGATGGTCCGAAGGACCGTCCAGCAGAGCCACACCGCAGCAGTTCCCCAGACGAAGAGGAACCCGAACTCTCTCGTGGCGAGCGATAGCGGAAAGAACGGCTCACCCCACGTGAACCGCTGAGAGAGCCACGCCGTAGCCATGATGGCCAACGGGAGGAACAGTCCGACGGGCCGCGAGGTGGGTGGACGTCGCTGGACCATCGACACGTCCAGTTCAGCGTAGTCGACCCCACTGTGATACAGCAGTGACGGGATGCGTCGAATCGCATGGTACCAGAACCACAGGCTGTAACAGACGATGATGAGGGGGGTGAAGCTGAGTGCGAACCAGACGAGCAGGTCGCCCGTCTTCTCCAGACTGTACACGACCGCCGGGAACGTCTTCAACTCGACCATCGCGCCATACGCACCTGTTATCTCACCGAGGTACAGGCCGTCGAGGGGTGTCTCGTATCCGTCCCAGAGGAAGAGCGGAATCAGGGACTGCAACACGGTGAAGAGTATCACCATGAACATAGACAGTGCACGCGGTTGGAGTGCCAGCCCGAGATTCCGATAGAAGCCCGAATCGATATCGGTGACCGTCTGAAAGATTCCGCCGAGTCTGGAGTCGGGGGCTGGCGTCCGCTCGCTTCGAAGCAGGAACTGGCCGACGAGGCCCAGTATCGCAAGCACCTCCAGGAGTGGATAGTAGAGGTTGAGTATCCCGATGAAGGCTCCGAAGAAGATGGCGGGAAGGATGTAGACCGAGATACCTGCCACCTCGATGAACAGCGCGGCGAGACGCCGAGTACGCTGGTTCTGCGCGAGCGTGTCCAGTTCCGACTGGAAATCAGATGACATCAAATCGAAAGGATACGTGAGGTAGTGGTCGGTATCGAACACCGACCGGTCCTCTATCCGTCTGAACAGGCCGGCGAAGAGGACGAACCCGAGGATCATGTACCACGTGAAGACACCAGACGGTGGTTCGGGGACGTACGCCGGTACAGTCGAGTAGGTTATCTTGAGGAACCAGACGTACCAGAGCGTCGCGAACCCGAAGATGTACGCGCTGGCGAGATACCGCGCCGAGCGATGCTCATCGAGCGGACGATATAGCGAGCCGATGTATACCCGCGGGAGGTACGCGACCGGGATGGCACCCAACAGGAGCACGCTCAGCAGGAACGGTATCGACTCGAGAGGCAAGACGTCTGCGACAGGTGCCAGCCACTCAGACAGGGCACCACCCGAGACAGACGGAACGGTGTTCCAGGCCAGAATCGTCCCGGTGACCACGCCGAGGAATCTATCGGGGGTGACGTAGCGGAAGAGGCGCCCAGCCAGCGCCCGCCCGATGGGAATCAGCGACGGTCCCCTCATGCGAACCTCGGTGAAGTGTCACCGCGACGGTTGGTATCGAGTTCCCCTCTTCTCTCTGCAGATGCTTGCTCTTCGTCTTCTCTCCACGGCGGACCGAGCGACCGCAGGAAGCTTCGACCGTCCCTCTCACCGAGGACGAACAGTCCTCCATCGGCCCCGAACGCGACATCGATTACTGCGTGTGAGAACCTGTAGCCGACCGACCGCTCACCTTCGGCGTCGACCGTCAGCAGGAACGAGATGTCCGTCGTGTCCTCCTCCTCCTCGTCCGGTTCCAGTTCTCCGAGGCTTACATAGCCGCCTTCGACGGGGTGGACGGCACTCAGACTGGCGTCGTAGCCGTCGACGCGCAACTCGTGCCACCAGTACGGATGGCCTTGCTCGTCGAGATACGTCATCACGCCCGCCCGTGGCCCGGCGTCGGGATCGGTCAACCCGACGGTGACGAGTCCCTCACTGTTCGCGCCAGTCCCCGCCGTAATCGCGTCGGTGAACCACCACGCGGGGTAGGTGCGGCGCCAGGCGGTCCCCCCTGTTCGAAGAGCGATGATACCGGCGTCGGTCCCGACGCCCTCCGTCCGGTCGAGACCGCCGACGAGGAACACCTGCCCATCCCGCCCGACGACGAGGTCATCGACCGAGGAGATGGCCGCATCGTACGTCCGACTCCAGCGCAGCGTCCCGTCCGGAGACAGGTTCGCGAGCCAGGCTGAATCGAGCCACGACTGGAACGATTCGCGACGGCCAGCCACGAGATACCCGCTTCCGTCTCTATCTGATTCGATAGCCTCGATGACATAGGAGTGCGGGCTCGGCTGGTACTGGCGCCTCCAGCGGACGGTCTGGTCCGTGTTCATCGCGACTGCCCACGCCCGGGATCTACGTGACTCAGCCCTCGTCACCCCTGCCAAGATGGGGGCTGATGAGGTCGGCAGCAGCGTTCGGAGGCTTCCCTCCCTGTCGCCGGCACTGATGCGGCGACCTGTCGTCTGCTCCCCGGCGGTATCGACAGAAGCCACCCAGCCTTGCTCCCCCTGTGACGACTCACCTGCTAGCCAACAGGTCCCCGAGCTATCGACCTCGACGGTTGCTGGCGACCCATCGACCTGCCGTCGCCAGCGCTCTGTCCATCCTGCCTCGCCGACAGCCGTCCAAGAAGGTTCCAGTTCGTCGGTCACAGCGTCCCAGCCCACCGTCTCTCCCCTGGCCGATAGCTCTCCCACGATTCCGCCACCGACCGCGGTCAGCGCCCCCAGCCGCAGTGCCTGACGCCGCGATATCATCTCTGGCGTGACTATCGACGAATACCCGTATAAAATGTTCGACCAGCAACACCTCTCCGCATCGTCTGGCCGCCGCTCCCACCTGCCCGAGCATCCGGGGCGCTGGATCGCCCGACACGCATTTGTACCGGCACCGTGACGAGTGTATCGAATGACCGGCAGGGACAACTCGTCGGGTGGGGATGCTGACCACGTCGCGGGAGCGACCCCCGAACAGTGGCGACCGTTACGGGAGTCACCATTGACAGGGTTCGGGTCCATCGATGGGCTGGAAGAACGGCTCCGACGGCTCGAGGAGTCGGTCGTCGAACCGGCTCGGGACGACCGATTCGCCGGGCTCGGAGCCAGCGGCGTACTCATCTACGGCCCATCTGGCGTCGGGAAATCACGGCTCGCCAGGGCCATCATCGGCGAGATGGACTTCCCATATCTGCAGGTGACACCGAGCGACCTGTCCCTGGGCGACCCCGACCGATGCGCCCGGGAGTTGGAAGGTCTCGTGTCGACGGCGCTCGATTCCGGTCGGTGCGTGCTCCTGTTCGAGAGCTTCGACACCATCGCACCAGGGGTCCGGTCGGACGACCACGGGCGACCCTCCCAGATCGCGACCGCTCTCAGGGCCGGCTTCGACCGGATCGACGAGAGCGAC
The DNA here is from genome assembly GCF_026616195.1 of Haloarchaeobius amylolyticus. NCBI lineage: Archaea > Methanobacteriati > Methanobacteriota > Halobacteria > Halobacteriales > Halorubellaceae > Haloarchaeobius > Haloarchaeobius amylolyticus. Next base: position 234,950 of record NZ_JANHDH010000003.1, read on the forward strand.
GAGGACGTCGTGGTCATCGCGGTCGCCCAACGACTCGCAGACGTCGAACGCGCGGTCCGCCGTGCCGGGCGTATCGACCTGCTGGTCGGTCTCGAACGACCGACCGAACACCGGCGCCGCCTCGTCCTGCATCGTGAACTCGCCGCTGTGACCGAGTCGGACCTGGAACTCGACGCCGACCGAACGGATGTCGACCTCCAGTTCTGCGCCGAGTTGACCGGTGGGCTCTCGACCGCCGAACTGGTGGTCGCCACCGAGCATGCGGCACGTATCGCCGTTGCAGACGCTGAAGACGACACGCCGACCATCGACCAGGATGCGCTCATCGCAGCGTTCGAGACGGTCGCGCGCCAGCGTGGCGTCGATGAGCGAAGCGAGAGCGATGCGGGCTCCCGGCTCACGGACGACTTCACCTTCGGGGACCCGGACCTGCCGGGTGGGTCCGAACCATCCTGGCTCGAGGATGACGACGAGAGCAGCCTCGGCGACCTCTTCGGTGGGTCGGACCAGGACGATGAAGCCGAGGATGACGACGGGGCCGACTTCGAGGATGACGAGCCCCGCGAGCCAGTCACCACCGGCGATGATATCTCGTTCATCGACGAGACAGACACGCCCGACGTGACCTTCGACGACATCGGGGACCTCGAGACCGCGAAACAACGGCTGCAGGAGGTCGTGGAATGGCCTCGACGTTATCCGGACCGCTTCGAACAGCTGGGCATCGACCCGGCCACAGGGATCCTCCTCCACGGCCCGCCGGGCACCGGGAAGACCATGCTCGCCCGCGCGGTCGCGAACGAGACCGACAGCGCGTTCATCCCTATCAACGGCCCAGAGGTGTTCGACAAGTACTTCGGCGAATCCGAACGCTTCATCCGGGAGGTCTTCTCGGCGGCCAGAGACGCCTCGCCGACCGTCGTCTTCTTCGACGAGTTCGACTCCATCGCCCCGAGCAGGGGTGGCTACAGCGACGGTTCCTCCCTGACGGACAGCATCGTCAACCAGCTCCTCTCGGAACTGGACGGGATGAACGACCTCGAAGACGTCGTGGTCATGGCGGCGACGAACCGCCCCGACATGATCGACCCTGCCCTTCGCCGGCCCGGGCGGTTCGACGTGCAGGTGGAGGTCTCGAACCCGGACCGGCGTGGCCGCCGAGAGGTGTTCAAGGTCCATACGGCGGACCGAGCACTGGCCGACGACGTCGACCCCGAATGGCTCGCTGCCCGCACCGACGACGCGTACTCGGGTGCCGACATCGCCGCGGTCTGTGACGAAGCCGCGATGATTGCCCTGCGAACCGACATCGAGGCCGAGAACGACGACCCCATCGTCATCACCCGAGCTCACTTCGAGCAGGCCATCGATGCCGTCGACCCGACGGCAGACCTGCTCGGTTCCAGTTCTCGAACTGCTGGTGAAGCCTTCTGGTGATGCAGCGTCATCATGGGTCTCCAATACAGCCCTCGTGTGGGTGATAGTCGGCCCGGTCGTGAGATGCTTCGAACGCCAGTCAGGGACGGAGTTTCGGCGGGCTCAGGGACAGATGGCCGGTTCAAACCGAAGACCGGATGTCGGTGACGACGTCCGAGATGAACAGTCGAAGGGCGACGACGTAGGCCGCGACACCGATGATTCCAGAGTTCAGGAGTTCAAGGACAGCTGTCCTACCCAGATACAGGCCAGCCACGATACCGATACCTCCGAGCATGATCGCACTGCCCGGTCGCCCCTTGAGTGGGCCAACTCCACGACGGCGAACCGCCGGGAACAGATACAACGGGACCAGGGTGACCACGAGAAGCAGCAGATACGACCCCTCAGATGCGTACGGCGATGGTGAGATCTCTCCGACCACCCCGAGCCCACCCATCAGGATGGTGAATGCAATCGGAACCGAATGGTCGTCTACCGGTTCCGGAAGCGCGGCCTGCTGGTGGCGGTTCCGCATCACCCGGACCATCCCGGCGATGCCGAGGACGATGGCAGCGAGCGCCAGCAACCCAAGGACGGGGTGCATGTCGAACAGCTTCCCTGCGGTGAAGTACCCGCCGAGGACGAGCGTCGGGAACACCAGCAGGTCGGGGGGCAATGCCGGACCGGTGGCCGATACCCCATCGACCGTGGCGGCCCGCAGGATCTCAGCTACCCAGAACCACATGATGTAGATGGCAGCCTGGAAGATTGGCAGCAGCAGGAACACCGCCAGCGACGTCGCCACGAGGGTGGAACCACCAGCTCCGAGAAGAGACCCATCGAAGCCGGAGACGAACAGCCAGAGCAACCATCCGCCCAGCAGGAAGCCCTGGAAGACCATCGCTATCTCGAACAGCCTCGTCGGCTGCTCCATCGCCTTCCCTATCACGTCGACCGCTCGCGATTGGACATCGAGCGTGCGCGTTCTCACCCGCTCCTGGCGACCGAGGGTGCCGACGATTACCCCACCGAGCAACAGGAACTCGGGGAGTGGATACAGACCATCGAGGACGGCGATGAGGGTGCCGATCAACAGCGATATCATCAACATGGTCACCGGGCCCGGCCCCGACTCGTACTCGAGCGCGCGTTGCAGCACGACCAGGACACAGCCCGAGACGAGCGTATGGAACAGGAACCAGGACCCGATGGTGATGGACCGCCAGGGGAGCGTATCCGGCCCGGGGAAGAAGTTGTGCGCGATGATGAGCCCGTAGACGAGTGCGATGGTCGCCGCGACCAGACGGACCATGACCCGGACCGGTCGCGTCGTCTCCGCGAGCCAGTCCGTCGTTCGCGATATCTCGACGATGGTGGTGAACGTGATAAAGAGATAGAAGGGCCAGCGGACCGGCCGCCCCGGTGGTCTGGTCCAGACCCTCGACACCGGTTCGAGCGCGGCCCTCACCAGGGACTCCATCTCGAACACCGCGGCCCAGGCGATCTGGGGCGCGGACACAGCCCCGAGAAGGGCCCGGTCCATCGACGTGAGCAAGCCGTATCCCGAGATGAGGGTATCGACCGGTTCTCTCCAGAACACCACCGAGAAGAGAACGTACGCCACGCCGACGACAAGTGCGAGCGCTTCCCGCCGTGTGTTCGAATATCTCCCGGACTCTTCGACGAAGAACCCGGAGACTGCGATGTAGACCACCAGCATCAGGAAGCCCATGCCTGCCAGTGGGGTGAACTCGGCCGTGAATATCGCGACCAACACGGCCGTTATGGAGTTATCGAGGATCTGTATCGCCGGGAGAACAGTCACCTTCGGGAGAATCGCGATGAGCGACACCACCGCCGCAACCATCCCCGAAATCGTGCCGCCGTGTCTCCCCCTTCCTGGCATGCAGTCAGGAGAAGTTGAGTCGGTGCCCTCATAGATATTGGGGGAGTTACATGAACCTGTCGTGTGGGGAAGACCACGGCCAACTCTCGACCGACAGTGTCACTCTCGGGGCGGCCTCTCGTCATGACGGTTGTTGGATGCACAGAATCCCGAGGATCAGACGATCGTCTTTCTTCTCGGTCAGTTCACACGGGCCAGAGCGTGCCCCTGGTCACTCTTCGTCTGTAGTCTCCGTGTCGCCAGACCGGGACCGGAACACGAACGCAGCGAGGAGTATCTCGAGAACGAACCACGGGCTGGTGATGTAGTCGGCCACGTACTCCTCCAGTGGCCGAGAGACGGTGTTCACAGGGCGCAGGAGTGGCCAGAAAAAGAACTCTGGCTCGTCCCACTTGTCCAGGGTCAGTGGGAGGTCACCGGCGATGTGGACGAGGAACCCGGCCGCGAAGGCACGAAATGGCCCGTCGCGCTCCCCCCAGCGGTATGCACAGATAGACAGCAGGCTGGCGGTGATCAGCGAATGGGCCACGGTGTGATAGGCAGGGGCGCCCTCCCGGCTCCCAAGCGGTTTGTCGATGACATCAGGTGCTACCACGCCGAGCAGGTGAGCAGCATACCGCGTCGGGTCCTCGTCGAACGCGAACCGCCGGGCGGTGTAGATTCCGGTCGCGATATGCCCCAGTGGCCACATTGGCACAGCGGAATCACTCTAGGTTTAAATATCTAGCTCGAGCGCTAGAGGTCACGTTGCACACATCACGACATATCGGGGGGCAACCGTGATCGAACGTATCACGAGCGCGACGTACTGGCGAGGCGCGTACGTTGGTGGAGTGCTCGCTCTCGTTGCGCTCATCGGCCTTGGAATCGTGATGATTTCCACCGGGACCCCACCCGCCGACATCCTTCTGGCTGCACCGGGTCTCCTCATCGGGTTCGGCACCCTCTGGTACTACTTCCTGAACAACCCCGACCCCACGCTGCTCATGCCGAACATCGTCCCGCTTCGGGATGGTGAGCATGTCGCCAGCCAGATCCATCGGAAGACGGTCCTCAACGACGAGACGGTGGTCATCGAACCCGTCGAACGGGACTCGCCGAACGGCCCTCTGGCCTCGTTCCTCGCCCCCTGGCGGGTCGAGTGGGAGACGGCCCCGTCCGACCTCTACCTGGTCTTCGATATCGGGAACCGTGGGAACCAGGGCGTGATGCTCTACGAGTACCGGCTCCTTCCCGCTGGAGACCGGTCGAACCCGGTCATCGTCAGTCTCTCGCCCGAATCCCAGGTGCTAGAATTGGCTGGCAACGGTGATGATTCCGTGACGCCGACCGAGACCGAACCGACCGGACAGGAACACCGGGCCTTCGTCCAACCGAAGGAACGCATAACCGAGCACGTCCGTCTTCCAATCGATGTCGACTCGGTCATGGGCAGCGAAACGTATCGGTTCTCTCTCGAACTTTACGCCACTTCTGGTCGCCCGGTCGATAGCTTCGAACTGAAACTTCGGGTCGACACAGAGACTGGGGCAGTCGAGTGGCAGGCGAACCGAAGTCCACTACAACGGTGGCTAAGGGCGACCGGCCTCTAGGACGGGGATTGAAATGGAGTGGTGGTTCGGGGCGGCCCGTCCCGGGTCGCCTGTGGTTATGTTCATCGTGCGAGGCAGTTACGTCCTGTGTAGTAACTCTCGACCCCACACCCGACCGCCGAGAGATCTTTCTCGATCAGGACACACCATCGGGCAGTTTCGACGCGACGACGGAGCCATGCCTCCGGACCGTAGTCGCCGAGCTGCAGGACAGCGAGGCACCGAACCGACCCCTCAGCGAACGGTTACGATACCTACATAATTATCAGGTGTTAGTTATTTTCGGCTGAGAGTCGAACTCTGGAACGGACTCGCCCGGACCCCCTCAGGTCCGTGGCCGTCCGGAGAAAATCATGGTCCGAGAATTCGAGGGAAGCGACAAGGGGAAGAAAGTGATGACCACAGACGGCGACATGATCGGTCGTGTCGACAACGTCGCCAGCGGCAAAGCGTACGTCAAACCCGACGCGACACTCTCGCGCGGGATGCGCAAGAAGCTCGGCTGGACCGACGAACAGAAGAACACGTTCGAACTCGACCACGACGCCGTCGAAGCCATCAGCGACGACGAGATACACGTCAAGTCCAACCTCTGAGTTCTTCGCCCGGAAGAACTCCGTTCGTTGCCTCCATTTTTCGTGACTGCTCGCCGAGCCACGGCGACCGGTGGGCCGGTCAGGGCAGTATCGGCAATCCAGCCGCGCCCGAAGTTGCCGAAAGTTCGCCCGGTGAGACAGCGGTCTGGCGGGTACCGTCTCACCGGCCTGAAGCCCTCATTTCGGCCACTAGAGGATTTTAGACCCGGATATTCGAATCCGTCTCCGAGCCGTCGCTGACGAGCTAGACCCCCCGCGAACCCCGGTATCGGCAATATCGGAAACACCCCTGTCGAGCCTAAGTGGGGGACGTGGCTACGTTCAGGTAGCCATGACGGCACCACCGACCGACACCGACACGCCGGAACTGCCGACGCTCGACCCGGGCGTCACCCTGCTCGACGCCGACGAGCGCGTCACGGGGGCGCTCCAGTCGCTCGTCCTCGACCACGTCCTCCTCGAGGGCGGACGGGGGACGTGGCTGGACGCCAACGGCCACGCGACGACCAGCCCGATGGCCCGGCTCGCCCCGAGCATGCGGGCGCTCGACCGCATCGACGTCGCCCGGGCGTTCACGCCCTGGCAGCACCAGAGCCTCCTGTTCGGCACGCCCGGGTTCGTCGACGAGGACACCGTACTGCTGGTCCTCCCGGCGTTCGACGCGTTCTACCGCGAGGACGACCTGCGCCGGGGCGAGGGCGAGGCGATGCTGGACGCAGGTCTCGACATCGTGGAAGCACTCGCCGACGAACACGAGGTTCCGATACTGCTCACCCGGGAGCGGGCGGACTCGTTCAGCCAGCCCATCCACGACCTCGCCGACGAGGTGCTCGAATGCGAGCGCACCCGGTTCGGTCCCCGGTTCTCCGGCGGCGAGTTCGAGACGCTCGTCTATCCGCTGGAGAACGGCGACGTGCAGACGACGCTGGCGTTCTGGGAGCGCGTCCTGCAGGACAGACACGCCGCGCTCGTCGAGAGCCCGCAGCCGGAGGTGAGTCTCGGTGGGACGTACTAACCCGACGTTCCGCGACTCGCTGCGGGCGATGGAGAACGCCTGGGGCGACTACCGCCGGGCGCTGCGCCGCCACGACCAGGACCACTTCGACACGCTGTTCGAGCACGCTCGCGCCCACGCGGACGCGGCAGGGTACCTCAACCACCGGTCGACGGCCATCCCGGTGCTCGTGTCCATCGTCCTCGAACAGGAGAAGCGCATCAGCGAACTCGAGGCCGCACTCGCGGAGCAGCCCGAGACGGCGACGGAGCAGGGGTGACCGCTCCGTGCCCTACAAGTTCGACTTCGTCGACGGCGACGTGTACCGGTGGACCACCGGCGAGGACGGGGCGACCTGCCAGGTCGACGAATCGTACACACCGACGCTGTACGTCTCCGCCCACGAGGGCGGGTGCCTCACGGAGATCGAGCCGACCTTCTCGGAGCACCCGCAGGTCGAGCACACCCGGTACGTCGAGGAGCGCATCGGCTTCAGGCACGAGCCCTCGCGGGTGCTCCGCGTCGACGTAGCGACCATCGATGCGGTGAATCGGCTCGCCCGGGAGGTCGCCGCGTGGGCCGACCCCGGCGTCTACCGGCTGTACAACGTCGACCTCTCCCGGGAGTACCGCTACTGTCTGGAGGAGGGCATCGACCCGACGCCGGCGAGCGACCTCTCGGTCCTCCGGCTCGATGTCGACGAGCAGGCGCTCGCGAACCGACACGTCACGGCCCTCACCGTCGACGGCGAGGAGCTGACCGGGGACCGGGAGGCGGTCCTCGAACGACTCCAGGGGCGGGTCGACGACGTGGACCCCGACGTGTTGCTCGTGAACACCAGCGAGGTGATTCCGGCGCTGTACGAACAGGCCGAGGCCGTCGGGGTCGAGGGGTTCGCGCTCGGGAGACTCTCGGGCGTGGGCTACCAGCAACTCGCCGGCCGGTCGACGTACACGAGCTACGGGCGGGTCGGGCACTCGCCGGCCCGGTACAACGTCCCCGGGCGGGCCATCGTCGACCGCTCGAACACGTTCATGTGGAACCAGACGAACCTCGACGGCTGCCTCGACCTCGTCGGACGCTCGCACAAGCCGCTACAGGAACTCGCGCGCTCGTCCATCGGCTCCATCCTCACCGGCATCCAGATCCGCGAGGCGCGGTCCCGGGGCGTGCTCGTCCCGTGGCACTCCTGGCGCCACGAGTTCCCGAAGACGATGCGCCAGCTCCACGACGCCGACCGGGGCGGGTTCACGTTCGCCCCCGACGCCGGCTTCCACGAGGACGTCCACGAACTCGACTTCTCGAGCCTCTACCCGAACATCATCGTCACCCGGAACGTGAGCCCGGACAAGATCCGGTGTGACTGCCACAGCGACCGCGAGGACGTCCCCGGGCTCGGCTACGCCATCTGCGACGACCGCGGCTTCCTCCCGGACGTGCTGGAGCCACTCGTCAGCGACCGCGACGCCATCAAGGCCGAACTCGCCGAGTGCGATGACCCGGAACGCAGGGCGGCGCTGGAGGGCCAGTCGAACGCCATCAAGTGGATCCTCGTCTCCTGCTTCGGCTACCAGGGCTTCTCGAACGCGAAGTTCGGCCGCATCGAGTGCCACGAGGCCATCAACGCGTTCGCCCGCGAGATACTGCTCGACGCCAAGGAGACCTTCGAGGCGAACGGCTGGCGCGTCGTCCACGGTATCGTCGACTCCATCTGGGTGACCGCCATCGAGGGCGAGGAACAGACGCCGCTGGCGGACCTCGCCGAGGAGATATCTGACGACGTGGGTATCCGCCTCGAGTACGAGGCCGCCTACGACTGGATCGCGTTCGTTCCCATGCGCGACAGCGAGGCCGGCGCCCTCACGAAGTACTTCGGGAAAGAGGCCGACGCCGACGAGTACAAGTTCCGCGGCATCGAGTGCCGCCAGCGCAGCACGCCCCCGTTCGTCGAGGACGCCCAGCGAGACCTCGTCGAGACCCTCGCGGCGACGAGGGACGCGGAGGCCGTCGTCGAGCGACTGAAGACCTGGCTCGGGAAGCTCACCCGGGGTGCCGTCGACCCCACCGACCTGCTGGTGACGAACCGCGTCTCGAAGTCACTGGCCGAGTACAGCCAGTACACGCGGAACGTCGCCGCACTGGAGCGCGCGAAGCAACTTGAGATTCCCCGACACCCCGGCCAGTCGGTCCGGTACGTGGTCGTCGACGATGAGAAGCGGTCGCCCGACCGGGTCCAGTTGGCCCACGAGTCTCTGGACGAGTACGACACCACGTTCTACCGGACGCAGTTGCTCCGGGCCGCAGAGAGCGTCCTCTCACCGCTGGGGTGGCGCGAGGAGGCGATCGAGCAGTACCTGGACGAGTACCGGGACGTGTCGCTGGGGGCATACTAGGCCCGCCGGACACAGACGCCGTATTGGGCCCCGACCCGGATGCGACCGGCACCCATGGTGTCAGAAAATATTTGCCAGAACGTGGTATGCGTTCAGGTATGCCTGGGCCAGTATTCCTGGAAGGAGACACCGTGACCCTTCGACCCGTCGAAGAGGAGGACATGGAGTTCGTTCAACGGGTGATGAACGACCCGGCCGTGTGGCGGCCAGCACTCGACGTCAACCCGATGAACGACAACCTGACCACGGAGTTCTTCGAGACCGTCCTGACCACCGAGGAGGACGTACACTGTCTGGTCTGTCAAGAGGACCAACCGGTCGGTCACGTTTCGTTGTCGGAATCTCGGTACGGCCCCACCGAGACGTCCCGGGCCCGGTCCGCGGAACTGGCCTACTGGATCGCACCCGAACACCACGGAGAGGGGTACGGATCTGACGCTGCCGGGAGGATGGTCGAGTACGCCTTCGTGGACCGGAACCTGCGGCGTCTCGAGGCGCACGTCGGGGGGTTCAACGACGCCTCGGCCGCGCTGTTGGAATCGCTCGGGTTCGAACACGAGGGGACACAACGGGAGGCCGCCTGGTACCAGGGCGAGTATCACGACATGCTCCTGTATGGGCTCCTCCGGTCGGAGTGGCGGGAAGACGGGTAGTTCCCGGCTGGACGGACGACGCCAGAATCGGAGACCCGTAGGCGCCCCCCGGACCGCTGCTCGCTCAGTCGGACAACGGCGGCCACGTGGTCGCGACCGTCTCCTCGACGAGCTGGGTCTGGGCACGACGCAGGCGCTCGGAGGCCGACGACGCCGAGATGCCCAGCTCCGCGGCGACGTCTGCCAGCGAGGCGCCACGGGGGATGTCGAAGTAGCCGAGTTCGTAGGCCGTCCGGAGCGCCTCGTCCTGCCGGTCCGTCAGCCCGCTCCCCGCGGGTTCGGGTTCGCCATCCCGGGTGAGCCGGCGCAGGTGGAAGCCACCGTTCGACTGCCAGAAGGCACGGAACCTGTCGAACGCGTCCCGGCTGGCGAACCACCCCGTCTGTCGCCACCCGGTCGGGAGGACCTCGATACGTTCGATGATGGCGTCGGCCGTGGCGAGGACCTCTAGTTCGGCGAGGTCCTCGATCGCGTCGCCGAGTTGTTCCGCCAGGCTGAGCGCGGGCCGGAGTTTGTACCGGCGGGTGTCGCCCGCCTGGCCGATGCGCGTCCATCCCGCGACGTCGTAGGCCGAGGAGAACGCGTCTTCGACGGCCGGCGGTGCGCCGCCGGTCACCGTGACGAGGAACGGCGGTCTGTCGCCGTGGTTGAACTGCAACTCGAGGACCAGCGTCGCTCCGGGCACGGCCGTCGCGACGCCGGCGAGTGGCAACGCCTCGCAGTCGATGTCGAATTCAGCGACGAGTCCCATACGCCGTCGTCTGTGCCGACACGGATGGGCGTATCGAACGGCCACGAGTACGGTCACTTATAAACGGCCCAAGCACTGAGAGTGCGACTTAGCCGGGTCCACGCCGAACCAGATGGTGCATGGTGACGACACAGTCCAGCGATGGTATCGAGGTCACGTACGAGCGACACGGCCACGGGACGCCTCTCGTCCTGCTCCACGGCGGGATGGCCCCCCGGGAGTACTGGCAGCCGGTCCTCGCCCACCTGGAAGACGAGGACTACGCGGCCATCGTCCCGCAGCGACAGGGGTTCGGCACCTGTCTGGACGAGGTCGACGAGACGACCGCCGACGAGGTGCTGGCGCGAGAGGTCTCCTACGTTCGGACGCTGGTCGACAGCCTCGAGGAGCGACCGGTCCTGTTCGGGCACTCCTTCGGGGCGCTCACCGCACTCGAGGCCGCGACTACGGCGGACGTCGAGGCGGTCGTCGCGTACGAGCCGGCGATACTCCCGGAGGAGTTCCGGGAAGAGGCCGACCTCGCCGACCGCATGCAGAGACTCATCGAGGCGGGCGAGCGTGAGGAGGCCGTGAAACGCTACATCGAGCAGGTCCTCCACCCCGATGGAATCGACGACCTCGACGCGTGGCTGGCGGCGTGGCCGGTCTGGCCCGACTGCGTCGCGCTCGCCGAGGAGGTCGTCCGCATGAACCGTGCTGTCGAGCAGTACCAGCTCCCGGAGCGACTGGACGTCGACGGTCCCGTACTCGTGCTGTCGGGGACTGGTGGCCCGGATTTCCTGCGGGAGAGTGCCCGGGCAGTCCACGACGCGCTTCCGCGCAGCCGCTTCGTCGAGTTCGACGGTGTCGGTCACAGTGGCCCGGGCGAGGCACCCAGCCGGCTCCTGACGGAGGTCGACGCCTTCCTCTCCGTCCGCTAGGTGACGACCCCGGTCCTCGATTTGGAGTTCGGTAGACGTGTCGCGACAGAACGGCGTGCTGGTTCGCCCGCCCGGCCGTCACGCTAGTTCCGGTTCGACGTCTGCGGGCGGAACCCACGCTCCACGACGCCACTCCGACAGCGCCTGACCTGCTCGACGGTGCCGTCGTCGACGAGGGATTCGAGGTGATGGTACACCCGCGAGTGGTCGGCACCCAGCAGGTCCGCGACCGCGACGTACTCGACGCCGGTCTCGTGGTCCCGTGACGGGTCGTAGATCGACCGGAGCGCCGCGAGGACCTCCTTTCGGGAGACCCGGTCCGTCATCTGTCTGCCCGCTCGGTGGGTGGTTCGGTTCTGGCCCGGGACCGGTCGCGGGCGTCCACCAGCCGTTCCTGGCATTCCGGGCAGCGGTCCTGTGCGTCGAACTCGAACCGTGTCCTGCAGTACGGGCAGGCGACGCTTCGGCCCGACGGGGGCCGCCGGGACAATCGGTGCGTCTCTCGGACATCACTGGTCGACTGTTGCTGTGACATGGCTGGTTCTCACCACAGTGGAACCGAGCGGAGCGAGCCACGTAAGCGAAACCGGGGTGTTGCCGATATTGCCGATACTGGCGGTTCGGGGAGTACAGGCCAATTCGCGGTTGGTCTGGGCACTTCCGGCGGTTGCCGATATCGTTGCCGAAACTATCGCCGGGGGTGCGTGCCGGCACAGCACGTCCCCGGACTACGTCTCGACCTCGCTCCAGATTCCGAGCGCGAGCCCGCCGAGGCCGAGCAGGACGAGGGCGGAACCGACCAGCCAGGGCACCGACCACGTCGCCGAGAGGGTGCTCACCCAGAGACCGGCGACGAGGGCGATGCCACCGAGGACGATCAGCTGGACGAATCGCTCGACGTCGGTCGCTCGCCGTCGATAGCGTTCGACCGCCTGGGCGAACCGGTCCATACGCGACGGGTTTCGTCTACAGGCAGGTGAGTGTACTGCTCGCTGCCCAGGTCGAGTCGGGAATCGAAACCTCCGATGTTCGGACGGTGTGGTACCGATTAGTGGCTCCTGTCCGTACGTCCGTGTATGAGCGAGCCCGTGTTCGTCTACGACGACGACTGTGGGTTCTGTACCTGGTGGGCCGAGCGGTTCGCGGCACATGCAGCGGTCCGAATCGTCGGGTTCTCCGAGTTGCGCCCGGCCCTCCGCGACCGGCTCCCCGAAGACTACGAGGAGTGTTCGCACCTGGTGACCGACGAGAGGGTGTACTCCTGCGGCGAGGGGATCGAGGAGGCACTGCTCAGGACCGACCCGGGCAGGGTCGGCCGGCCCGTGGTCGAATCGCTCCGTGGATTCGGCCCCTACAGGGAGTTCCGCGAGTGGAGCTACCGTCGCGGTGCGGACAACCGCGCCCTCTGGGGAAAACTGGTGTCGAAGACGCCCCCGGCCAGGACGGCGGACGGCGAGGAATCCAGGGAGGAGTGAGCGCAATCTGTACCACCGGGCCGGTCAATCAGCGAGCGAGGGTTCGCCGACCGAGCCCACCGCGCCGGAGGTCGTCGAGCGAGACCGGCTCGACGTAGGTCCCGACCTGCTCTCGTTCCCACCATCGCCCGGTCTCGCTCCGTTCCGTCGGCGTGGTGAACCGGTAGCGATACCGGCGGACCCGGACCTGTTCCGGCGCGCTGTCGGGGAAGGGGTTCGACTGGACGAGTGACAGCGTGTCCGCGTCGTCCTCCAGGAGCGCCTCGAGGAAGTTGCCGAACCATCGCTGCCGGCGGCCAGGTCGGGGTCGCATCGCGGCGAACCACAGCTGCCAGTCCAGCCGGAGGTGGTACGGCGCCCACTGCGGCGGTCGCTCGTCGGGACGCCCGGGCTGGCCCTTGAACTCGTACGCCTGCCAGTCGTCTTCGCCGGGGTCCTCGGCGTCGGTCCCCTCGACGACCAGCTGGTAGCGGTCCTTCGTGATGGAGCCGAAGGCGCCGTAGGTGTTGACGAGGTGGAGCGGGTCGAACGAGGTGTTCATCACCTGCCCCGGCGAGAGCATGTTCGCGACCGGCCGGATGCTCATCGCGAGGACGACGAGCGCGACGAGGACGGACACCCCCGACAGGAGCAGTGGCGGCGACGTGGTCGCGGGCGTCGAGACCGGCAGAATCGACAGCAGCATCCCGTCGCTGAAGACCGCGACCGCCTGGACGATGGTGAGCGCGTTCAGCCACGAGAAGTTCCCGGTCAGCATGAGCCACGCCTGGAAGCCGACGGTCGCGACGGCGCCGACGGTCGCGTAGGGCTGGGGCGCGAAGTAGAGGAACGGTATCGCGAGTTCGACGACGTGGTTCCCGAGGACCTCGACCCGGTGGAACCGGTCGGGCAGGTGGTGTGCGAACCAGCTCAGCGGGTTGGGCATCGGCTGGGTCTCGTAGTGGTGGTCGAGGCAGGTGAGGTCGCGCCAACAGTCGTCGCCGCGGATCTTGATGAGCCCCGCCCCGAACATGTTGCGAAAGAGCAGCCACTTGAGCAGCCAGATGACGACGACCGGTGGGCCACTCGTCCCCGCGCCGAGGAATATCGCCAGGAAGCCGGTCTCCAGCAGCATCGACTCCCAGCCGTACCCGTAGAAGACCCGGCCGGCGTTGACGAACGACTGGTAGAGCCCCCACATGGCCGCCCAGAGGAGCATCGACGCCGGAATCGCGTACGGCTCGGGCAGCCAGTACGGGCCGGCGACGAGTGCGAGGAGCGCGAGGCCGACGCCGGTCCAGGCCGCGAGGCCGATGGTCCGGTCGTCGGGGAAGACGTAGAAGAGGCTCGGGCGTTCCCGGAACGACACGCCCTCGACGTACTCGTCGATGGGGAGCAGCCCGTCCTCGCCCGCGAGGGGGCGGAACTGGTTCGCCGCGACGAGGAAGGCCAGCAGGTACAGCAGGGCCAACCCGCGCTGGAAGACGAACCGGACCAGCCAGTAGTCCGCCGTCGACGGCAGCATAGTCGATGGTGATTCGAGGAACGGACAAATATGTGGCGAGCGACGGGACTGCGCCGGTCTGCTGGTCGAGCAGTCACGTTCGGGCGACGGAACACAGCGCGATTCGTCACGCCGACGGCGGCAGCAGTTACACAAGGGTTACTTCTCCTGCGCCAATAGCGCCGAACATCGACAATGTCATCCGCGCTCACGGCAGTGCCTGAAGCCACCCTCCTGCAGTACACTGTACCGATCGTCGGTATCGAGCTGGCCAAGACGACGGTCACGGGCATCGGCGTGCTCATGATCCTGTTCCTCATCATGGGCTCCGGGTTCTTCTCGTCCTCGGAGATCGCGCTGTTCTCCCTGCCCGCCCACCAGATAGACGCGATGATCGAGGAGGGCAAGCGCGGCGCGCGCGTCGTCAAGTCGCTCAAGGACGACCCCCACCGCCTGCTCGTGACCATCCTCGTCGGGAACAACATGGTCAACATCACCATGTCGTCCATCTCGACGACCATCGTCGGCTTCTACTTCGACGCGGGCGCAGCCGTGCTCATCTCGTCGTTCGGCATCACGTCGATGGTCCTGCTGTTCGGAGAGAGCGCGCCGAAGAGCTACGCCGTCGAGAACACCGAATCCTGGGCCCGGACCGTCGCGCCCCCGCTGAAGATATTCGGGAAGGTGATGTGGCCGCTCATCACGATGTTCTACTACCTGACGGGCATCGTGAACCGCATCACCGGTGGGAACTCCTCCATCGAGTCGTCGTACGTCACCCGCGACGAGATCCGGAACATGATCAAGTCCGGCGAGCGCGAGGGCATCCTCAACGAGGAGGAGCGCCAGATGCTCCAGCGCACCCTCCGGTTCACCGACGCCACTGCCAAGGAAGTGATGACCCCCCGTCTCGACATGGAGGCCATCTCCAAGCGTGCGACCGTCGAGGAGGCCATCGAGGAGTGCATCGAGTCGGGCCACGCCCGGATGCCCGTCTACGAGGGGTCGCTGGACAACGTCGTCGGCGTCTTCGACATCCGTGACCTCGGAGGGTCCAACTACAGTACCTCCACGGAACTCGAGGTCGCGGACGTGGTCAAGCCGACCCTGCACGTCCCCGAGTCGAAGAACGTCGACGAACTCCTCTCGGAGATGCGCGAGAACCGGATGCACATGGTCATCGTCGTCGACGAGTTCGGCGCCACCGGGGGGCTCATCACGATGGAGGACGTGCTCGAGGAGATTGTGGGTGAGATCCTGACCGGGGACGAGGACCACCCGGTCGAGTTCGTCGACGACGACACCGTGCTGGTCGACGGGTCGGTCAACATCGAGGAGGTGAACGAGGCCCTCGGCATCGTCCTCCCGGAGGGCGAGGAGTTCGAGACCATCGCCGGGTTCATCTTCAACCGCGCGGGCCGTCTCGTCGAGCAGGGCGAGACGTTCGACTACGAGAACGTGACGCTGCGGGCAGAGCAGGTGGAGAACACCCGCATCCAGCGCGTCCGGGTGACCGTCGACCACGAGCTCGACAATCCGGTCGGGGAGTAGCCAGTAAGCGAACTGACCGACCTCGCCGGTGGGATATTCTGTGGCCCTATCGCGTGTAGTCGCAACTTCCAAATTCTGGCCAGTAGTTGAGACTAGTCCTCTCAATGCATATGGAAGTCTGGCGGGTTCATAAATAGTATGAAGGCGTAGTCTAGGACAGAACGATGGGACGAATCACCGGCTCGTATCCAGACGACCTCGACCTCCTCATCGAAGGTGCTGTCGAGGCTGGAGTGTTTGGTAGCAAAAGCGATGCACTACGCGAGTTCGTCCGTGAATACTTCGAGGACCATGAGAACGAGCGCATCGCAGCTGCAGTTGCTCTCTACGAGCGCGAGCGAATCACGCTCGGCGATGCCGCGAGACTCGCTGCTGTCGACCGATGGACCATGCGTGACATCCTGCGGGAACACAGGGTCGAACTTCGCCTCGGACTCGCCGACGAAGACGACGCAGCCTACGAGGTAGAGGCAGCGAAAGAACTGGAATTCGATGATGAAGACTCGGATGACGAGGAGTCGCGTGCGAAATGACAGGTGACGGGATTCCACCGAATCCGAGCGTCCTGAACACGACTGTCCTCTCGAATTTTGCGTATATCGACCAGTATGGGTGGTTGCAGGACTCTCTGGAATCTGCGCAGTTCCAGTTGTTCGCGGGGAACTCGAAAACGGCGTTGCAGCTCATCCATATCTTCAGTCAGCACTCGATACACTCGACGACGAAATCCCAGTCGCGACGATTTCGGATACGGTCGCAAACAGGGAGGCGGTTGTCAGTGGCCATCTCGACCCTGGTGAAGCACAGGCGTTCGCTCTCGCGGACACACGACGGCCGGTTGCTGACTGACGACGGAGATGCTCGGTCGTTTGCGAAAGACCAAGGCGTGACTGTCGTCGGGTCGGTTGGCGTTCTGTTGGCTGCAATCGATGCTGGGAATATCGATGAAGCCACTGCTGACGAGTGGCTCTCGACGTGGATCGATGAGATCGGCTACTACGTTCCATACCGAACGATCTCAGAGTATCGATGACCATCTTTGTCGAAGTTCAAAATAACTGAAGGGCGGCAGCGCTGGCCTGATTTCTTTAAATACTCGATTCAAGTTGGATTGCTAACTTGGGCAGGCGTCTTGACCCGAGTTTGAAGCACGTCGGGTTCGTTGGTCCGGTTGAAATCGTGCATCCTGGCGGTCCTACAGCCCGTGTAGTCGCAACTTCCAATTCTGGCCAGAAGTTGAGACTGGTCGTCTCAATGCATACGGTCCTCGAATCTCCTCGTGGTCGAACGTGACTACAACTGTCGGCTCTCACTATCGAAGTTTTCAGTGTTTTCGTTGCTTTCACACCTAACACTTTTTACGACTGGTGACGCATACTCATACGACGATGTCCATCGACCGGGATACCTTCGAGAACACGAGCGAGGAAGAACTCACGGACCTCTCCGTCCCTGACCAGGTTCTCGGGTTTCTCGCCGCTAACGAGGATCGAGCATTCAAAGCGCGTGAGATCGCCTCGCAGACTGCTATCGAAGAGGGGGCGGTCAGCACCGCACTCTCGCGACTGAAGGACCGCGGTCTCGTCGAGCACAAGGCGGCATACTGGGCAATAACCAACGATACCGACCGGCTCGAAGGATACAGTGGCTACGAACGAGCGACTGCCCTGTTCAACGAGCAACTCGGCACGGAGGACAAGGAGTCTTGGCGCGAGCATGCACCCGGCGAGCCGCATCCGAGTGAGGAGAACGAACAGTGACCGACGACGAAGCCAACCCAATTTTCGAGCGAGGCGATGTCGTCTACGGTGATGACCCGTTCAAAGGTGAGACGGACGCTCGGCCCTGGCTCATCCTCTCGAACCACGAGGGACGGCCGTTTCACGGGGAGCAGTACATCGCGCTGACCTTGACGTCGAAATCGTGGATGGAGGGACTCATCGATATTCCCGAGGAGAGTTGGCTTCGTGGGGGGACGCCAGACGAGAGTCGGATCGTCCCCTGGGGTGTGCAATCGATCGGCCACGAGGACATCGATTTCTGGCAGGGCCGTCTGGCGGCTGAGATCGTCGATACCGCGACTACTGCTCTCGTCGACGAACTGCGGTAGCCACTTGAGCACCCACGCTTCTACGCGATACCGCTTCTCCAGGCCGTAGTCTCATCTTGCCACATTCTGGCGATTTGCTATAGCATCATAGAGTTTATCAGTCGCCTATACACCCGATTTCGGCGGTCTGGACGGTCGAGGGCCCAGAACCCAACTCGTCACACCTACTTTCGCTTACAGCCGTAAGAACAAGTAGGTTGAAGGGGGTCGCCGCTGTAGGCGAAGCCGACACGATGGACCACGCGGATTCGGGGGCTACGAGCGAGGAGTCGGGCGGCGAGGACCCGCTCGCAGAGCCACGACGGGCGTACGTCGAGACCAAGAGCAAGGGCACGCCAGCACGCCCGGGCCGGTACGCACAGAACGCCGATTCGGTCCTCACGGAGTTCACCGGCTGGATAACGGTCGAGTACGGCGTCACAGAACTCGAGGATATCGAGACACGACACATGCGCGCGTACGTGCGGGAACTCAAATCGAAGTGGCGCAGGGACGAGTTCGCCGCCTCGACCTGTCGCACCTACTTCCGGACGGTCCGGGCGTGGCTCGCGTGGTGCGTGAAGAACGGCTGGATCGCGACCAACCCGGCCGAGAACGACGCGGCCGCCGAGGACCTGCCCCGGGACTCGACGAAGGAGAACGACTCGCGGCAGGTGTGGAGCGACCAGAGCCGGCACGACCTCCTGATGTGGGTGCGTGGGCGGACCGAGAGCGCGTACGAGTCCCCGATGTGTCCACCGGAACTGCGCCTCCGGCGGACCCGGGACCGGGCACTCGTCACCGTCCTCGCCCGGACGGGGGTCCGCGGAGCCGAGGTCTTCCGCGACCCCGGGAACAGCCGGCGCGATGGACTGACGTGGGAACGCGTCGACCTCGCCGAGGGGACCATCGAGGTGTGGGGCAAGAGCCAGGACTGGGAGTACGTCCCCTTCCCCGAGAGCGCCCACGCACCCCTCAGACAGTGGAAACGTGAACTCCGGCCCACGAGCGAGGACTGGCCGGTGTTCCCGTCGCTCTCGGGTAACTCGCTCTCGGCGGCCATCCGGAAATCTCGGAACGGCACGGTCCCCGACCATCAGGTCGACCGGGCCGTCGAGCGCCAGGGCTACCTCCTCGGGTACCTCGACCTCGCGCGCGAGCACGACTGCGCTCCCTCGGCGATGAGTACCACCGCGGCCCGGAACACGATGCAACGACTCTGCGAGGCGGCCGGCGTCGAGGAGGACGGCGAGTACCTGAAGCCGCACGGCGGGCGGCGCAAGCTCGGCGACGAACTGTACCGCGAGAACCCGGCCCTCGCACAGAAGGCGCTCCGACACGCGGACATCACCGTCACACAGGAGTCGTACTCATACATCGACCAGGGGGAGGTCGGGGACGAGATAGACCGGATACAGGCCGACGACGAGTCCTAGGTCGGGCCACCAACCGCTCGCCAGCGGGCTGACGGCCGCTAGTTTCAATAGCTCGCTGTCTGATGTTCCACTGACATGCAGGTGGGGACGCAGATGGGGAAAGGAGGGGCGCGCTGACGGAGAGCTATGTTCACGGACTCACGGAACCTCCGGTCCATCCCGCGGGCCCGCGTCTGGACGGTCGTCATCCCGTCGGTGCTCGCCCTCGTCACCCTCGTCGCCGGGTGGGTGGGGACCTATAGATACCTCACCATCAGCGCCCAGTACGGCGAGCTGTCCCGACCGGACAGGGTGGTCGAGGCCGGCCTGGTCGCGGTCGGATTCTTCGGCCTCAACTCCGGGCCGTTCCCGGCCACGCTGGCGGAGTCGTTTCCACTGGTGGTCGTCGGCCGGTTCAGCGGTGCCCTGTTCGTCTCCTACGCCGCGGTCCTGACGCTCCTGACGCTATTCGCCTCGCGGCTGCGCCCCGTGCAGATCGGATTCCTGTACCACCTCGACCGGGTACGCGACGCCGACGCCCCGGGTCACGTGGTCGTCTGTGGCCTCGACAGCCACGGACTGGACCTCGCGACCCAGCTGGCAGCACAGGGGCGTCGGGTCGTCGCGGTCGAGCGAAAGGGTGACGCCGCGGCCATCAGGCAGGCCCGCGACGCGGGTATCTGGGTGTTCACCGGCGACGCGACTGCCGCAGATCTCCTCTGCGGGCGCGCGAAGGCACACCTCGCCAGCGAGGTCTTCGTGGTCGGGGAGGAGGACGAGACGAACGCGGCCGTGGTCCAGACCCTGGCGCAGGCAGTCGACGGCGGGTCGGGCGCCGCTGGCGGCCGACCAGCTACCGACTGCTACGCCGACGTATCGGCCACGCAGGTCCGTCACCATCTCCACGAGCGCGTCGAGGACGTGCCGGGCCTGTACCTGTACTCCTACGACGAACCGACCGCGACCGCCCGCGAACTGCTGGCGAACCGACCGGTCGACAGGCTCGAAGCGGCCACCGACGGCAGTCGCGTCCACGTGGTGCTGGTCGGCTGGGACGACATCACGAAAGCCATCCTCGCCAGGCTATGCCACACCCTCCACGTCGAGCCGGAGGTCGAACGCGCCGTGACGGTCGTCAGCCGGGACCCGGCGGCCGCCGAGCGCGAGTTCTACGCCGAGTACCCCGGCGTCGACACCGGCGACTGGGACGACCCGACGGTGCGCGACTACATCGACGAACTGTTCCCATCGCTCTCGTTCCTCGGACTCCCGGCCAGTCACGAACGACTCCTCTCCGACGGGGCCGAACTCCCGGCGCGGTTCGGGCCCGACGACGTCCTGACGGTCTTCGTCGGCGGCACCGGCGGTCTGGAGACCGGTTCGCTCGTCTCGACGCTCGTCCCCCGGCTCGAGGAGTACGAGGAAGAATACGAGATGGACACGACCGTCCACTTCTTCGAGGACGACCAGTGGGAAGCCCGGACCGACGAGCTGGTCGACGCGAAGACCTCGGACCGGCTCACCGTCCGGTCCTTCGGCCCGTTCGACGCCGGCGTGAGCCCGGATTCGGTCCGTGGCGACCGGCGCGACCGCCTCGCGAAGCACATCGCCCTGTTCTACCACCTCCGGTACGACCTGCCGCCGGGAGACGACGCCGAAGCGTGGGAACGCGACCTCATCGATGAGGTCGGCTCCCTCGACGGGTTCTCGGCCGTGCTCGACGCGTGGCACGACCTCGACGAAGGGCAGCGCACACGGTTCGCCAGGGCGTGCTGGACCGACCTCGCCGAGCACTACCGCGATGCCAACCGGTTCGCCGCGGACCACGTCCCACTCAAGCGCCGGGTCGCCGACAGGCTCGTGGCTGGTGGCAGGGGAGAGCAAGCGCTCGACGACGGCCTGGACCACGACGACGTGGTCGATGCCATCGCCCGCGTGGAGCACGAACGGTGGTGTGCAGAGAAGGTGCTCTCCGGGTGGGAGCCACTCCGGCGCGACCGATGGGACGAGTGGCAGGACCCCGACCGACAGGCCCGCCTGCGGGCACAGCAGTACCACCGCGACCTGTGGCCGCTCGACGCCCTCGCCGACCTGCCGGCGGACGAGTTCGAGAAGGACGTCTCGCAGGTCCGATTCGTCCTCGACGCACTGACGACCGACAGCGACACCGACGATTGAGACTACTATGCCAACCAAAGCTACCGTCTACCGGGCACTCATCGCCTCACCAGCCGACGTACAGGAGGAACGCAACGCGACCAGGGAGGTTATCATGCAGTGGAACGCCGCGCACTCGCGCCAGCAGGGCGTCTACATCGAGCCGGTGCTCTACGAGACCCACGTCGCGAAGGACCTCGGCGACTCGCCCCAGGACATCATCGGCCGACAGCTGTACGACCACTGCGACCTCGTCATCGGCGTCTTCTGGAGCCGCATCGGGACCGCGACCGAGAACGCCGAGGGCGGGGCCGTCGAGGAGGTCGAAACGTTAGCCTTCGACGAGGGCAAGCCCGGCATCGTCGGCTTCTCCCAGCGCGACATCCCCCGGGACCAGCTCGACGTCGAGCAGATACAGAAGCTCGAGCGCTTCCAAGAGAAGTGCCGGAACGAGGGGCTGTTCTTCACGTACCAGACGACGGAGGAGTTCAAGAACCAGTTGAGCCAGGAGCTGGCGAACACGATGAACCACCTCCTGGAACAGGAGACCGAGGGGAGCTTCACGAAGAAGTCGAAGCAGGACGCCGAGGCCAGCGAGTACGACCCCGAGGTCGACCACGGACGCCTTCAGCTCTCCTCGGACACCCACAAACAGCAGGACCTCGACGCCCTCGACGACGTGCTGGCGCACTTCGAGGACTCAGACATCGAACCCCCGTATCGGGTGCTCGACGCTGGCTGTGGCTACGGGACGGTCACGCAGGACCGCTTCGGCCACGACGACCGATTCGACGTGCTCGCCATCGACAGGGTCCCGAACGTGCTGAGCATCGCCCGCGGCGAGTACGACGCCCCGAACATCGAGTACCGCCAGCTGGACGTCAACGACCTCGAATCCGCCGACATCGGGACCTTCGACCTCGTGGTCGCGACCTACCTCTTCCACCACCTCGAGAACCAGGAACCCGTGCTCTCGATGCTGTGGGAGCGCGTCCGCGAGGACGGTGCCCTCTTCGTCCGGAGCTGCGAGGACGGCCAGCACATCCACTACCCGCCCGACGAGGACATGGACTGGCTGGTCGAGGTGACCGACGATATCAAGGGCAGCAGCGACCGGACCCACGGCCGCCGGCTCTACACACACCTGAAGCGCCTCCGACCCGAGCCCGACGAGATCCAGCTCGACCTCCGGAACTACCACACCGCGGGCAAGGACCGGGACGAACGCGAGCAGTACTGGGACGTGTTCCACTCCAACCGGCTTCACTACGCGGAGGTGCTGGCGAAGCGGCCGGACGCGACCGCACAGGACGAGGAACTCTACGAGACGATGCGCAAGCGCTTCGACCGCCTCGAACAGAAGTTCACCGACAACGATGCCTTCCTCGATGCGAAGAGCGTCCCGCTGACGGTCGCCTACAGGTGACGGACGGCCAGGGTCCAGCGAATGATTGGATTTTATGGACGAAAAGCCAGAACGAGTGACACGATGGACAGGGACGTCTTCCTGAGCCACTCGTCGGAGGACGCCGACGTGGCGACGGACATCTGCCAGGGGCTGGAAGCGAGGGGTATCGACGTGTGGATGGCGCCGCGCGACATCCCGGGTGGGAAGGAATGGACGGCCGCGATACTGGACGGCATCGATTCGTGCGAGGGCATCGTGTTCCTCTCGAGCGAACACGCCTACGACTCGGCACAGACGAAGCGAGAGATACAGCACGCGTCCGACGACAAACCCATCATCCCGGTCCGACTGGACGACACCAGCGCGCCGGCGCACTTCCGGTTCTACCTGTCGCACATCCAGTGGATCGAGGCCGGTCAGTCGCCGGACGAGGAGGTGTACGAGGAACTCGCGGACGCCGTGGTCGAAGCATGTGCTGATGTGACACGAAGCCTGCCCGAGGACTCGGCAGCCGACGACGACAGCAGCGGCGAAGATGACGAGACGGAAGCCGGCAGCGAGGAAGAGGATCCGAGTCCCGACATCGACCCTGCGGAACTGCGGGAACTCGTCGAGATCCTCGACGCAGAGCAGGCACACATCGCCGACGAGGTCGCGAACGCGATGGAGCGACAGCTCGGTGAGACACCGATAGACCTCCGGTCGCGGAGCCGCGAGTTCGTGGCGGACCTGCGTGCGGAACTGGAAGCCATCGACGTGGAGGACGGGTCTGGCGGAGACGGTCTCCTCACGCAATCCACGACCGACGCGGAGACACTCGACGGCTACGTCGTCACGTTCTCCGTCGACGGAGACGCGGTGAAGACGATGAGTGGCCAGAACCAGAGCGAGGCGATGCGGCAGGCGACCGACTACCTCATCCGGAAGCATGGGCTGGTCGAGGCGGTCGATGAGATCCCGTGGGTGCCCGGCAACAAGAAGGCGATACTGAACAACTCCACCGAGTGGGAGCACGCCGTCACCCAGTACTACGAACTCGAGTCCGGCTACTACCTGGACACGAAGCTCAGCAAGCGCGGGAAGCAACGCGAGTTGGAGCGCATGGCTGACCGCTGTGACCTGTCCGTCTCGTTCACCGGCGAGTGGTGACGACTCCGTCGGGACCTGACTGAAACTGCCCCGACGTCGGTCGCAATCGTCCGGGAGGACAGTTACTCGCCGCCGAAGAGCCGGAGGAGTCTCTCCCGGTACAGGTACCCGAACAGACTCGCGATTACCAGGACGAGCGCGACCACGAACGCGGCGCCGAAGTGCCGCGTCCCCAGCAGGTACCCGAAGACGTTGACGAGGAAGAACGCCGGTGCCCGACCGACCACGGCGATGACGACCAGTTGCCAGAGGGGGACCTTCGTGAGCCCCCCGGCGAAGCAGATGACGTCGTCGGGCAGCCCCGGGACGAGGAACAGCAGGAAGAGCGTGGGGCGGGCGTACTCGTCACTGACGGCGTCGAACCACGCGAGGGCGTCGTCGTCGACGATGGTTTCGACGTACCCACGCCCGAACCGACGCGACAGCCAGAACGCGACCGCACTCCCGATGGTGACACCGAGCATGTTGTAGAGCGTCCCCCACCAGACGCCGAAGAGGTAGCCCGCGACGATGGCCAGCACCTGGCCGGGCACGGGCGCAGCGACCACCTGCACCGCCTGCAGCAACACGAGGACGACCGGTGCGAGGATACCGTAACCGCGGATGAACTCGCGTAACGCCTCGGGCTCAGTCAGGAACGAGAGATAGCGCTGGACGAGGATGGTCGCGGCGACGAAGAGCACTGCGACCACGAGGGCGTGGAGGAGGAACCGGCGACGGCTCCGGGGAGAGCTGAACACCTTCGTGTCGCCGAGCCGGGACCGTGCTCGTTCGAGGGGGCCGGTCATGGATTCGGACATGGCTGAACGAAGATGGTCGAGAGCTGCTGTTCGGACCGTGCGTCCGCCGGGAGGGTACCGTCGACCATCGCCGGACAGTCGAGAGTCAGTACCACAGCGCCGCCCGACCGTGACATGGTGCCCCCGACGACCGCGGGCCGTATAATTACCCCGATTACCTCGGCCGGAGTAGAATATCACTCGTACCGATATGTATGTCATTCGTGAGACTTCAGGTACCGTCCAGACGTATCGCGGACAGGATTCTTCCATGGGCGGAACAGTCGCCGCGACCCTGCAAATTACATCACGTGGCCTCCCAGAAGACGACATGAGCCAGTCAGACCGGATCGCGATGCTCGGTGGGACCTTCACCCCGATCCACAACGGGCATCGTGCCCTCCTGCACAAGGCGTTCCAGACGGCGAGCCACGACGGCCCGGGTGACGGCCGAGTCATCGTCGGACTCGCCGCCACGTCCCTCGCGAAGCAGACACGGAGCGACCCGGAACACGTCGCGATGCTCGGGTCGTTCGAGGACCGCCGGGCGGACCTCGATGCCGAGCTCGACCGCATGGACGACGCCTACAGCGCACGCTACGAGATCATTCGACTGGAGGACGCCCACGGCCCGGCGACGAGCCGCGAGGACCTCGACGCAATCGTCGTCTCACCGGAGGCGAAGGCACAGCGGCGGGCGTACGAACTGAACCAGGAACGGCTGGATGCTGGCCTGCGACCGGTCGAGATACACACGCCACCCTTCGTCACGGCCGAAGACGGGTCGCGGATCAGCAGCACGCGGATCCGGAACGGTGAGATCGATGAACACGGGCGTCTCCTCGAGTGAGCGGTGAGACGACGCCAGGGTGGGACTGCCTGTCACCGGACAGCCGGGGTAGCCCCGCTCGTAATTATCGGGTTCTGAGAAATAACTGGTGTCTACAAGCGTATCTATCTCGAATATTCCCGTATGTACGACAGGATTCTGGTCGCGACCGACGGCAGCGCCGACGCGAACCGCGCCGCGACACACGCGCTCGAACAGGCCGAACGACACGGTGCGGAGCTGCACGCGCTGTTCGTGGTCGACACCGACCGGTACGCCGAACCCGCACTGAGCAGCACCGAACTCGACACCACCGAGATCGAGGACTGGGGCGGTGAGCAACTCGACGAGATCGTCGACCGCGGTGAACAGCTCGGTCTCACCGTGACGACCCGGTGCTGTCACGGCAAGCCCTACGTCGAGATCATCAACTACGCCGACGAGGTCGACGCCGACCTCATCGTCCTCGGCTACCACGGACACTCCCACACCGAGACCGAACAGATCGGGAGCGTGACCGACCGCGTCGTCCAGAACGCGGGACGACCGGTACTGATCGCAACCTGAGCCGGTAGCCGTTCCGGCTCTGGGTAGCCGGGACGAACCACCTCGCCGTCACGGTCGGTAGAGACACTCCTCTGGACTGCTCCGTTCTCAGGTGGTACAGTAGTCGATAGCGTCACGAACTGCCTCCCGCCGGCCGATGAACGTGAGGTGGTCGCCCTTCTCGATGCGGTCACTCGGATGGGGGAGCTGGTCGGATTCGTCCCGGCTCACCAGCGCCAGGTGACAGCCCTCGGGTAGTTCCTCCGTCAACCGGGACACGGACTTCCCGGCGTGTTCGTCGGAGGTGACCTCGATCTCCTGGACGTCGCCGTCCTCGTCGAGTTCCCGCATCCACTGGGAGATCCGGGGTCGCTCGATGACGTTGTCCATCGACCATGCGACGGACATCGACGTGGAGATTGGCTCGATGTCGATGTCGTCGAACGCGTCGAGGTTCGACGGCTCGTTCACCCGGGCGACGACGTCCTCGACGCCGTACGTGTTCCGCGCGATCTGCCCGACGAGGAGGTTCACGTCGTCGTCTTTCGTGGCTATCGCGACGGTCTTCGCGTTGTCGATGCCGGCCCGTTCCAGGACCTGCTGGTCGGTTCCGTCGCCACGGTGCACCGTGTGCCCCTCTCGACGCAGGTCCTCGACCACCGCCTGGTCCTGCTCGATGATGACGACCTCCTCGCCTCGATTCTCCAGCCGGTCGGCCAGTTCTTTCCCGACTCGTCCACCGCCGACGATGAGCACACGCATCGGTATCACGTCGAGCACCTGTGCGATGTGACGGGCCAGCCCCCCTTCAAACACGACGGTCACGAAGATGACGAGGAAGACCGTACCGACCAGCGTCGTCGCCGCGGGCGAGGGCTGGAGTTCGAGCGCGAACAGCGTCGCGACGCTCGCAGGGATGATGCCGCGGGGCCCGAGCGCACTGACGAACAGTCGTTCGCGGAGGGTCAGTCGGTCGCCGACGGTGCTGAGGAGTACGGCAGCCGGGCGGATGATGGCCGCGATGGCGACCACGGCGACGAGGCCGCCGAGACCCAGGTCGAGCAGGTCCTGGAGCGAGAGCAGGGACGCGAGCGTGATGAACACGAACGAGATGACGAGGACGGAGACGTCGCCCTTGAACTGCTCGATGGTGTCCCGGTAGGGGATGTCCGTGTTGCCGAGGATGAACCCGCCGGTGGCGACGGCCGCGATGCCAGCCTCCGACGCGCCGAACCGGGCGCCGAGGACCTCCGCGATGCCGTACATCGCGAGCGAGGAGACGAGGACCATGAGGCGAGCGTTCTGGGGTGCGTTCTCGACCGCCTGTCTCCCGTGTCGCAGGACGTACCACAGCACCCCTGCGACCGCGGCGCCGACCAGCAGTCCGAGGCCGAACCGGAGGACGAACTCCCAGACGAGCGTCGGCAGCCCCCGTGACTCCAGCAGGACGTACTCGAACGTGACGATGGCGAGGATGGCCGCCGTCACGTCGTTGACGACGCCCTCCGTCTCGAGCGTCGACGCGACCCGTTCGCGGACGGGGACGACGCTCATGATGGGGGTGATGACGGTCGGGCCGGTCGCGACGAGGAGCGACCCGATGAGGAACGCGAGGTCCCACGGCGTCCCGAGGACGTAATGGACGACCACGGCCGTCCCGACGAGCGACCCGACCGCACCGAGGGTGACCAGCCGGATGGTCTCGCGCTGTGCGGACCGGATACGGTCGAGGTGCAGGTGGAACGCCCCCTCGAACACGATGATCGCCACGGCCAGCCCGACGATGGCCTGGAGCGCGTCCCCGAAGATAGAGGGCGTGATGAGGCCGAGCCCCTCCGGCCCGACGAGGACGCCAGAGAGGATGAGGAAGACGACGCTCGGAATCCGCAGTCGGTCCGCGAGGACCTGTGCGGCGACGCCCAGGCCCATGATGGTCACGACGATCTGGATGAGGTCGACTGCAGCACTCATGATGGGGGGCCCTTGAAAGACGAGAAACCGCACTCAGAAGCGTTCATGAGACTCGTGGCGTCGGCTACGGTGGTCCCACTCCTAAAGGTGCCTATCACGGCCAATCTTGGCCGACTGTGGCGGGACAGGCCAAGGCTCCCACCAGGAGTTCGCGAAGCAGTACGAGCAACACGTCGTGGCCACCCCACCCGAGACGGAGAACTGCCGTCACTGTGGGTGGCGACGCCGTACCGACGGCGCGACGATGGTGACGTACCACGAGTACCGGGGCGAATCCCTCTGACGACCAGTGAGATAATAAACCGAGTGCAGTTGCTATATTACACTGAGTGAGTATCTGTTGTATTATTGGACGATTTATCCCCTCAAACCGGCTCAGATGAGATTCTACTGGTCGCTATTTTGTTTATTCGCCAACTGAATCTAGCATATAAAGAAGCGCGAGAAACAGCTCTACAGTTTTCTACCTGGCCACCTGG
Source organism: Haloarchaeobius amylolyticus (assembly GCF_026616195.1). NCBI lineage: Archaea > Methanobacteriati > Methanobacteriota > Halobacteria > Halobacteriales > Halorubellaceae > Haloarchaeobius > Haloarchaeobius amylolyticus. The sequence goes on from NZ_JANHDH010000003.1 coordinate 263,505, forward strand.
AACGTGTCTTGATAATCTCGGACCCGGAATCGGAGAAGCCGGGGGAGCGAACCCGGGGCCAGCTACCTGAGTGCCAGCCAGCCCACTGCCACACCGGTCAGCAGGAAACAGCCGATGAGGCTCGCGAACGCGACGGAGTAATCGAACTCGGTCGCGACGAAGCCGACGTACGACGGCCCGAGGCTACCGAGCGCGAAGTACGCCGTCCGGAGGGCGCCGAGGTCGCCGCCGACCGTGTCGCCGGCCAGCTGGCCCACGATGTGGACGTAGATGACGGGCCAGAACGTGGTGAGCCCGACCGCGAAGACGGCGAGGCCGACGACGACCAGGATTCGGGTGTCGGTGGCCACGAGCGTACTGAGCCCGACCACACTGAGGGCGGTGGTGGCTGCCGCGACGTGCAGATGCGACCAGCGGTCGCCGAGTGCGCCAGCGACGGGCGTCGTCACCGTGCCGACGAGGAAGAGCCCGGCGAACCCGATGGTCGCCCAGAACTCCGAGAAGCCCTTCTCGAGGTGGAGGAACGTCGGGAGGAAGCTCGCGGTCCCCTGCCAGGCGAACAGCGTCAGGGCGGTGACCGCGATGAGTACGCCGGACTGGGGAGTCCTGACGAGGCGCCTCGCCGTTTTCCGCAGTTCGAGGTCCACCGTCGAGACGGTGAGGGCCTGGCGGTTGATTCGGTGAAGGACGGCCATCACGACACACAGCAACAGCGCGATGGGGAGGAACGCGGCCCGCCAGGTGGTGAAGGTGAGCACGACGGCTGCGAGTCCGGCAGAGAGGGTGCTCCCGAGGTTGACGGCAGCGTCCCTGATGCCGAAGGCGCGCCCGCGCTGCTCGTCGAAGAGGTCGCCGAGGAGGACCATCCCCGCGGGCTCGAAGGTGCCGTACCCCGCGCCGACGAGGGCCAAGCCCAGGACGAACTGCGGGAACGTGTTCGAGACGGCCAGCGAGAGGAACCCCGCGACGAGGAGCACCTGACTCAGGAGGAGGACGACGGTCGAGGGCAGGTGGTCGGCGTACCGGCCGCCCGGATACTGGACCAGCGCGTTGGTCGCCCACAGGACGGAGATGGAGACGCCCGCGGTCGCAGGCGAGATGTCGAACGTCTCGATGATGGACGGCAACAACGGCGCGACGACGAGCACACCGGAGAGGGTGACGACGAGGCCGAGTGCGTGGAGCGATAGCTGGCGGCCGGCGTACCCCGAGATGACGTCTCTCATGTCGGTCGTTGTGGAACGGTCGCAGGGTGGGTTTGAATAGCTTCGGTGTCCGGCCAAGTATTGCTGTCCCGGCCCCGGGGGAAATCGTTATTCGGCTCGCCCGAGTGTACCACGTACACGCAATGTCGAAAGCGACAGTACTCTTCGCAGGCGCAGCCATGGTACTCTACGCGGGGTGGGCGTTCTTCGCGAAACTCGCCACGCGAACGGTCCCGGCAGAACAGGCAGTGGTCTACACCTACGTCGCGGGGCTGGTCGCCGTCGGCGGCTACATCCTGCTCGACTCCGGCGGGTCGGTCACGGTCACCACCGACGGCTTCTGGCTCGCGGCGGTCAGCGGCCTGTGTCTGGGCCTCGGGACGCTCGCGTACTACACCGCCCTGACCGACGGGTCGGTCGGTATCGCCACCAGCATCAGTGGGATGTACCTCCTGTTCGCGACCCTCCTCGGGGTCGTCTTCCTGAACGAGTCGCTCGGGAAGGCCAACATCGCGGGCATCGGGTTCGCGGTCGTGGCGGTGGTCCTCCTCGCGCAGTGACCAGCCGGTGGGAACACACCCGAAGTTCTTACTGCCGGTACCACGAACGACCGAGTATGGTGGTCCTGGCAGCCATCGACGATTCCGAGAGAGCATCGCGCGTCGCCGACGAAGCCGCGAAACTCGCGGCCGCGTTCGACGACGAACTCCACCTCGTCCACGTGTTCAACCGGTCCAGACTCGTCGACGTCCTGGAGGTCACCCTCGACGACGAGGACCCGGCCGAGAACTACGAGGTCCAGCAGGAGGCAGACCGCATCGCGGCCGCCGCCACCGCCGACGTGGAGTACCCGGCGGAGACGGTCGTGCGGGTCGGTGACCCCGTCACGAACGTCGTCGAGTACGCCGAATCGGTCGACGCCCGGTACATCGTCATCGGGGGCCGCAAGCGCACCCCGACGGGCAAGGCGCTGTTCGGCAGCGTCACGCAGAAGGTCATGTTGAACGCCGACCGACCGGTGGTCAACGCCCCGGGCCAGAACTAGAACCGACCTCCGCTTCTCGCGCGCACAGGAGGAAAAGCCGTAGTAGAGAATAGAGAACGCTGCAAGCGCGACTGCGAGAGTCCGCGCGTACTGCTCGCGTCGACGGTCGCAGCAGTCGGTACCGACGGATCTAATCTTCGGAGAGCATCGCCGAGTCCGAGGGACTGCGGCGCGGGCTGGCGGTGCCAGTCCCACTCTCGTCGCTGTCCGTGTCGCGCTCCGTGAGCAACACCGGATGGTGTTCCTCGAGTTCCTTCGTCAGGCCGACGAAGCACAGCAGGCAGATGATGGCCACCGGCAGGCCGACGAGGACGATCATGTCCTTGAGCGCCGGCAGGCCACCCACGATGAGCAGCAGGGAGGTCAACAGCCCGACGAGGGTCCCCCAGGTGACGCGGTTCAGGGTCGAGGGGTCCTCGTCACCGCCGGTGGTGAACATCGCGAGGCTGAGCGTGGTCGAGTCGACCGTGGTGATGAGGAACGTCAGCACCAGCAGCAGGTAGAGCGCGGAGAAGACCCCGCCGAGTCCGAAGGGGACGATCTGCTCGAACAGCGGGAAGCCGGCGACCTCGGTGCCGTACTCGCCGACGGCGCCGAGGATGTCGGCCTTGCCGTTGTGCTGGACCCACAGCGAGGAGCCCCCCATGACGATGAACCACGGGAACGAGGCGGCCGAGGTACCGGCGAGCCCGGCGAAGACGACCTGCCGGATGGTGCGGCCGCGGCTGATGCGGGCCATGAAGATGCCGATCATCGGCGCGAACGAGAACCACCAGGCCCAGTAGAAGACCGTCCAGCCGCCGACCCAGGAGGCGCCGTTGGCCACGTTCGCGTAGAGGCTCATCTCGATGAACTCGTTGACGTAGCCGCCGACAGCCTCCGTCCCGAGGTTCATCAGGAAGCCGGTCGGGCCGGCCACGAACGCGACGAACAGGAGGAGCGTGAACAGGGCCATGTTGAAGTGCGAGATGCGGCGGATGCCCTTGTCCACACCGAGTGCGGCGGAGATGGTGAACCCGATGGTGAGCCCGGTCGTCACCAGCAGGATGCCGAGGTCACCGAACTGCATCCCCCAGTTGTAGGTCAACCCGGTCAGGAACTGGGTCACGACGAAGCCGAGCGAGACCGCGACCCCACCGACCGAGAGGACGACGATGCCCATGTCGAGCGGCTTGACCCACCAGCTGTCGAGGTTCTCGACGCCGACGAAGGGCGCGAAGATGGTCGAGGGCTTGATGGGTGCGCCCCGACGGTGCACGAAGTACGCGATGGTCACGCCCACGATGAGGTAGGCCGACCACGGCGAGATACCCCAGTGCAGCAGGGTGTACTGGATGGACCCGGGCATCACCCCGGCCGACTTCGCACTCGCGCCGAGGAACGGCGGGGCCGAGGCGTAGTGGAAGAGCGCCTCTGCGGGGCCGAAGAAGACCAGCCCGGTCGAGAGCCCGGCGGAGAACAGCATCGCGAAGAACGCGAAGAACGAGTACTCCGGGTCCTCGTCCTCGCCGCCGAGTTTGATCTTCCCCCACGGGCCGAGCAGTAGCCACAGGCAGAACGCCACGCAGATGAACATGATGCCGAGGTACACCCAGCTGATGTTCTTCCACAGCCACGTGTTCACCTCGGTCAAGGTCTCTGCGGCGGCTGACGGCCACATGCCGATGATGGCGATCGCGATGACTGTCAGTATCGCCCCACCCCAGAAGACCGACGGTTCGATTTCGTCCCTGAACTCCCTGAACATGCTGTCTGGTTCGGTGCTCATGTGTTCTATCCTCTTAGAGGTACACCACGACGGTCTCCTGTTCGACCTCCACGTCGTAGGTCTCGACCGGTGGTTCGTCTCCCTCCAGTTCGACGGAGCAGCCGTCACAGCCGCTGCCGTCGGTCGCTACGTCCTCCGGCTCCTCGACCGTCGCCTCGAACGACTTCGCCTTCACCTTGTGCGGGTTGAAGATGGACTCGCCCGACTTGATGTCGAACTCCCACCCGTGCCACGGGCACCGGACGATCTCGCCCGGGCGCTCGTACTCGAACTCGCCAGCCTTGTCCGAGGTCGTCGTGCCCGTGACCGGGCCCTCACAGAGCGGGGCGCGCTGGTGCGGGCAGTCGTTCTTGAGCGCGAAGTACTCGCCGTCGACGTTGAAGATGCCGATGGAGAAGCCGTCGAGTTCCGTGATGAGACGCTCGCCCTGCCCGATGTCGTCGGCCGGGCACACCTCGAAGCGCTTCTCCATCGTCAGTCCTCACCCTGCTCGACCGGGAGCTTGTACAGTTCGGCCGCGTTCTCGTACTTGATGGCACGTTCCATGTCGTCGTCCATCGGTGGGAGCCCCCAGGTCGGGTCGTCGCCGTCCCAGTGGGGGTAGTCGCTGGCGAAGATGAGGACCTCGTCGGCGTGCATCATCTCCAGGATCTGGTTGTGGTGCTCGGGCTTCTCGGGCTCCTCGATGGGCTGGCTGGCGAACCAGACGTTCTCGCGGATGTACTTGCTGGGCTTCTTCTCCAGCCACGGCACCTGCGAGCGCAGGCCCTTCCAGTTCTTGTCGAGGCGCCACATGAAGTGCGGGAGCCAGCCGTAGCCGCCCTCGATGAAGGCAAAGCGCAGGTCGGGGTACTCGACGAACACGCCCTCGGTGACGAGGCTCGCGAGCTGGCCCATGTAGTAGGCGCCGAGGAGCGTGTGCCACTCGATGTAGCTGTTCGGATGGCCCGCCCCGGTCGGCGGGTTGGCGACGCCGTGGCCCTCCGAGAAGGGGTGGACGGCGACCGCGAGGTCCATCTCCTCGGCCGCCTCGTAGATGGGCCAGTAGCGCGGGCGACCGTAGGGGTCCTCGGAGCCGCCCGGCATGAGGACCTGCTTGACCTGCGGATGGTCGCCGTACTCGCGAATCTGCTCCGCGGAGGCCTCGGGGGCTTTCGGCGCCGCGTAGATGGAGCCGATGAACCGGTCGTCGACCGTGAGGCACTCCTCGATGAGCCACTGGTTGTAGGCGTCGGCCAGCGCCGCGGCGTACTGCCGGTTCGGGACGGCGCCCAGGTTGAGCCAGGAGTTGCCGGTGAGGATGGCGTAGTCGATGTCGTACTCGTCGAGGTGGTCCTCGGCGATCTTCTCGAGGTCGGATCCCGGTTTGCCCCCGTCCTCGGGTTTCTCGTCCTGCCGGAGGAACCCACCCGGGTTGCGATAGAGCAGGGTCGGCGTCACGATACCGTCGCGCTGGTACTGCTCCGGGAGGTACTTGATGATCTCCTCGTCGTCCTTCCACCGCTGGTGGATGTCGCAGTCGATGAGCGAGAGCTCGGCCTCGGCGTCCGACTGCTCGCCCACGCGCTGGTGAGGCGTTGTCATGGTGTCCGGGTTGACGTACATGGTTGTTGTACATAAACATTATCCAATCTGAGAATAATTTACTAGAATAGTATACTTACTCGGGTGGCTAATTTCCGCCCCTGGTGTCTTCTAACCGCCGTTCGCCGATTCATTAAAAGAAATCTGATATTCGACAATCGCGAATGTCGCTGGGCCGCAGATCGGTGGACATGTGCGTCGAGGTTGGGGTGAATCTCTCGTGTCCGTCGCTATATTCTCGGCTCAGCGATGACGAACATCCAGAAACGGGTCGATGCCGTGGTACCCCGGCCAGACAGGATGGAGGCAGAGACACCCCCATCGATTCGACAATTCCGAATCTATTAGTGGATGGTATGTCATTGTATGTCTCATGGGTGACGAGGCAAACCGGCCGATCAAATCGCTGTTGACCATGGAGGAGCTGGTCGAGGTCCTGGACGAGACGGGGGGTGCGCGGGTGACCGAGGTCGCCGAGGAACTCGACAGGCCACAGAGCGTGGTCCACGACTACCTCAGCACGCTCCGCCAGCTCGGCTACGTAGTCAAGGAGGGGTCGGCGTACCGGCTCAGCCTGCGCTTCCTCGAACTGGGGTCGAGAGAGCGGTCGCGGAACCCCCTCTACGAGATCGCGAAGCCCGAGATAGAACGCCTCGCGGACGAGTCGAGCAGCGAACTCGTCTCGCTCGTGGTCGAGGAGGACGGGCAGGCCGTCTGCCTCGACGCCGCCTGGAGCAGCCAGAGCATCCAGTACAACACCTTCCCGGGGATGCACTTCCACCTGCACTCCTCGGCCACGGGCAAGGCGATGCTCGCGCACATGCCCGAGGACCACGTCGAGGAGATACTCGACCGCCACGGGATGCCCGAGCGGACCCCGAACACCATCACCGACCGCGAGGAACTGTTCGACCAGTTCGAGACCATCCGGGAGCGCGGATTGAGCTACGAGCGCGAGGAGTACAAGCTCGGGATGATGTCCTACGCGGCCCCGATAACCGACGACGAGGAGGACGTCCTCGGTGCCGTCAGCGTCTCGGGACCGGCCCACCGGATGCGCGAGGACGAGGTCGAGGCGGAGCTGACGAACAAACTGCTCTCGGCCATCAACATCATCGAACTGAACTACGGCGCGCGCTGACCGGCGAGCAGCGACCTGCAGGCACCGATTCGCCCGCGAGAAGGGGGACAGACTCGTTCTGGAGACGATTCGACCGCGTCTACGGTTCCACAGCCGACTCGACTGCGCGAGCTTACTTCGCCGGCGTCGTCTCTGCGACCAGTTCGAAGCCGCGCTCCTCCATGGCCTCGAAGTACCGTTCGGGGGAGACGCCACTGGTCTCGGTGGTGAAGATGCCTGTGCCGGTGGATTCGCCGGCCGCCATGAGCTGGAGCGTGACCGACAGCGGGACGCCGACGTAGCAGCCGTACTCCCGCATCAGCGTGATGTCGTTCCCGTCGAAGAACGGGAAGGGCTGGGTCATGTGGTAGACCGACCGAGCGCCGCGGTCGCCCGCCGAGCCGACGACCTCCGTCGAGAGGATGGTCTGGGGCGTCCACTCGGTCTCCGGCGAGAGTTCGCTCGGGTCGCGCCACTCGTCCTCGGCGCCCTCCTGGATGATGGCCTGCTGCATGGCCTCCAGTGGGTCGACCTCGGTCCCGTTCACCTCGACGGGGTCCGCGTCGAACAATCCGGCGTTCAGGAGCGTCTCCTCGTAGTCCTGCCACTCGGGGTGCCAGACACCGCGGGTGACGATGCGCTCGACACCCGTCTCCTGGGCGATGTCCGACCACGGGAACGTGATGGACTCGGGGTGGGTGATGACGTACGTCTCCTGCTGGCCGACCGGGTCCGGGAAGTCGAACTCCTTGCGCAGGCCGAACGGCGGCAGGTCCTTCGTGACCTCGCCGTCCTGCCAGACCACGCGTTCGTCGACGTTCGGGTCGTGCTCGTAGGTGACCGTGTCGGTGAGGCCGGCGGTCGTCTGCGTGAGCAGCCGCCACATGCCCCAGTAGAAGTTCACCTCGCTCACGTCGTCCATGTCCTGGCACGCGAGCATGCCGAGCATGATGGTGCTGACGACGCCGCCATTACAGAACCACAGCGCACAGCCCGCCTCCTCGAACTCGTCGGAGCGGGCGAGGATGCGGTCGAAGTCGAACGCGTTCAGGTCGACGCCCGTGATGTCACCGACCTCCACGATGGCGTCGAGCACGTTGTCCTCGAACTGGTAGGGGAGCCCGTTCACGACGTAGTCCGCGTCCTCGAGCACCCGGACGAGGTCCTCGGTCGAGGTCGCGTCGACGTCCGTGAAGGTGACCCGCTCGTCGTCGACCACGTCGAGCAACTTGCGTGCGTTCTCCTCGTCGACGTCCGCGACGACGATCTCGTCGAATCCGCTCGTCCTGTGCAGGTCGTACACACAGGACGAGGTCATTGCGCCAGAACCGCCTAGTACCACTACTGTTCCGCTCATGTCTCATCGACTCCGTTTCGACCCCTGACACAAAAGTCTTGGCCAAATTGAAAGCCACATTACCAGAATTCTGGACGGAGAGCGTTTCACGCGCCCGTTCTCGTGTGCGCGTGTGGTCGCGCAAGGAAGCCCCTGCCCCCTTACCACAAGGGATAGACATTTATGCGAGAAACGAGCAGTGTTGGCTGCATGCCAGAGACAGTCGGCAACTTCGTCAGCGGTGAGTGGACAGTATCGGAGACGGGTGAGACCTTCGTGGTCGAGAACCCGGCCGACCCGGACGACGTGGTCGCGCACTTCCAGCAGTCGAGCGCGGCCGACACCGAAGCGGCCATCGAGGCGGCCGCCGACGCCCAGGCCGAGTGGGCGGACATGCCCGCACCGGACCGCGGCCGCATCCTCACCCGCACCGCACAGGAGATCGAGAACCGCCAGGAGGAACTGACCGAGACGCTCGTCCGTGAGGAGGGCAAGGCCCGCCCCGAGGCCGCGGGCGAGGTCCAGCGCGCCGTCGACATCTTCTACTACTACGCCGAGAAGGCGCGCGACCTCGGCGGCGACGTGAAGGCCGCGAGTGGCCGGGACACGAACCTCTACACCGTCGGGGAGCCCCTCGGCGTCGCCGGGCTCATCACGCCGTGGAACTACCCCATCGCCATCCCGGCGTGGAAGCTCGCGCCCGCCCTCGTCACGGGGAACACCGTGGTCATCAAGCCCGCCTCGCAGGCGCCCAACGTGGCGCGCAAGCTCGTCGAGTGCCTGGAGGCGGCCGGCATCCCGGACGGCGTGGTGAACTTCGTGACCGGTCCCGGCAGCGAGGTCGGCACCGAACTCACCACGAACGAGTCGGTCGACGCAATCTCGTTCACCGGAAGCGGCAACGTCGGTGACGTCGTCTACCAGCAGGCCGCCGAGGACCAGAAGCGCGTTCAACTGGAGATGGGCGGGAAGAACCCGACCCTCGTCACCGAGAACGCGGACGTCGAGGAAGCCGCCGAGGTCGTCGGGAGCGGTGCCTTCGGCGTCACCGGGCAGGCGTGTACCGCCACCTCTCGGGCCATCGTCCACGAGTCGGTGTACGACGCGTTCGTGGCAGAGCTCGTGGAGTACGCCGAGTCCCTCTCTATCGGCCCCGGCCTCGACGACTACGACATGGGCCCGCAGGTCAGTGCGAGCGAACTCGACGGCACCCTCACGTACATCGACGTCGGCACCGAGGAGGGTGCGACCCTCGAGACTGGCGGGGCGGCGCTCGACGACGGCGAGTACGACTCGGGTCACTTCGTCGAGCCGACCGTCTTCTCGGACGTCTCCTCCGACATGCGCATCGCCCAGGAGGAGATCTTCGGCCCGGTCGTGGGCGTCATCCCCGTCTCGGACTTCGAGGAGGGCGTCGCGGTCGCCAACGACACGCAGTACGGCCTCGCGGCCAGCGTCGTCACCGACGACCTGACCGAGGCGAACCGCTTCGTCGACGAGGTCGAGGCGGGCGTCGTCAAGGTGAACGAGAAGACGACCGGCCTCGAACTCCACGTCCCCTTCGGCGGGATGAAGGCCTCCTCCAGCGAGACCTACCGCGAACAGGGCGACGCCGGCCTCGACTTCTTCACCACGACGAAGACCGTCTACGCCAACTACTGACCCGGCCGACCACCCTGTTCGGTCACGTCGAACAGGTTCTCAGTACTGCTTCAGGTTTATCTCGACGAGGTTCGCGGCGCGTCGGAGCAACTCGGGGAGTTCCTCGCGGTAGCGTTCGCCCGACAGTCGCGTCGCCGGGCCCGAGACGCTGATGGCACCGAGGACCTCCCCCTCCGGGCCGCGAACGGGCGCCCCCACACAGCGTAGTCCCTCCCCGTATTCCTCGTCGTCGAACGCGACCCCGCGTTCCCGGACCTCGGCCAGCGTCTCGAAGAGCGTCTCCTCGTCGGTGATGGTCTGGTCGGTGTGGGCCGGGAGGCCGTGCTGGTCCAGTATCTCCGCCACGCGCTCGCGTGGCATGTGCGCGAGCATCGACTTCCCCGTCGCGCTACAGTGCAACTGGTGGACGTCGCCGGCGTCGGTCGAGAACTGGATGGTCTGGTCGCCCTGGGTACGGTAGAGGTAGACGCCACGACCCGCCTCCTCGACCGCGAGGTTGGCGAGTTCGTTGGTCTCGCGCGCCAGGTCGTCCACGTGCGGGCGTGCGACGCTGTAGATACCCGTCTGGGTGCGGACGCGCTCGCCGAGCTGGAGGAACCGGAGACTCAGCCGGTAGCGCCCGTCGTCCGCCACGACGTACCCGTTCTCCCGGAGGGTCGCGAGGTGGCCGTGGACCGTGCTCTTCGAGACGTCGACCTGCTCTGCGATCTCCGTCACGCCGGCCTCGCCGAGGTCCTCGACGACCTCGACGATGCTCAACAGCGTTTCGTCGCTTCGAATCGTGCCGGGCGTGGAGTCGGTCATGCTGTCAGGGACGACGTGACGGACCGTAATAGGTGGTCGGCTTTTCCTCACGCTCGTTCGCTGTGGTCGAATCCGGGTCAGCGGGGTGCTCGGAGAGGAGACGGGGTCTCAGACGTGAGGGCAACTGCGTGTCCTTCCCAGGAGTGTTCGATGCTGCGGAACAGCCCGCGTTCGACGCGTCACTGCCGGTACGGGAGGTGAGACAGTGTCGTGTTACAGTCATATGCTCGTAACAGCAGAGGATGGCCGAGGGCAGGTCACGGCCCGGACCCGAGGCAACGTTTTACCGTCTGCTGGGTGAAGATAGCGACATGGAGGAAGACACGCCGACGGACGCCGGTGGGGGCGGCCGTGGCAAGGTCGCCAGGCTCATCGCGCAGTACGGGCTCGCCCCCGAGGTCGGCGAAGACATGGTCGAGCAGTGGACGGCAGAGGGCGACCAGCGCACGAGCCTCCGTGACCTCGCCGACCAGTTCAACCGCCGGCTGCTGCGAGCCGCACTCGAGAGCGACGGTGAACACGTGCGCGATAGTCAGGTCGAGTCGTACTACCGGCGGTTACGCCACGCCGACCTCACCGCCGGGGAGCGGGTCGAACTCGAACAGGAACTGGCGGGTCGCGGTGTCGATATCGACCAGCTCGAGACCGATTTCGTCTCGTACCAGTCCATCCGGACGTTCGTCAAGAACCGCGGCGCAGAGTACGTCCAGGCAGGTGACGAGGCCCAGTTAGCGCGAGACGCCGAGAGCATCGAACGGCTCCGCTCCCGGCTGCAGTCGGTGACGACGGACCGCCTCGACCGCCTCGACCGCACTGACCGCATCGAACTGGGCGAGTACTCCCTGCTCGTCGACGTGCAGGTGTTCTGTGAGGACTGCGGGACGCAGTTCGACGTCGTCGACCTGCTCGAGAACGGTGGCTGTGCGTGCGATTCCTAACTCGAACAGGCTCGCGATGGGCATAACAGACGTACGCCTGTTAGGGTAGTCGGATTGATTCACGCCAGCAGATCGACCGAGGACGGGACGCGGAAACCGCAGGTCAGGAGAGGGAGATCTCGAGTTCGAACTCGTTGGCGACCCCGAGCAGGATGTTCGGGAGTTCGGTCCGGAAGCGCTCCTCGTCGACGCGGTTCGCGGGGCTGGCGACGCTGAACGCGCCGACGACCTGCCCGTCTGCACCCTGGACCGGCACGCCGACCGCCTTCACGCCGTCGAGTTGTTCCTCCTCGTTGAACGCGATTCCTCTCTCGCGAATCTCGGCGAGTTCGTCGAGCAGCGCCTCCAGGTCGTTGATGGTGTTGTCGGTCCGGCTCGGGAGCCCCCACTTCTCGGCGATCTCCCGCACGCGGAACTCCGGGAGCTGAGAGAGCAGGGCCTTGCCGGAGGCGGTCTGGTGGAGGTGGAACCGCTTCCCGATGGTCGAGTACTTCCAGACCGCGTGCTTCCCGGAGTAGGTGTGGAGGTAGACGCCCCGGCCGTTCTCCTCGACGACGAAGACCGCCCGACACTCGGTCTCCCCGGCGAGTTGTTCGGTGTAGGAATCCGCGATGCGGTACGCCTCGCGGCGGTTCCCGACGTAATCCCCCAGCGCGAGGAACTTGAGACTGAGGTGGTAGACGTCGCCGTCCTTGACCACGTACTCGGCCTCCCGGAGCGTCGTGAGGTGCGCGTGCATCGTACTGGGGGCGACACCCATCTCCTCGGCGAGTTCCGTCACCCGGGCACCGTCCATCGCTCGAAGCGTCTCGACGACCTCGAGTGAGGTCTGGGTCGTCTGCAGCGTGCGTCCGCCGTCCTGTGTAGCCATACCATGGGAATCGGCTGGTCAGTATATAAAATTCCGCCTTCGCGAATCGTCGTCTGTAGAGCGTCACTGTGACAACTATTGACAGGGGCGGTTCGCCCGGACGTGGCCCCACCGGCCGGGTGTCAGTATATAAGATTCAGTCTGGTCGAATTCGCTACGGTCGTAGTAAGTATTCGAGACCAGTACGGTTCGTCCGGAATCCGTGGCGAAACCAGCCATGTTCGTGAGAATCTCGTGGATTCCCGGACGCTTGCGTGATTCCTGTTCCGCGCTCGCCTGTGAGACGCTCTACAGATCGTGGTCACGGGCCCGGTGTCGTAGACGATAGTCCAGCTCGAGAGTTCCGCATACTCGCTCTTCGGAGATTAGAAGCCCCAGAACGACGGCGCTGGACCTGTTACTGGAAGATACAGTCGATAGCGGCGGGTGAGCGCACGCTGATTCGGTAGAAGCGAACAAGTGCGAGAAACGGTAACGCGGCCCAATTACGCTGTCTCAGCAGTTCGAGGGCTCGATTCGGTCCGGGCTGTCGCAGCTACAGGGCCTCAGAGGTCGAGCATCTCCCGTGCCTCGGCCGGGCTCGCGATGGGACGTTCGAGTTCGTCGGCGATCCGGGCGGTCCGGCGGACCAGTTGCGCGTTGCTCTCGGCCAGTTCCCCCTTCCGGTAGTAGACGTTGTCCTCCATGCCGACCCGGACGTGCCCGCCCATCGTGATGGCGGCCGTGGTCATCGGGAGCTGGTGCTTCCCGACGGCGAGGGCCTGCCACTCGACCGGCTCAGGCAGGTTGTCGACGAAGTTGATGAGGTTGCGCGGCCCCGGTGGCATCCCGTTCTGCATCCCGAAGATGACCGTCGCCCAGTAGGGGGCGTCGAGGAGGTCCTCCTCGATGAGGTGCTGTGCTTCGGGTATCTGCCCGGGGTTGAACAGCTCGAGTTCGGGCTTCACACCGGCATCACGCATCCGTTCGGCGTACTCCTCGTTCTGCTCGCGCGTGTTCTCGGCGGTCCGGGTCTGGCCGAAGTTGATGGGGCCGAGGTCGATGGTCGCCAGTTCCGGTCTCGGGTCCGTCTCGAGGACTGGCGCGATCCGTTCCTCGCGGGGATAGATGCCACCCCCGCCGGTCGTGAAGTTCACCAGGATGTCGTCGCAGTACTCGTCGATGTAATCCCGCATCTCCTGGAACCGGGCCACGTCCTTGGTGTTCTCCCCCTCTTCGTCTCGTGCGTGCAGGTGAACGATGGATGCGCCCGCCTCCTCGCACGCGGCGAGGTCCTGTGCGATCTCTTCGGGCTGTTCCGGGAGGTTCGGGTTCGCTTCCTTCCCCTGGTGTCCGCCCGTCGTGGCGACACTGATGATGAGCTTCTTCTCGAAGTAGTCGCTGTAACCACTGTACGGCATACGTTAGAGAGAGTGGGAATCTCGGATTAATAGTTTTGGGTGGCTCCACCACGCCCCATCCTATCAGCCACCAATCAATCAGGCTTATTAGGGACCTCGTGTACCAGTTGAAACATGGTATCAGGAAGCACTGCCATCGTTACCGGTGGTGGTCGCGGTATCGGCCGAGCCATCTGCCGCGAACTCGCTGCAGAGGGGGCCACCGTCGTCATCGCGGACATCGACGAGTCGGAGATGGCCGAGACCGCGGCACTTGTCGAGGAAGAAGGCGGGCGCGCGTACCCGGTGGAGACAGACCTCCGGTCGTTCGAGGACATCCAGGACACCGTCGACGAGGTGCTCGCCGAGTTCGAGTCCGTCGACATCCTCGTCAACAACGCCGGTATCGCGGGGCCGACCGCCGAGTGCGAGGCCGTGGATCCGGACGAGTGGGACCAGACGATGGCGGTGAACCTTCGCGGGCCGTTCCTGATGTGCCGGCAGGTACTCCCGGTCATGAAAGAGCAATCGTACGGCCGCATCGTGAACATCGCGTCCGTCACGGGGAAGCGACCGTTGACGCAGCGGACCCCCTACGCGACGAGCAAGATGGGCGTCATCGGGTTCACCCGAACCCTGGCGGCGGAGGTCGGCGAGGACGACATCAACGTGAACGCGGTCTGTCCCGGGTCGGTCGATGGGCCGCGGATCGACCGCGTGTTCGAGGCCAAGGCCGAGGCGCAGGGACGGACCTACGAGGACGTCCGGGGAGACGCCGAGGCGGAGAGCCCACGGCGGGAACTCGTCCAGAAGGAGGATGTCGCGAGGACCGTCTCGTTCCTCTGTTCGCCTGCTGCGGACAGGATCACCGGGCAGGACCTGAACGTCTCTGCCGGGAAAGTGATGTACTGAAGCGGTTTCTTCGCCTGTCTGTTCCTGTCGAGGCCCACATCGAGAGCGGTATCCCATACAGAGTAGTATAATTCCACAAACATAATCTTTAAATGGGTATGCTCGCATCTTCATGTTGTTCACTACATGGCAAGAGATAACAGCAGCCACTCTCGGCGGTCCTTCATGAAGCGGACCGTCGCAGGTGGGACGACCATGGGGCTCGGCGCGATGGCAGGGTGTACCGGAGACTCTGGAAATACGAGTAACGACGGCGGCGGAGGCGGCGGTGGCGGTGGCGGTGGCGGCGGTGGGTCGGGTGGTGGCGGCGGTGGAAAGTCCATGGCCAGCATCACTCGCCTCTCCAACGCGTACTGGGGTTCCTGGGTCAAGGGATACAAAGAGGCCGCCGAGGCCCTCGGGTACGAGACCAACGTCCAGCTCAACGACGGGAAACTGAGCAAGCAGATCCAGCAGGTCGACTCGGGCATCGCGAACAACGTGGACCTCATCATGGGACAGGCGTTCACCAACTCCGGTGTTCCGCCGATCGCGGAGGCAGCCGTCGAAGCAGGCGTGCCCCTGACCATGCTGTGGACCATCGACAAGTGGTACACGCCGGAGGACGCGGGCGACGAGTTCGTCCAGTTCTTCATGCCCAACGCGATCAACAACGGCTACACCGCGGCGAAGGCCCTGTTCGAGGCGATGGGCGGGAGCGGCAACATCGTCCACATCGAGGGCGTTCGCGGGAACGCGGCCAACACCGGGCGCAACCTCGGGCTCGACAAGGCGATGAAGGAGTACCCGGACATCAACCTCCTGGCACCGCCGCAGCAGGGTCGGTGGGTCAAGTCCGAGTCACGGAAGGTCATGTCCGACTTCGTCTCCCAGTTCGGCGACGACATCGACGGCGTGTTCGGCCAGAACGACGCTGTCGGTCTCGGTGCACTCACCATCGCAGAGGAGAACGACCTCGACGTCGAGGTCGTCGGAATCGACGGCATCCCGGAAGCGCTCGACCTCGTCGAAGAGGGTCGGTTCACCGCCTCCGTCTCCTCTCTCGGCCCCTGGCAGGGTGGCTGGTGTCTGGTCAAGGCACACGACTTCGCGAACGGCTGGCGGCCCAAGCCAGGCGAGCGCATGATGCTGCACGGCAGTCCGCTGCTCGTGAAGGAGACGAGCGAGTTCGACATGATCGAGACGCTCCCCGTCATCGACGCCGGAGAGTTCAACGAACTCATCTTCGAAGGCGACTCCACTCCCTACGACTGGGAGAAGATGTCCGTCGTGGAAGCAGGTGAGGACGAGTGGGACCCCCAGAACTCACTCGTTCCCATCCGGAAGGAGGACATGGTCGCCCCCGGCCTCCTCAACTGGAAAGAGGAGAACCGTCCGAGCGGCTACGAGATCCCGTCCGTGTACTCCGACTCGGGAGCCATGGACGAGGTCGAACAGATGTACGCGGACCACTTCCAGACCAACCCACTCCAGTGAACGTCGTCACCTCGTTCCCCGAGAACTATGTCGAATAATATGACACAACGCGCTGCACCCGACGACGAGCTATCGGCACAACGAGAGAGTGAATCCAGCCTCCGCGTCCGGGATATCTCGAAATCGTTCCGGCACGTCACCGCACTCGACGGCGTCTCCCTTCACATCGACAAGGGTGAAGTGGTGGGACTCGTGGGCGAGAACGGAGCTGGGAAGAGCACGCTCCTGAACATCCTCACCGGAGTGTTGCAACCCGACAGGGGTGAGATCACCATCGACGGGCAGTCGGTGACGCTCTCGAATCCCAGCGAGGCCGCCGAGTACGGTGTCTCGCTGGTCCATCAAGAACAGGACGTCATCCCGAACCTCAAGGGCTACGAGAACCTGTTCCTGGCCAGGGAGTCGTCCCGGTTCGGTGTTCTCAGACAGAGCGAGATGAGCGAACAGGCACAGGCGTTCGTCGACGACCTCGGTATCGACATCGACGTCGACGAGTACGTCAAGGAC
This sequence comes from Haloarchaeobius amylolyticus, assembly GCF_026616195.1. Classification (NCBI taxonomy): domain Archaea; kingdom Methanobacteriati; phylum Methanobacteriota; class Halobacteria; order Halobacteriales; family Halorubellaceae; genus Haloarchaeobius; species Haloarchaeobius amylolyticus. The sequence goes on from NZ_JANHDH010000003.1 coordinate 280,112, forward strand.
TACTCGTTCAACGAGCGCCAGATGCTCGAGATCGCCAAAGCGTTCCACCGCTCGAGCAGATCTGACAACCCCGTCATCCTGCTCGACGAACCCACGGCTGGGCTCGAGGAGGCGGGGCGAGAACTCCTGTTCGAGCGCATCGACGACCTTCGGGACAAGGCGACCTTCGTGTTCGTCTCCCACGAGCTCGACGAAGTACTGCAGGTCACAGACCGGGTCTACGTCCTGAAGGACGGCGAGCTCGTCCACGAGGTGCCGGCAGCCGACGCGACACAGGACCTGCTCCAGGAGAAGATGGTCGGGCGTGAGAGCTCGTCGGAGTACTACAAGATCCCTGACCAGCGGGACGAGTCTTCCCTTGGAGAACCCACGATGCAGGTCGAAGGACTCCGGTCCGAGCAGGAGGACATCGGCCCACTCTCCTTCTCCGTCAGCGAAGGGGAGATATTCGGCATCGTCGGGGTCGAAGGGTCCGGTAAAGAACGGCTCGGGCGGCTGCTCGCCGGGGACCTCCCCGCCAGCGACGGCACGATACGTATCGACGGTGAGTCCGTCGAGACCGGGTCCGTCGCAGAGATGGTCGAAGCCGGTGTCGGGTACGTGCCGAAGGACCGCAAGACAGAGGGACTATTGCTGTTCCAGTCTGTGGTCAACAACACGTCACTGGCTGCCGTCCGGACCATGAACGGCCGGCTCCCACTGCTGGACCTCGACAGCGAGGTCGAGATGACCGAGGAGGCCATCGAGGAACTGAACATCAAGACACCCGGTCGTGAGGCCCTGGTCCACGGACTGAGTGGCGGCAATCAACAGAAGGTCGTCCTCGCCCGGTGGCTCGCCCAGGATTCCTCGGTGCTGGTCGTCGACAACGTCACCAGGGGCGTCGACGTCGGTGCGAAGGAGGAGGTGTACCGGCTCTGCCGTGAACTGACCCAGAAGGGCGTCTCCATCGTCTTCATCGGTGACGAGCTTCCCGAAGTCATCGGGATGTCCAACCGTATCGCCGTCATGCGGAAAGGACGACTCGACGAGGACATCTTCGACGCGTCGCCCGGAAACAAACCGACCGAAGAAGAACTGATACAGCGGATGATCTAACAATGAGCGGAAACACGCAAGAGAACACGATTTCGAAGTGGATAGCCGAACAACGAGACCAACGGACACTCCAGGACTGGATCATCGACGTCGGCCCCTTCGCCATGTTGATCGTCCTGGGTATCGTGTTCTCCCTGCAGTCGGAGAACTTCCTCACCTACGGGAACCTGATCACGAACGTCGCGAAGAACAGTGCGTTCCTGTTGCTCGTCGCACTGGCGGGGACGTTCCCCATCCTGCAACAGAGTATCGACCTCTCGGTCGCACAGCTCGTGACGCTCACCGGGGTCGTCGCCGCTGTCCTCGTGGGCGACTACGGGGTCCTCGCGCTGGTCATCGCCGTTGTCGTCGGCATGCTCGCTGGCGCCATCAACGGGCTCGTGTTCACCAAGCTCAAGGTGCCGTCGTTCCTGGTCACCCTGGGTACCCTCTCGATCATGGGTGGGCTCGCCCTCATCGTGACCGACGGCTCGTCCATCACGTTCCGGAACGACACCGTCCGGAACATCGCCACCGGCGAATGGATACCTGGGATTCCGAACCTCGTGATGTGGGGCCTGCTGTTCTACGGCTTCACCGTGTTCCTCGCCTGGCGGACCAAGTTCGGGCGCTACTGTTATGCCCTCGGTGAGAACGAGCGCGTCGTCGAACTCGCCGGGGCGAAGGTCGACCGGTACAAGATCTACCCGTTCATCCTCTCTGGTCTGCTCTGTGGGGTTGCTGGCGCGCTGCTCGCCGCCCGCATCTCCTCGGGGTCTGCACAGATGGGCGAAGGGTTCCTGCTGCCGAGCATCGCGGCCATCGTCATGGGTGGGACCGCGCTGACCGGCGGTGTCGGCGGCCCCCACCGGACGCTCCTCGGCGTCCTCGTCATCGCCGTGCTGCAGAACGGTATGAACCTCACCGCGGTCGACCCATTCATCCAGGAGATCGTCCTGGGCGTCGTCGTGGTCGCTGCGGTCGCCCTGTCCATCGACCGTCGCAAGATCGACGTGGTGAAGTGAGCGCACCGGGCGCTCCTCTTCGCGGCGACTGACCGACCTTCGTCTACGACGTCGTTCCGTATTTTCAGCTCACCAGTTCGACGCGGCTCTCGGTAGACGGTAACAGATTCTTGCTGCAGACCGGTGCGTCTCGTTCCAGTCCTCATCGCACCGACCGACGCGATGCCGCCCGGTGTATCGTGGGTCCCGTCGGTGGTCGAGTTGGCTCGCCGTCACACTGCTCACACTGGGCTGTACCCGACGGAGTGCGGTACGGAAGAAGAGAGGTCCCGAGTCGTCGCCGCGCTCTCTGGGCCGGCCTCGGCGAGGAGTACTACGCGTCCCGGTTGCTGTATATCCGCTCGTGGCTGTGCGAGTAGATCTCCAGCAGGTTGCCGTACGGGTCCTTGCAGTACGTCAGGGTGTACTCGTCGTCGTCCTCGAAAATCTCCCACACCTCCGAGTAGTGGTCGCCGCCGTGTTCGTCGATGCGTGCGGCGAGTCCCTCGACGTCTGGGTCGATGACACACAGGTGGAACAACCCTGCTCGAGTCGGGTCCGGCTCCGAGTGAGCGCCCGTGGAGGTGAACTCGAACAGCTCGATTCCGATCTGATTGCCTGTGGCGAGATGTGCAAAGCGCATCGTCTCGAATTCGCCGAGGAGATTCGCCGCCTGTCGACCGCCGTATCCTTCGTCGGCCGTTATCTCGTCGGGACCCTTGACGTGGCTGAACCCGAGGACGTCACAGTACCAGTCGATCGCTTCGTCGAGGTCCGGAACGGTGAGCCCGACGTGGGCGAGGCCACGCGGATATGCTGATTCGGACATTCCGTGCCAAGAGATGCCACACAGTATCAAATAGTTTCGGATTCAGCTACCCCCGCAGACGGCGTCTACTCGGCCCATGGCGTGCTATCGACCTTCTCCTCCTCGGCAGGATCAACCGTTCGAACCTCCCGTTCGATATCATCGATACGCCTGAGGTCGTCCTCGGTGAGTTCCAGCGTGAGTGCGTCGTAGTTGTCTGGGATGTGATCACCGGATGCTTTCGGGATAGCCGCGACGTTGTCCTTGCTGAACAGCCATGCGAGGCTGACCTGTGCGACGGAGACACCGTGAGAGGCGGCGATATCTTGCAGCACTGGCTCGTCGAAGACTGCCCCCTGTGCGAGGGGTGAGTAGGCGACGAGGTACATATCGGCCTGCTGGACGTACTCGACCAGTTCCTCCTGGTGGAGCAGCGGATGCATCTCGACCTGTGTCGCCAGCATCGGTGCGTCGAGGATTTCACGCGCCTCGTCGAGCAGTGCAGGGGTGAAGTTGCTCAGCCCCACACCGCGTATCTTCCCGTCAGTATACAGGTCATCGAACGCACCGAGCGTCTCCTCGGGGTCGTAGGCGTTCGTCGGCCAGTGGACGTAGAGCAGGTCGACGGCGTCGAGCCCGAGTCGGTCGAGGCTCTCCTCTGTGGTCCGTCGCACGTCCGATGCACCCAGGTTCTCCGGGAGGACCTTCGTCGCGACGGTCACCGCTTCACGGGGAATAGAGCTCTGCTCGATTCCTTCTCCGACGATGGCTTCGTTCTCGTACCACTGCGCGGTGTCGATGTGGCGGTAGCCGATCTCGAGTGCGGTTTCGACGGTCGACGGGTCGGTGATACCGACGGTCCCGAAGCCAAGTCTCGGCAGTTCTTCGGCTGGCATGGTCAAGGGTTCACAGACGGCAATCAAAAGGGTATCGTCGGTTTCGGTCGTCGGTACGTCTGGAGTGGTCCCGCGCTACGGTTCGACGAGGATCTTGACGTGCTCGCTCTCCGAATCGAGCAGGGCCTCGAAGCCCTCGTCGACGAGATCCTCGAGCGAGATTCGTGCGGTGATCATCGGTTCGGGGTCGAACTCGCCGGATTCGAGGAAGCTCGTGACCATCTCGAACTCGCGGTCCGCGAGTGGCCCACTGAGGTACCCATTCGACCCGTTGATGCTCCGTTCGACGACGACGAGTTCGTTTGGCGTGAGGCCGACGTCGTCGTCGGAGATGCCGACCGCAGTTATCTGGCCGCCGCGTTTCGTCGCCTCGATGGCCGCCCTGAACGTCGGTTCGATGCCGACCGCTTCGAACGCGACATCGACGCCACCGTTGGTCGCGTCGGTGATCTCGTCGACCGCGTCCGTCGCGGTCGGGTCGAGCGTCTCTGTCGCCCCGACCGCTTCGGCGATCTCACGGCGCTTCGCCCGGGGTTCGGAGACGAACACGTCCGTCGCGCCGGCAGCCTTCGCGGCCTGGACGATGGAGATCCCGATGGGCCCGGCGCCGAAGACGGCGACGCTATCCCCGGCCTGCATCCCGGAACGTCGCGTCGCGTGCACGCCGACACTGAATGGCTCGACGAGCGCCCCGTACTCGACCGGGACGCTGTCGGGGAGCTGGACGACGTTGCTCGCCGGGACGACCGCGGACTCGGCGAACCCACCGCTGGCAGCGGAGAGGCCGATGTTCGCGACCGACTCGCAGAGGTTGTGGCGACCCTCGGCACAGTACCGGCAGTCCCCACAGACCATCGCGGGGTTGGCTGTGACCTCGTCGCCGACCGCGACGTCGCACACGTCGCTGCCGACCTCTGTGACGGTCCCGCTGAATTCGTGGCCGAGCGGGACAGGCAGCGAGACCCCGGTCAGAGGATGGGGCGTGTCTTCGTCGGGCGTCAGGTCAGGTCCGTCCTCGAACTCGTGCAGGTCCGTGCCGCAGATACCGCAGGCGGCGACCTCGATGCGTACATCGTCCGCGCCGACCGCTGGTTCAGCCACCGATTCGACACGGATATCTCCCGAGCCGTAGTAATTTGCAACCCTCATGACCCAGAGTAACACAGACCACCCACAAAAGCGTTCGTTTCTGGCAAGATTCCCCGTGGGGACCCCGAAGCAAGTGTGCGATGGAGACGACTAGTCAGACCCGGCCGCTGTCACGTGGTCGTCGGGAACGGTTCCGTCGTCGTTCCAGTCGCGGACGCCGTAGTATTCGTCGAGCGCCATCTCGAAGTCCGGCAGGTCGTACGGCAGCCGGTCGTCGGACCGGTCGAAGCCACGCTGGTTGTTGAAGTGGCGTTCCAGTTCGACCACGCGCGAGCCGATGGCGAGCATGTCGTCGTAGTCCGCGTCGAACAGTCCCTCGTACCGTTCCTCGGTCATCGTCCCGCGCGAGAACCGACAGACGATGCCGCAGTCCTCGAAGGCTCGCGCGTTCTCCTGCCGGACCACGAAGGGCGCCTTGCCCTCCAGACCGCTCTGGGAGAGGGCCTCTTCCTTACCCACGAGAGGGTACTCCCACGAGTACAGCGTCGTGTACATGTGGTCCGCGCCGCGGTTCGCGGTCGCGTAACTCAGCCCCTGCCCGTGGAGCGTCCGGCCGTCGTGGGCGGCGAACTCCAGGCCCTTCACGGTCCAGTTCTCGACGCCGAGCTCCTCGTGGAAGCGGTCGATACCCTCCGCGAGCATGTCGCCGACGTCCTCGCGGTAGGCGATCTTCTCGACGAGGTCGAAGATGAGGTCGGTGTTGCCGAACTCGTCCTCGCTGGCCAGATAGGCGGAGGCCACGTCGCCACAGGAGATGGTGTCCATGCCGAACTCGTCACAGAGGTCGTTCGACTTCATCACGTCGACGATGTCGTCGACCCCGGCGTTAGCCCCGAACGACATGACGGTCTCGAACTCGGGCCCCTCGGTCTCGACGCCGCGTTCCTCGTCCTTCGTCGGGAGCTTGCAGGCGAACGCGCAGGCCGAGCACGTCCCGCGTTTGTACTTCTTCTGCTCGACGCTGTCGCCGTTGATTCCCTCGACACCCTCGAACGATAGTTCGGAGAAGTACCGGGTCGGCAGCGCGTCGACCTCGTTGGCGAGGTCGGTGACGTTGGTCGTGCCCTGGCGTTTCATCAGGCTGTCCGAGGTCGCCGCGTCCCGATGGACGTCCATCTGGACGGGCGGAATCTCGATGTCGTGTGCCGAGTCGCCCGCGAACGTGATCGCCTTGATGTTCTTCGAGCCGAGCACGGCGCCGAGCCCCCCGCGACCGAAGGCCCGGCTCTCGGTCGTCATGATGGAGGCGAACCGGACCGCGTTCTCGCCGGCGGGCCCGATGCAGGCCGTGTGCTCGGGCTCCAGGTCGTGTTCCGCCTCGATGTAGGCGACCGTCTCGGGCACCGTCGCCAGTTCGAGGTCCGGGACGGGTTCGAACTCGACGCCCTCGTCGGTGACGTGGACGATGCTGAGTTCGTCGCATGCACCGGTGAACTCCACCGCGGCGTAGCCGGTATCGGCGAAGTTGCGGGACATGAACCCACCGGCGTTCGACGAGAACAGACCGCCGGTCTGGGGCGAGACGCTCGTGCAGTTCATCCGCCCGGTGAAGCTCATGTTCGATGCCTGCATCGGCCCCGTGCTGAGGTAGAGTCGGTTCTCCGGCCCGAGCGGGTCGGTGTCGAAGGGAATCCGCTCGTGGGCGAGTTTCGTCGCGACGCCGCGGCCACCGACGAACGTCTCCAGGACGTCGTCGATGTCTTCGGTGGTCGTCGTGCGGGCACCACAGTCTATCGACAGCAGTGGCCCCTCGGTGTGAAGCATACACAGAGACAGTCTCGCACGGTCTACAAAATCGTTACGACCTGCGCGATCGTGCTGTACTGGGGCTCAGGCGGTGAAGCCGCCGTCGAGGACCAGGTTGTGGCCGGTCACGAACGACGACTCGTCGCTCGCGAGGAAGAGGGCAGCGTCGGCGACCTCCTCCGGCTGGCCAGCACGCCCGAGTGGGGTCTGTTCGAGGAGGCCACCGGCCGTGTCGCCGTCCTCCTGGGTCATCGCCGTCTCGATGAGGCCCGGGTTGAGCGCGTTCACCCGGATGTCGTTCTCGCCGTGTTCGACGGCCAGCTGACGGGTGAGGTTCGTCACGGCGCCCTTCGAAGTGCAGTAGAGCGACGAGTTCGGCAGGCCGCGGATGCCCCCGATGGAGGACATGTTGATGATGTTCCCGCCGCCGTCCTGCGCCAGCATCACCTCGATGGCAGCCTGACAGCCGAAGTAGACGCCCTTCATGTTGATGTCCATCAGGAACTCGTAGTCCTCCATCGTGGCCTCCTCGATGGGCATCTGGCGGTCGACGCCCGCGTTGTTCACCATCACGTCGAGCGACCCGAACGCGTCGACGGTCTGGTCGACCGCGTTCTGCAATGCACCGACGTCGGTCACGTCCGTCTGGACGAACTGCGCGGTCCCGCCGTCGGCTTCGATGGCCTCGTGTGTCGGGTCACCCCCGAGACGGGGTTCCTCTTGCAGGTCGGCGACGGTGACGCTCGCGCCCTCCTCGGCGAATCGGCGAGCGATGGCCCGTCCGTTGCCGGAGGCGGCGCCGGTAACCAGTGCTACGGTATCAGTGAGTCTACCACTCATGGTCTACCGTAGAACTCGGCCAAGGGAGATTAAATGTTCCCCGGCCCCGGTGTGACGGCGGCTAGCTGATACGCCAGTGACTGGTAAATGTTCGGAACCATCCATAACTTTAATACGGTATGTACGGAACAGGGACTGTGTATGCTAGAGTCTGGCGCATTGGTGGTTGACGCTGTCGGTCACTGCTTCAACCACACACCCGACAACCACAAGCACCCGCACGCCCAGCGATGGGACGACGAGACCTACGAACTCGGCGCGAAACTCCTCCCGGACAGCCACGTCCCGTCGGAGGAGGTGTTCTACCGAGACCACTCGCCCGAGGAACTGGCCCGTCTCCTCTTCCTGGAGAGTCAGATCGACTACACGGTGTACCACTCGCTCCCGCTCGACGACTACTTCCACGACGGGTACGTCTCCCGCGAGAAGGGCTTCGAGTTCTGCGAGCAGAACCCGACACGCACGTCGATGTACGTCGACATCAACCCGCTCGAAGACGATGCCGTCGAGCAGGTCCATCACTACGCCTCGAAGGACTTCGTGAAGGGTATCAAGCTCTATCCGTCGCGCTACCAGAACGGGCACGACCTCTCGCTGCAGCTGAACGAGGAATCGGTCTGGCCCATCCTCGAAGCCGCAGCGGACAGCGACGTCGACACCGTCGCGATGCACAAGTTCATCCCGTTCGCGACGGCCCCGGTGAAGTACTTCCGGATGGACGACGTCGAGGACGCAGCATCGTCGTTCCGGGACCTCAACTTCGAGATCATCCACGCAGGATTCTCGTTCCTCGAAGAGACCGTGTTCGCGATGGCCAGCCACGACAACGTGTACGCGAACCTCGAGAACACGGCCTGCATGGTCAACTCACGACCGCGCAAGTTCGCCGAGTCGCTCGGTGAGATGCTGTACTGGGCCGGCCCGGACCGCATCCTCTTCGCCAGCGGCGCGACGGCGCTGCACCCGCAGCCACCCATCGAAGGGATCTGGAACTTCGAGATGCCGGAGGACCTCCGCGTGAACCAGGACTACCCCGAGGTCACCCAGGAGATCAAGGAGAAGATCCTCGGCAAGAACGCGCTCCGCCTGCTCGGCGAGGACCCCGAGGAGATCCGCGACCAGATCGAGGGCGACAAGTGGGACCAGCAGCGCCAGGAACTCCGCGAGGCGGAGGACTTCCCGGCCGCACCGTGGTCCACCTACGAGACCAGCGCATGAGCATGCCCGACCACATCACCCCCGACCACGAGTTCGACGACCCACTCAAGACAGCCATCAAGGCGGAGCTCGACGAGGTGCTCGACCCGTGTAGCTGTGCGAGCAACCATCCCATCAGCATCCTCGACCTCGGGCTCGTCGAAGGTATCGAGACTAACGACGGCGGCCGTCACGTCGAGGTGACGTTGCTGTTGACGTCGCAGCTGTGTACCTACTTCATCGACATGAACGACGAGATAATCGAGCGCGTCGAGGCGCTCGACCCCGTCGAGGAGGTCGTCGTCCACCAGGATACCAGCGGGCAGGTCTGGACGCAAGAGCGCATGTCGGACGAGGAACGCAAGGCTCGTCGCGAGCGATTCCTCCAGCGCATGGACGACGCGGGTGTCACACCCTACGCCGAGCGGACCAGCTGAGAGACGTATCGACCCGGACGACCGACTCCCACACGTGCCACACCGTCGAACCGGCATCGCGACGACTCCCACTGCAAACCCATAGCACCCACCCGTCGCTCGCCGTTCGACGCTTTTCGAGAAACAGAACCGGACCGCAGAGCGACGCCCGGATGCCGCCTAGATGGCGTCCTCGATGGCCTCGAGCGCCGCCGGGTTCTCCATCGACGAGAGGTCGCCGGGGTCCTCGCCGCGGTAGACCGATTCGACCGCCCGCCGGATGACCTTCCCCGACTGTGTCCGGGGGAGGTCGTCGACGAACACCAGTTCGCGGGGGCGGAACGGCTTGCCCTGTTCTTCGCCGACGAGTTCGCGGAGTTCGCTCGCGAGGTCGTCGTCCGGGTCGACGCCCGGCTCGGGGATGACGAACGCGACGACGGCCGTCCCGGTCGTGTCGTCGGGGACGCCGACCGCCGCGGCCTGGTTGATGTCCTCGTGTTCACAGAGGACCCCTTCTATCTCGGCGGGACCGACCTTCCGGCCGGCGACGTTGAGCGCGTCGTCGGCCCGGCCGTGGAGGAACCAGAAGCCGTCCGCGTCCTTCTGGGCCCAGTCGCCGTGGTCCCACAGGTCGTCCCAGGTGCTCCAGTACTCCTCGAGGTAGCGCTCGTCGCCCGACCAGAGCGACTTCGTCATACTCGGACAGGAGTCGCGAGCGACGAGGTACCCGCGTTCGTTGTCCTCGCGGATGCTCTCGCCGTCGGCGTCCACGACGTCGATGTCCATCCCGAGCCCCGGGCCGCCGAGACTGCACGGCTTGAGGTCGTTGATGGGCATCGGCATGAGGAAGCACCCGCATATCTCGGTCCCGCCTGAGATGTTGATGATGGGCGCCTCGCCGCCGCCGACGTGCTCGTAGAACCAGTGCCAGGACTCGGGGTCCCACGGTTCGCCCGTGCTCCCGAGCAGTCGCAGACTCGAGAGGTCGTGCTTCTCCACCCACTCGTCACCGTGCTTGCGCAGGGCGCGAATCGCGGTCGGCGAGATGCCGAACTGGGTGAGTTCGTGCCGGTCGATCATCTCCCAGAAGCGGTCCGGTTCCGGGTGGTCCGGTGCCCCCTCGTACATGAACACGGTCCCGCCGAAGGCGTGGTTGCCGATGAGCGTCCACGGCCCCATCATCCAGCCGATATCGCTGACCCAGAAGAACCGGTCTGCGGGCTTCTGGTCGAAGCCGAAGTGGATCTCCTTGGCGCACTGCAGCAGGGCGCCGGCGTGGGTGTGGACGATGCCCTTCGGCTTGCCCGTCGTCCCCGAGGAGTACAGCAGCATCGACTCCTGGTTCGCCGGCAGTTCCTTCGTCTCGTACGCGTCGTCCTGTGTCGCCACCGCGTCGGCCCACCACTCGTCCCGGCCTTCGGTCCAGGGCACCGAGACAGCCGAGTTCGCATCAGACCCGCCGAGCCTGTCGAAGACGACGGTTTCCTCGACGTACCCGGCCGCCTCGATGGCGTCGTCGGCCGCCCCTTTCAGTCGGACCTCGCTGCCGCGGCGGTAGAACCCGTCGCCCGTGAACAGGACCGAACACTCCGCATCCGCGATGCGGGTGGCGGCCGCATCGACCCCGAAACCGGAGAAGATGGGGACCGCGATGGCGCCGACCTTGAAACAGCCGTAGAGGATGGCGACGACCTCCGGGACCATCGGCATGTAGAGGCCGACGGTGTCGCCGGTCTCGATGCCCACGGATTCGAGGTAGTTCGCCACCCTGTTCGACTGTCTGTGGAGTTCGTGGTACGTGATCTCGCGGACGTCGCCCGGCTCACCCTCCCAGATGAGGGCGACCTTGTTCCGCGTCTCGTTCTCTTGGACGGCGTGTCGGTCGACGACGTTGTGGGCAGTGTTGATGGTACCGCCAGGGTACCACTCGGTGAACTGTGGACCATCGCTGCTCGCGGCTTCGCCGCTCGCGCCCTCCGAGGCGCGTCGCGCCCCGCCATCGTCCCTGACCTGGTCGTACTCCTCGTAGAACTCGATGTCGAGGTAGTCCACGAGTTCGTCCCAGAACCAGTCGACCCCGGACGCCGGGATGCCCTCTATCTCGGTCGTGGTCCGTTCGACGAGTTCGTCGTAGTCGGCGATGTCGTACTCCTGCATGAACGCCCAGACGTTCGTCGACTCGACGAACGCCCGGGACGGTTCGTGCGCTACCGCTGCCGAATCCGTGGGCTGGTCTGACATAGCGTCTGTTCCACTGTAACGCGGGCCCACTTCATAAGCGACCCGGGTAGAGGTAGTCCCTGCGAGGCGCTCGACGCTGTCTTGGTGTGGTGTAGTGTGGGAGCAAGGTGACCGCCTAAGACACAGGAAGGAACTGCTACTCGGTCGGTCGCAGGACGAGCAGCCGTGCATCGCCAGACGCCGCCGGTTCCGCCGACGGGACGACATCGGTGCCGGTCGCGGTCTCGGCGTCGTCGAGACCCCGGACTCGCCCGGTAACCGTCACCGACCCGAACCTGGCGAGCCCGACGTGGTACGGCGCAGCCCCCTCGAACGCCGTGGGGGCGACGTGGATGGTCGTCACGTCTTCCAGCACTCCGGTCTCGGGGAGTTGGCGCTTTTCGAGTTCGACGTCGCCACAGACCGGACAGCGTCTGGCTGGCGGGACGACGCCGTGTCCCGACTGGCAGTGGAGGTAGTAGCCCGCGTCCGCGTCGATGGCGTCGAGGAAGTCGTCGTAGCCGGGGTGCGCAGAGGCTCGGCTCACTGTGTCACCTCCAGCACGTGGACGATGGCGCTCGCGACCGTGCCGCCGGCGTTGTGGGCGAGCCCGACCGTCGCGTCGGGAACCGCGTCGCTGTTGGGATGCTCCCCGGTCAGGAGGTCGGTGACCTCCGCGATCTGGGCGACGCCGGTCGCGCCGACGGGGTGACCCTTCGCCTTCAGCCCGCCGGAGAGGTTGACGGGGCGGTCGCCGTCGGCGGCCGTCTCGCCGTCGGCTGCCGCGGACAGACCCGCCCCGGGCTCGTAGAATCCAAGCGATTCGAGCGCGAGCACCTCCGCGATGGTGAAGCAGTCGTGGACCTCGACGAGGTCGACGTCGTCGGGGCCGATTGCCGCCTGGTCGTAGGCGGTGTTCGCCGCCCGCTCCGTCGCCGGTGTGTACGCCCGGTTCACCCGCCGTTGCAGCGCGAGCGTGTCGCTGCTCTGGCCCGTCCCTGTCACGGCGACCGGCGCGTCGACCTCGTGCTCGTCGGCGTAGTCCTCGCTGACGAGGACGACGGCGGCCGCCCCGTCGCTGATGGGGCACGCGTCGTACAGGCCGATGGGGTCCGCGATGGGCGGGGCGTCGAGGACGTCCTGCACCGTGATCTGCTGCTGCAGGTGGGCCTTGTCGTTGTTCATGGCGTGCTCGTGGTTCTTGACCGCGACCGCGGCCAGGTCCTCGCGGGAGCCACCGTGTTCGCGGAGGTACGCCCTCGTGAGCAAGGCGTACGCGCCCGGGAAGGTCATCCCCACCCGACGTTCGTGGAGGTCGTCGGCCGCGAGCGCCAGCGCATCTGTGGCTTCGTGGACGTCGACGTTCGTCATCCGCTCCATCCCGCCGACCAGGACGACGTCGGCCTCGCCGCTCCGGACTGCCCTGACGCCAGCACGCATCGCGGCCCCGCCGGACGCACAGGCACTCTCGAAGCGTGTCGCCGCCGCGGTCGTCCCGGCGGCCGCGGCCACGAGCGGGCCCTGGTGGCCCTGGTCCTCCGTGACCTCGCCGATGAAGTTGCCGTACAGTACCTCGTCGATGTCGGCGTGCGGGACGGCCGCGTCCGCGAGTGCCCGGTCACTCGCCTCGGCGAACAGGTCCCTGCCGTGTCGGTCCGGGTGTTCGCCGAACGGCGTCACGGCTACGCCCGCTATGCGGACTGGTTGCATACGCCACTAGAGACAGGGCAACCGGTAGTAATCGTTCCGGTCGTGTCAAATTCGGGTGCAGGTCAGACGACGTCCGCGACCCCGGCGGCACCGGACCGTCCCACCGCGACGTAGGTGGTGGCCGTCACGACGACGAGTGCACCCATGACGAGGACCAGGATGGGCATCGCGTCCGAGATGCCGAACCGGGCCGCGAGCAGGCCGACGACGAAGGGGCCGACCGTGATTCCCACGAAGTTCGCCCCGGTTGCGATGGCGTTGACCGGGCCGCTGAATCCTGGTGCTGCGTCCATACCGAACGCGGAGAGCGTCGGAAAGAAGCCCGCGATGAAGAACCCGAGCCCCATGACGACCGGAAGCAGGACGGTCTCGACCCGGAACACGAACGCGAGGACGAGCAGTGGGAGCGACCCGAGCCCGACGAGGGCGACCAGCTCCAGATGGCCGAGCCTGTCCGCGAGGACGCTGTAGACGAGTCGGCCGGGGATGTACATCACGAGGAAACTCGACAGCAGGACGTTCGCCGTCTCCCGGGGGAGGAACTGCGTCGCGAAGAAGGGCAACCACGTGAACACCGTGCCCTCGACGAAGCCACTGCAGAGGAGGGCAGCGACCATGCCGAGGATGGCCGGTCGGTGGAGGACCGTCCTGAGACCCGCCAGCGAGATGGTCTCCTCCGACCAGGTCGCTTCGGGGAGTTCGAGCCGCCAGAGCAGCACCAGTAGCGGTACCAGGGCCACTCCCACGAGGACGTACATCAGACGCCAGTCTCCGTTGGCGAGGACGGCGTTGACCAGCAGTGGGCCTGCAGTGGCACCGAGCGCCCACAGCAGCCCGTAGAGGTTGAACATCCGGGCGCGCGTCTCGGGGTAGAGGTGGCTCAACAGGGGCCGGTCGAGGCCACGCACGATTCCCAGCCCGAGGCCCTGTATCAGCAACAACAGGAGAACCGCAGCGAACGACGAGGTCAGGCTGATGACGAACGAACACGCCACCACGGCCACCATGCCGATACCCAGCATGCGTCTGATGTCGAGCGACCCGGAGCGCATCCCCACGACCATGACCGCGGTGAGCAATCCGACGGTCCCGGCGGGTCCGACCAGCCCTAGCAGGTCCTGCGTGACGATGAACTCGGTCTCGAAGACCGGCAGGAGGGCTCCTCTCGTCTGCTGGAGCACCCCGTGCCCGGCGATAAAGCAGAACAGCACGGCTGTCCAGACGCGGCGCGTACTCATGCTAACTCCATGTACGAAGGGGTGGTTAACGATTCCGCTCCCCGGGTCCCCACGCGGTGGTACCGCCCCCATCCTTCTATAATGGTGCAGGTCGTTAGCACGACTGCATGTATCGGATACTGGCAGCAGTCGGTACAGATATCGAGCGAGCACGAACGCAGGTCGAGTACATCCGGAACCTCCCGGACGCGTCGACGAACGTCGCGGTGACCATCGTCCACTCGTACGTCGAGGAGGACGACGCCAACACGCCCGTCGACGAGTCGCTCCCGCCGGAGGAGAGCGATGCGGTCATCGAGGTCCGGTCCCAACTCGAGGCGCACGACATCGAGGTCGACAAGCAGGAGATATACAGTCCCGTCGACCGGGGCATCCTCGACGCGGCCGAGGACGTCGGTGCCGAGCAGATCGTCATCGCCGGCCGGAAACGGACCCCCGTCGGGAAGGCACTGTTCGGCAGCACCACCCAGTCGGTGCTGCTCCGGTCCGACATCCCGGTCGTCGTGACCGGCGTGCCCGAATGACCGACCGCGTCCAGCGCGACCTGCGATAGCCACACACGAGCAGCCCCACCGCAACACCGCCGGTCGGGCTGGCCAGCCACGGCTATAGCGACCGTTCTCCTTCCTGCGCGACCCCCGACTCTCGGTGTCGACGCCAGTTTGCCTCCGCTTGTCGATGGATAGCCCGTCGTTCGGGATACGACGAGCACCGGGAGTGAGCTGACCTGCGCGGCAGTCACAGATTCAGCTATATGATTCGTGTCACTTGGACACACGTGCGTTCAATCTGGTGGTTCAAAGCGCAGACTGACGAAACGATACCTGAGTGGAAACCTGAAACATGGGTATTATTCATTAGCGTATTACACTCGAATACTGCGATAGATTACCAGAATTGTACCGCATACGAATCATACCACCACTATTTCACGGTGACGAATCCGGCGGCAATAACGTTTCAGCGTCTGGGTAGATGGCGTGTCGCCCAGTGTATAATCATGATTGAATGTATGTGAATCACTAGACCACTGGCATCGGTCGCTCCTTCGAAGGACGTTCGGACCACGATGACTGTCGGTTCGTGCCTTCACAGCGGCCCGCAGTCAGCCCGAAAAACGGCGGCAGCCGGGCGTCAGATCTGGCTGATGCGCGGGTGGGCGTCGTCGACGGCCTCGGCGTCCTCGGGCAGCAGCGCCGCCACGAGGAAGTCCGGGTAGTCCTGGAAGTAGTCGACGAGCCGGGCGATTCGGTCGGAATCGATGGCCTCCAGCGAGTCCAGCAGCATGAACGGGACCTCCTCGTGGACGTCGTGGACGAGGTAGCCCGCCAGCGCGAACACCAGCCCGGTGACCTCGCGTTCGCTCTCGGAGAGGTGCGAGATGGTGTCCTCGTAGGCCGTGCCGGACTCGGACTCACGGATGATGTGCAGGGTGAAGTCCTTCTTCGTCACCTTCCGGCGTCCCTCGCGCTCCTCGCGTTCGCTCCGTTCTATCCAGATACGGGCGATGTTCTCGTACTCGAGGACGTCGAGCACCGTCTCCATGTGGTGGTTGAACGACTCGACCGCCTCGGCCTCGATCTGCTCGATGCGGGTGCGCAGGTCCTCCAGTTCGGCGTTGATATCCTCACGTTCGGCCTCGAGGTCCGCACGGGTGTCGAGTTCGTCGTCGACCTCGTCGATCTCGCGGTCGAGCTCGTCGCGCTCGCGTTCGAGGCGGTTCAGCTCGACCTCGAGCTGGCTCGCCTCCTTGTGGAGGCTGAGGACGGTGTCGTCCTTCCGGGTCTGGAGCGACTCGACCTCGGCCTCGATGTCCTCGACCTCGCTCTCGAGTTCCGCGAGCCGGTCCTCGAGCTGGTCGACGTTCGCCTCCCGGCTCTCGATCTGCTCTCGCGTCCGTTCGAGGCGCTGGGTGACCTGATTGCGCTGGCGCTCTTTCTCCTGGTAGGTGATGCGCTCGTTCTCGAGGTCGTCTATCTCGTCGTCGATGTCGCGGGACTCGCTCAGTTTCTCCTTGCGGAGCTCCTTGAGGCGCTCGACAGTCGCCTCGATGTCCTCGCGGTCGACCTCGTGGCCGCAGGTCCAGCAGACGACCTGCTCGGAGTCGTCGAGCAACTTGTCGGTGACGGGGCCGTCGTCGGACTCGTGCCCGTCGGTCAGCGCGTCGAGGATGTCCGAACTCGCGCCCTCGAGGTTGTCCTCGTTGAACTGGATGATCTGCTGGAGGGTGCTCACCTCCGACTGGAGGCTCTGTTTCTCCTTGCGGAGCCGGGAGATCTCCGCGTCGATGTCGTCTATCTTCCCGGTCGGTTCGGCGGGGAGTTCCTCCACGTCCGTCTCGAGTTCGTCTTTCTCCTCGCGCAGCGCCTCGAGGCTCTGGCGCTGGACCTCGAGTTCCTGGCGGGCGTCGCTCAGCTCGGCGCGCACGTCGCTGAGCTCCTCCATCTTCGCCTCGAGTTCTTCCTTCTCCTCTCTGGACTCGTCGACGTCCGCGTCCGCGGCCTCTATCTCCTCGCGCTTGGCCTCGAGTTCGGCGCGTTTCTCGTCGATCTCGTCCTCGAGTTCGGCGCGTTTCGTCTCGAGTTCCGGGAGTCGCTGGCTGAGCCGGGAGAGCTCGTCGAGCCGGTCGTCGATACGGGCCTTCTCGTCCTCCAGCGTGTCGATCTCGTCCTTGATGGCGTCCGTGTCGACCGGCCGCATGATGAGTTCGCGGAGGTTCTGCTCGGTCAGGACGGCCTGTCGCGTCTCGTTGGTCGCGAGCAAGAACGCGAACAGGTCGGCGAGTTCGGGGTCGTCGAGGTAGGGGTCGCCCTCCATCCGCGTGGTGCCGTTCTCCCGGTAGAGGTGTCGTGTGTACGTCTGGTCGCCGATGGTGAGTTCGGCGTAGCCTTCCTCTGCATCGGACTTGATGGAGACGTCGTCGCTGCCCAGGACGGCCATGATGGAGCGCAACAGCGAGGTCCGGTTCGTCGCGTTGCGGCCTGCCAGTACGTTCACCCCCGCGTCGAACTCGACGCTGGTCTCGGAGATACCACCGATGTTCTCTACGGTGAGACGCACAGTCTTGTCAGCACGTGTAACCTGTTCCATACCCCCGCTTACAGGCCCTGGTATGTAATTCTTTGGAAACTAGCACCCTCACCGACACGTATGTTACAACAGTATGTCTGTAACACTACTCCGATTCGCACGCACAGCCACCGCGTTCGAGGAGGTCGGTCACGTCGTAGCTGCGCCCACAGTCCTCACAGAGCACCTGGATGTCGTTCAGCACGTTGAAGCTCCCGAGCGTGATGGCGTCGTTCTTCTGGAGGCCTTCGAGGGACCGCTCGGTGACGGCCGTCGTCCGGCCGCGCAGGCGCTGGATGGTCTGTTCGGCCTTCTCGACGCGTTCCTCGTCGCTCGGCTCGGGCTGTTCGGCGTCGCGGTGGTTCTTCAGGTACCGGTAGATGGTCTGGTGGGAGACGAAGTCGTTCTCGACGCCCTCGACGTCGACCCCGTTCTGTTCCAGGCGCGCCCGGACGAGCGTCTGGTCCGACTCCTCGCCCGTGAGCGCGTTGTAGACGTGGTCGATGTTCTCGCCGAGCGTGACCACGTCGCTGGCGTCGATGGCCGACTGCAGGATGCGCTTGTTGAACAGGTCGGCGAGGTCCCGGACGCTCCGTTTCTCGTCGCCGTCGCCGAGCCAGAGACGTTCGAGTTCGTCACCCACGTCGCCGAGGTCGTACTTCTGGATCACCCGGTCGACCTTGTTGGTGGGCTCGTTCGCGCCGTCAGACGTGGGATCACTCATTGCAGGTAGCTACGGGCAACCGGGACTTAAAACCGCGACATCGCCACGTCGCCCGGCAAGGCTTAAGCGCCCGGCGGGTCGACGATGCGACCATGACGACGCGCGTGACGGTCTGGAACGAACACAGGCACGAACAGGAGAACGAGGCGGTCGCCGAGGTCTACCCGGACGGCATCCACGCCGTCATCGCGGACGCGCTCCGGGAGGGCGGGTTCACGGTCGAGACCGCGACGCTCGACGACCCGGAGCACGGCCTGACAGAGGCGGTCCTCGCGGAGACGGACGTGCTCACCTGGTGGGGGCACAGGGCCCACGACGAGGTCGCCGACGAGGTGGTCGAGCGCGTGAAGGAGCACGTCCTCGACGGGATGGGCCTGCTCGTCCTGCACTCGGGGCACTTCTCGAAGATCTTCCGCGAGCTGATGGGGACGTCCTGCGCCCTGAAGTGGCGGGACGCCGGCGAGAAAGAGCGACTCTGGGTGACCGACCCCAGCCACCCCATCACCGACGGCCTGCCCGAGCAGTTCGTGGTGCCGGAGGCGGAGATGTACGGGGAACACTTCGACGTCCCACAGCCCGAGCGCCTGGTGTTCACCTCGTGGTTCGAGGGTGGCGAGGTGTTCCGCTCCGGCTGTTGCTACCACCGCGGCGAGGGCAAGGTGTTCTACTTCCGGCCGGGCCACGAGACGTTCCCAATCTACTACCAGGAGGAGGTCCGGCAGGTCCTCCGGAACGCCTGCGAGTGGGCCGCCCCCAGCGACGACGGGCCCGAGGTCTATCGCGGGAACCACGAGCCACTGGAGGAACTCGATTCGACGCCCGAAGGGCGCTGAGGGCGGACCAGTTCGGGGTTCTCTCGTCGGGTCCTCTCCGGGCTTCTGCTCGCACCCACGAACCAGCGTCAGGACACGCAGCGATGACAGGATAGATGATGACAGATGGTCTTAAAAACGTTCGATTTTGCGGAACCTCGTGCAGTACGCATCCCAGAATGGACAGCTCAGGCTGTGAGAACGGGTTTCAACTGAGACGAACGCGTACATCGTTTCCAATCTCGGAATCAGTTTATACTGGTCCGGCCGCTCTCTGCTCGACAGACGACCAGAACACTTCGTTTCACGAAATCTGTCCGGAACAATCCCACTGACGACTGTTGACACACCACATAGACGTATGAACGTTCGCGCGAGCCGAACGGCTACCCGTACCCTCCCGGGAGTACATCTTTACGTCCGGCCGACAGACTGCCCCCATGGGTGAACGCGACACGGGTCACGGGTTGAAGACGACGGCAGCCTCGCTGGAGCTCGTCGAGACCATCCTCGAGCTCGAAGGCGCGACGATGACGGAGCTCGTGGACGCGACGGGCCTCGCGAAGAGCACGGTCCACAGTCACCTCACGACGCTCGCGGAGTACGGCTACGTCGTCAACCGGGACAACCGGTACCACCTCGGGTCGAAGTTCTGCCATCTGGGGGACTACGTCCGCACGCGGAAGGACTACTACCGCATCGCCCAGGAGACCATCGCCTGGCTCGACGAGGAGTCCTCGATGGAGCCGGACTTCACCGTCGAGGAGCACGGTCGCATCGTCTCGCTGTACGGCGACCTCGTGTTCGCGAACTCGCCACGGTTCCTCATCGACGGGAGTCCCTTCCACGTCCACACGACCGCCTCCGGCAAGGCCATCATCGCCGAGTACCCCGAGAGCCGGGTCCGGGAGATCATCGACCGCTGGGGGCTGCCGGCCCCGACAGACCGGACCATCACCACGGAAGCAGAACTCTTCGAGGAA